>NZ_JAJSLU010000008.1:82638-230755 GCF_023063025.1 Pseudomonas sp. YL2 | reverse complement strand
ACCAGCCTAGCCCAACGCCGCGGGGGTTGGGGGGGGGCCGAGAAACCCCCCCCCGCCGAGTTCGCGGCAAGCGTGCGGGCCCCCCCAGGGGGCGCCCGTTTTGTTCACGCATCAGCTGTTGTTGTGGTCGACCTTGATGGTCGGATCGCTGCCGGCAATCAGGTTGTGAATGTTGGCGCTCGACCAGTTGTTGCCTTCCAGTTTGATCGTCACGTCCGGCGTGGCGGCTGCCGCGTCGCCGGAGTTGAACTTGCCCGCCGAGCTGACTTGCAGCGACGACGTGCCATCAACCGTGGTGATCTTCAGGAAGTTGTCGATGGTGCTGCCGGTTTCACCCTGCAACAGATCGCGCAGGTCGATGCGGTCACCTTCGTTGGCGTTGAAGTCCTTGATCACGTCATTGCCGGTGTCGCCTGCTTTCCAGACGAAGGTGTCGGCACCGGAACCACCGATCAGGATGTCGTTGCCCTGGCCGCCGATCAGCGTGTCATTGCCGGTGCCGCCGAGCAGGATGTCATTGCCCTTGCCGCCGTCGAGCAGGTCGTTGCCGCCCGAGCCGAACAGGATGTCATTGCCTGCGCCACCCAGCAGCGTGTCGTTGCCGTCATGTGCGCCGGATACATCGAACGCCTGATAGTGCTCGGTGATGTACTGGTGCACGTTGCTGGTGGTGACCTTGCTGACGTCGACCCCGGTCTGCTGCGCCACGAACGCCTGCATCGCCTGATAACCCTCGCCGGCAATGCCGTTGAAGCTCACCAGGTCGCCGAACAGGATGTCGTTGCCGTCGCCACCGCTGACGGTGTCGTTGCCCGGCAGCGTCGCTTCGGTGTGGCCGATGATCGAGTTGGCCAGATCCTTCGGATCGATGTTGGTCTGCGGCGAGTGATCCGAGTCATACGGTTTCAGGTCGTTGAGGCTGACACCGCTGTTGATACCGATCGCCTCGACATTCGACAGACCGCTGAGCAAGGCGAAGCTGCTGGTCGAGTTGTCGGTGGTGGCCGAGCTGGTGCTGCTGCCGCTGCCCGCCAGACTCGACAGCTCATAGGTACCATCACCCTGAGCGTGAACCGTGCCCAGGTTGGTGGTGGTCCAGCCACGGCCAGTGTAGGTCTGCAACTGGGCATAACCGCTGGCGGTGATGCTCAGGTAATGCGTGTTGTCGATGTACGTGCTGAAGGTATCGCCCAGCTTGTAGTTGCTGGTTGTCACCACACTGTCGAACTTCACGCTGCCGTACAGCGTCGGGTTGGTCTGCTCGCCGCTCTGGTAGTAGGTCGGCTGGCCGTCGGTGATGAAGTACGTGAGGTTCTTCGCCCCGGTGTTCGCCACAGCTTCCGCGCTCTGGAAGAAGTTGGCCGTGGTCTTGAACACGTCCTCGTAGTTGGTGCCGCCGCCGGACGCCATCGAGTCGAGCACGGCTTTGAGCTTGGTCAGAGCGTTCGGGTCGTTGAGGTTCACCGACACCGACTTGTTGACCTGGGTATCGAAGTCCGCCAGGAAGATGTTCACCGTGCCCGAGTTGCTGCCGCCCAGGCTCTGCTTGAGGGTGTTGAACACCGAGGTCAGCGAGTCCTTGGCCGCGTTGATCGACGAGGTGCTCATGCTGCCCGAGCTGTCGACCATGAACGCGATGTTGTAGTTGGTGCCCGGCACCACGGTCAGACCACCGATGTCGGCAACCATGATGTCGTTGCCATCGGTACCGTTGAAGGTGTCGTCGCCAGAGGTACCAACCACCGCGTTGTACACCGCGGGCACCACGGTGACCGGAATCGTAGCGGTGCTGCTGGCCGAACCGCCGACCATTTCAGTGGAGGTCGAGGTCACGGTCAGGTTGAACTGGCCGTTGTAGTAGGTCGGCGGGGTTACGGTCAGGCTGCCCAGGTTCCAGCCGGTGACGTTGGCTTCGCCGTTGCTCGCGGTGACTGTGAAGGTGTGACCGTTGCCGTCGGAGAGAACCGAGCCGACCGGCGCGCCGCTGATCTTCACGCTCAGGGTTTCCGAGCCGTCGGTGTCGGTCAGCGCGGTGTTGATCGCCGACAGTTTCACCGTGGTGCCTTCGGCGCCGGTGTTGAGCTTGTAGCCGTCGTAATAGCCTTCGCCGTTTGTGCCGTGCAGATCGGAGACAGTCACACCGGAATTCACCAGATCCTGCACCCCGGTGTAGATCGGCACGCCGGCGCTGCTCAGGTCGATTGGCGTGCTGCCGTTGACCGACAGGTTCACGTCATAGCTGCCCGGGCCGCTCTGGTTGTGGTGGTAGATGTCCAGGGTGTAGTAGCCGCTGGTGGTCGGGGTGAACGAACCGCTGATCGCACCGCCCGCGCCCCAGGTACCCGACGCCACGCTCTTGCCGCCAATGGTGATCAGCAGGCTGTCGTCAGCCACGCCGCTGAAGCTGTAGGTCTTGCCGGCTTCCAGATAGATCAGGCCCGACGTCTTCGACGCGGTACCGGCGGTTACGCTGCCGTCGGACTGCACGTTATTCACGTTGGTGCTGGAGTTCGGGGTGCCGGCGCCGTCGATCACGTTTTTCAACGTGGTCGAGTCAGCGCCGTTGCCGCTGGTGCCCAGGCCCGACAGGCCGGTCCAGACTTCCTTGACCAGCCCGGTGGACTTCACGCTGTTGTCGGCCACGCTCACGGTCGGCGCATCCGCCACTGGCGTGATGTCGATCTTCACGGTGCCGGTGTTGCCCAGCAGTTGGCCGTCGGTTGGCTGGAACTTGATCTGTGCGTAGTCGGCCTGGTTGTTGCCCATACCGGTGCCGCCGTAACCGTTGACCCCCGACTCGTTGGCATCCGGCATGAAGCGCAATTTGCCAGCGTCGATGTCAGCCTTGCTGAAGGTCTGGTTGTTGGCGACGTCTTTCCAGGTCGAACCGTCCAGATACTGCAGTTTGCCTTCGCCCGGCAGCTGGGTGATTTTGATGCCCAGGCTGCTGGCCGGGCTGTCGACGTCGGTCACACCGAAGGTCGACCAGCCGAGGATCAGCGGGGTGTCTTCGGTGCCGGTGACGTTGACCGGAGCCGCAACCGGCGCATCGTTGACCGCCACCACGTTGACCGTGGTGGTCGCGGTGTTGGAGTAGTTACCGCCATCGGTCACGGTCACGGTGATGATCCGCGGCACGGTGCTCGGGTCTTCACTGCTGTTGGTGAAGGTGATGTTTTTGATCGCCTGCATGTAGTCGGCGAGCGTCGCGTTGCCCGACAAGGTCAGGGTCACGGTGCCGTTGGTGCTGTTGGCATTGATCGTGATGCCGTTGACGCTGTTGCCGAGGTTCAGCGCGTCGCCGTCCTGACGGTTGGTCAGCACGATGGTCGCGCCGGTCAGCATGGTGCTGTCCGGGTCGGTGATCGTCAGGTCAGTGTCGGCAATCGACACGCCGGCGCCCGGGGTGTTTTCGGTGAACGTCACCTTGTAGTCGGCACCGGTGGCGCCGCTGGAGTTGTTGGCATCCAGGTCGATGACCGGTGGCGCATCGTTGTCGATGATCGAGGTGCTGACGCTGCCGTTGGTGCTGCTGACGGCCAGGTTCTCGAAGTTGCCGCCGGTGGCCGAGTCGATCTTGACCACGAAGTTCTCGGTGCCTTCGGTGATCTTGTCATCGATGGTCGCGACGTTGAACTGCGCGCTGCTGGCGCCCGCCGGGATCTTCACGGTGTACACGCCAGTGAAGTCCGAACCGTCGGCGGCGGTGCCGCTGTAGACGATTTTCAGGCTCACGTCGGTTTGCGCCGGGTGGGTCAGGCTGACGGTGTAGCTGGCGGTCTGGCCTTCGGTCACCGAGGTGCTGCCGGTGATGCTGACGGTGGTGGTGTCGATGGTATCGGCGACGTTGGTCACGGCCGGTGTCGTGCTCGGTACCAGGTTCTCGAAGTTGCCACCGCTGGCGTTGGTGATGGTCGCCTGCACGCTGCCGGCGTCTTTGTAGACGTCGTCAGCCGGAGCAGGAACGGTCACGGTGCCAGTGGTTTTACCGGCGTCGATGGTGATCACCGAGCCGTTGCTCAGGGTCACGGTTACCGGGGAACCGGCAGCGTTGCTCAGGGTGGCGGTGTAGGTGATCTGGCCGCCCTCGTTCACCGCCGGGGTCGCGCTCAGCGACAGGCTGGTGGTGTCGACGGTGTCGGTCACGGTGGTGCTGACCGGGGTTTTGTCGGCTACGAGGTTTTCGTAGTTGCCGCCGCTGACGTTGGTGATCGCATTGGTCAACGGTGCGTGGCCGGTCAACACGTCGTTCGGCGCAGTGGTGGTCACGGTGCCGGTGGTTTTGCCGATGTCGATGGTGATGGTCTGGCCGTTGGACAGGGTCACGACAACTGGCGAGCCAGTCACAGGCGCACCGACAGTGGCGGTGTAGGTGACAGTGCCACCCTCGGCCACAGTACCCGTTGCGGTGAGTTTCACGCCCGTGGTGTCGATGGTGTCGGTGACGCTGGTCACGGCTGGCGTGGTGCTCGGCACCAGGTTTTCGAAGTTACCGCCGGTGGCAGTCTTGATCGTGGCCTGCACGGTGCCGGCGTCTTTGTAGACGTCATCGGCTGGTGCAGGAACAGTCACGGTGCCGGTGGTTTTGCCTGCATCGATCGTGATCACTGCGCCGTTGCTCAGGGTCACGGTCACTGGCGAGCCAGCGGCGTTGGTCAGGGTTGCGGTGTAAACGATCGAGCCACCTTCGGCCACGGTGCCGGTCGCGGACAACGACAGATTGGTGGTGTCGACGGTGTCGGTCACGGTGGTGCTGACCGGGGTTTTGTCGGCCACCAGGTTTTCGTAGTTGCCGCCGCTCACGTTGGTGATGGCGTTGGTCAACGGCGCATGGCCGGTCAGCGCATCATTTGGTGCGGTGGTGGTTACGGTGCCGGTGGTTTTGCCGATGTCGATGGTGATGGTCTGGCCGTTGGCCAGAGTCACCACGACTGGCGAACCAGTGACTGGCGCACCGACGGTGACGGTGTAGACGACGTTGCCGCCTTCAACCGCTGTACCGGTGGCAGACAACTTCACAGTAGTGGTGTCGATGGTGTCGGTGACACTGGTCACGGCCGGTACGGTGCTCGGCACCAGATTTTCGAAGTTGCCACCGCTGGCATTGGTGATGGTTGCCTGCACGGTGCCGGCGTCTTTGTAGACGTCATCAGCCGGGGCAGGAACGGTCACGGTGCCAGTGGTTTTACCGGCGTCGATGGTGATCACTGCGCCGTTGCTCAGGGTCACGGTCACTGGCGAACCAGCGGCGTTGGTCAGGGTGGCGGTGTAAATGATCGAACCGCCCTCGGCGACCGTATTAGTGGCGCTCAGGGACAGGTTGGTGGTGTCGACAGTGTCGGTCACGGTGGTGCTGACCGGGGTCTTGTCGGCCACAAGGTTTTCGTAGTTGCCGCCGGTCACGTTAGTGATCGAGTTGGTCAACGGCGCGTGACCGGTCAGCGCATCGTTCGGTGCGATGCTGGTCACGGTGCCGGTGGTTTTGCCGATGTCGATGGTGATGGTCTGACCGTTGGCCAGGGTCACGACGACAGGCGAGCCGGTAACTGGCGCACCAACGGTAGCGGTGTAAGTGACGGTGCCACCTTCGGCCACGGTGCCCGTGGCGGTGAGTTTCACGCCCGTGGTGTCGATGGTGTCGGTGACGCTGGTCACGGCTGGCGTGGTGCTCGGCACCAGGTTTTCGAAGTTGCCACCGGTCGCCGACTTGATCGTTGCCTGCACGGTACCGGCGTCTTTGTAGACGTCGTCCGCTGGGGCAGGAACGGTGACGGTGCCGGTGGTTTTGCCCGCGTCGATGGTGATAACGGCGCCGTTGCTCAACGTCACGGTGACTGGCGAGCCGGCAGCGTTGGTCAGGGTTGCGGTGTAAACGATCGAGCCACCTTCGGCCACGGTGCCGGTCGCGCTCAGGGACAGGTTGGTGGTGTCGATGGTGTCGGTAACCGTGGTGCTGACCGGGGTCTTGTCGGCAACGAGGTTCTCGTAGTTGCCGCCGCTGACGTTGGTGATGGCGTTGGTCAGTGGCGCATGACCGGTCAACACGTCGTTCGGTGCGGTGGTGGTCACGGTGCCGGTGGTTTTGCCGACTTCGATGGTGATGTTCTGGCCGTTGGCCAGAGTCACGGTCACTGGCGAACCGGTTACCGGTGCACCAACGGTCGCGGTGTAGGTGACGGTACCACCTTCAGCAGCAGACTCGGTCGCGGTCAGTTTGACTGTGGTGGTGTCGATGGTGTCGGTGACGCTGGTCACGGCCGGGGTGTTGCTGGTCACCAGGTTTTCGAAATTGCCGCCAGTCGCGGTCTTGATCGTGGCCTCAACGGTGCCGGCGTCTTTGTAAACGTCATCAGCCGGTGCCGGGACGGTCACGGTACCGGTGGTTTTGCCCGCGTCGATGGTGATCACGGCGCCGTTGCTCAACGTCACGGTAACCGGCGAGCCGGCAGCGTTGGTCAGCGTCGCGGTGTAAACGATTGAGCCGCCTTCGGCCACGGTACCGGTCGCGGACAGCGACAGGTTGGTGGTGTCGACTGTATCGGTGACCGTGGTATTGACCGGGGTCTTGTCGGCAACGAGGTTCTCGTAGTTGCCACCGCTGACGTTGGTGATCGCGTTGGTCAGCGGCGCGTGGCCGGTCAGCGCATCGTTCGGTGCGGTGGTAGTGACGGTGCCGGTGGTTTTGCCGACTTCGATGGTGATGTTCTGACCGTTGGCCAGAGTTACCACGACTGGCGAGCCAGTCACTGGCGCACCAACGGTCGCGGTGTAGGTGACGGTACCCCCTTCGGCAGCAGACTCGGTCGCGGTCAGTTTGACCGTGGTGGTGTCGATGGTGTCGGTGACCTGAGTCACAGCCGGCACGGTGCTCGGTACCAGGTTTTCGAAGTTGCCACCGGTAGCGTTGGTGATCGTTGCCTGAACGGTGCCGGCGTCTTTGTAGACGTCATCGGCAGGTGCCGGAACGGTCACGGTGCCAGTGGTTTTACCGGCTTCGATGGTGATCACAGCGCCGTTCGACAGGGTCACGGTGACTGGCGAGCCAGCCGCGTTGGTCAAGGTCGCGGTGTAGATGATCGAACCACCCTCGGCGACCGAGTTGGTTGCGCTCAGCGACAGGTTGGTGGTGTCGACAGTGTCGGTAACGGTTGTGCTGACCGGCGTTTTGTCGGCGACCAGGTTTTCGTAGTTACCGCCGCTCACATTGGTGATCGCGTTGGTCAAAGGCGCATGACCGGTCAGCGCATCGTTCGGTGCGATGGTGGTTACGGTGCCGGTGGTTTTACCCACTTCGATAGTGATGTTCTGACCGTTGGCCAGTGTCACAACGACAGGCGAACCGGTCACAGGCGCACCGACAGTGGCGGTGTAAGTGACGGTGCCACCTTCCGCAGCAGAATCGGTCGCGGTCAGCTTGACCGTGGTGGTATCGATGGTGTCGGTGACCTGAGTCACAGCCGGCACGGTGCTCGGTACCAGGTTTTCGAAGTTGCCACCGGTAGCGGTGGAGATGGTCGCTTCGACTTTACCCGCGTCTTTGTAGACATCGTCGGCCGGTGCCGGAACGGTCACAGTGCCGGTGGTTTTGCCAGCCTCGATGGTGATCACGGCGCCGTTGCTCAATGTCACGGTGACTGGTGAGCCTGCAGCGTTGGTCAGGGTTGCGGTGTAAACGATCGAGCCGCCTTCGGCCACGGTACCGGTCGCGGACAGCGACAGGTTGGTGGTGTCGACGGTGTCGGTGACGTTAGTGCTGACCGGGGTTTTGTCAGCCACGAGGTTTTCGTAGTTGCCACCAGTCACACCGGTGATCGCGTTGGTCAGAGGCGCATGACCGGTCAGCGCATCGTTCGGTGCGGTGGTGGTCACGGTGCCAGTGGTCTTGCCGACTTCGATGGTGATGTTCTGACCGTTGGCCAGAGTCACCACAACCGGAGAGCCGGTGACTGGTGCGCCGACGGTTGCGGTATAGGTGACGGTGCCGCCTTCGGCCACCGAGGTATCGGCAGTCAGCTTGACGGTCGAGGTGTCGATGGTGTCGGTGACTTCGGTGACAGCCGGCACGGTACTTGGCACCAGGTTTTCGAAGTTGCCACCGGTGGCGGTGGAAATGGTTGCTTCGACTTTGCCCGCGTCTTTGTAGACGTCGTCCGCCGGAGCTGGAACAGTCACGGTGCCGGTGGTTTTGCCGGCCTCGATGGTGATGACAGCGCCGTTGCTCAGCGTCACGGTAACTGGCGAGCCAGCGGCGTTGGTCAGGGTTGCTGTGTAAACGATCGAACCGCCCTCGGCGACCGAATTGGTAGCGCTGAGCGACAGGTTGGTGGTGTCGACGGTGTCAGTCACGGTGGTGCTGACTGGCGTTTTGTCGGCCACCAGATTCTCGTAGTTACCGCCAGTCACGCCGGTGATCGCGTTGGTCAGAGGAGCATGACCGGTTAACGCATCGTTCGGTGCGGTGGTGGTGACCGTACCGGTGGTCTTGCCGACTTCGATGGTGATGTTCTGACCGTTGGCCAAGGTTACGACCACAGGCGAGCCGGTTACCGGAGCACCGACGGTGGCGGTGTAGGTGACGGTGCCACCTTCCGCAGCGGATTCAGTCGCCGTCAGTTTGACCGTGGTGGTGTCGATGGTGTCGGTAACGTTGGTGACGGCCGGCACAGTGCTCGGTACCAGATTTTCAAAGTTGCCACCGGTAGCGCTGGAGATGGTCGCTTCGACTTTGCCGGCATCTTTGTACACGTCATCGGCTGGCGCCGGAACGGTCACGGTGCCAGAGGTTTTACCGGCCTCGATGGTGATCACCGCGCCGTTGGACAGGGTCACGGTGACTGGCGAACCAGCGGCGTTGGTCAGGGTTGCGGTGTAGACGATCGAGCCACCCTCGGCCACGGTGCCGGTCGCACTGAGCGACAGATTGGTGGTGTCGACGGTGTCGGTGACATTGGTCGACACCGGCGTTTTATCCGCCACGAGGTTTTCGTAGTTACCGCCGCTCACGTCGGTGATGGCGTTGGTCAGCGGCGCGTGGCCGGTCAACGCATCGTTCGGCGCAGTGGTAGTCACGGCGCCAGTGGTTTTACCCACTTCGATGGTGATGTTCTGACCATTGGCCAAGGTCACCACGACCGGCGAGCCAGTCACTGGCGCGCCGACAGTCGCGGTGTAAGTGACGGTGCCACCTTCCGCAGCCGATTCGGTCGCGGTCAGTTTGACCGTGGTGGTATCGATGGTGTCGGTCACGTTGGTGACGGCCGGAACGGTGCTAGGCACCAGGTTCTCGAAGTTGCCACCGGTAGCGCTGGAAATGGTTGCTTCGACTTTACCCGCGTCTTTGTACACGTCGTCAGCCGGAGCTGGAACGGTTACGGTGCCCGACGTTTTACCGGCTTCGATGGTGATCACCGCGCCGTTGGACAGGGTCACGGTCACCGGCGTCCCGGCCGGATTGGTCAGGGTCGCGGTGTAAACAATCGAACCACCCTCGGCCACCGAGTCGCTGGCGGTCAGGTTCAGGTTGGTGGTGTCGACGGTGTCCGACACCGAGGTGTTCGCCGGTGTCTTGTCGGCCACCAGGTTCTCATAGTTGCCGCCGGCAACCTTGTCGATGGCGACGCTCAGCGAGCTGCCGCCCGCCAATGGGCTGTTCGGCGCAACGAAATTCACGCTGCCGGTGGTCTCACCGACGGCGATGGTGATGGTCTGGCCGTTGGACAGAGTGACCACAACTGGCGAGCCGGTTACCGGTGCGGTCACGCTCGCGGTGTAGACCACGGTCTCGCCTTCGGCGACGTTGGCGGTGGCGGTCAACGACACGGTGGAGGTGTCGATGGTGTCGTTGACGGTGGTCACCGCCGGAGTGTTGCTGGTCACCAGGTTTTCGAAGTCGCCACCGGTCGCGCCCTTGATGGTCGCTTCAACGGTGCCGGCGTCCTTGTAGACGTCATCCTTCGGCGCATCGACGGTCACGGTGCCGGTAGTTTTGCCGGCGTCGATGGTGATCACCGCGCCATTGCTCAAGGTCACGGTCACCGGAGTGCCGGCGGCGTTGCTCAGGGTGGCGGTGTAGGTGATCTGCCCGCCTTCGTTCACCGCCGGGGTCGCGCTCAGCGACAGGTTGGTGGTGTCGACGGTGTCGGTCACGGTGGTGCTGACCGGCGTTTTGTCGGCGACGAGGTTTTCGTAGTTGCCGCCGCTGACATTGGTGATCGAGTTGTTCAGCGGCTCATGACCGTTCAGCGCATCGTTCGGAGCGGTGGTCGTCACGGTGCCGGTGGTCTTGCCGATGTCGATGGTGATGGTCTGACCGTTGGCCAGGGTCACAACAACAGGTGCGCCAGTCACTGGAGCGCCAACAGTCGCGGTGTAAGTGACAGTGCCGCCTTCAGCCACCGAAGTATCGGCGGTCAGCTTCACGGTCGAGGTATCGATGGTGTCGGTGACTTCGGTGACGGCCGGAACGGTGCTCGGCACCAGGTTCTCGAAGTTGCCGCCCGCAGCATCCTTGATCGTGACTTCGACCTTGCCGGCGTCTTTGTAGACGTCATCGGCAGGTGCTGGAACGGTCACGGTGCCGGTGGTTTTACCCGCGTCGATGGTGATCACGGCGCCGTTGCTCAGGGTCACGGTGACCGGCGAGCCGGCAGCATTGGTCAACGTCGCGGTGTAAACGATCGAACCGCCCTCAGCCACGGTACCGGTCGCGCTCAGCGACAGGTTGGTGGTGTCGACGGTATCGGTCACGGTGGTGCTGACCGGGGTTTTGTCGGCAACCAGATTCTCGTAGTTGCCGCCGCTCACGTCGGTGATGGCGTTAGTCAGCGGCGCATGACCGTTCAACGCATCGTTCGGTGCGGTGGTGGTCACGGTGCCGGTGGTCTTGCCGACTTCGATGGTGATGTTCTGACCGTTGGCCAGGGTCACGACCACAGGCGAGCCGGTTACCGGAGCACCGACAGTGGCGGTGTAGGTGACGGTGCCACCTTCAGCAGCGGACTCGGTTGCGGTCAGTTTCACCGACGTGGTGTCGATGGTGTCAGTGACTTCAGTCACTGCCGGAACAGTGCTCGGAACGAGGTTCTCGAAGTTGCCGCCGGTTGCACCGTTGATGGTGACTTCAACCTTGCCGGCATCTTTGTAGACGTCATCGGCTGGTGCTGGAACGGTCACGGTGCCGGTGGTCTTGCCCGCGTCGATGGTAATCACCGAACCGTTGGACAGGGTCACGGTGACTGGCGAGCCTGCAGCGTTGGTCAGGGTCGCGGTGTAGGTGATCGAACCGCCCTCGGCGACCGAGTTGGTGGCGCTGAGCGACAGATTCGTCGTGTCTACGGTGTCAGTGACGGTGGTGCTGACCGGGGTATTGTCAGCGACCAGATTCTCGTAGTTGCCACCGGTGACGCCGGTGATCGAGTTGGTCAGTGGTTCGTGACCATTCAGCGCATCGTTTGGCGCGGTGGTGGTGACAGTGCCGGTGGTTTTACCCACTTCGATGGTGATGGTCTGGCCGTTCGCCAGGGTCACGGTCACCGGCGAGCCAGTGACAGGTGCGCCGACGGTGGCGGTGTAAGTGACAGTGCCGCCTTCAGCGACCGAAGTATCGGCCGTGAGTTTCACGGTCGAGGTGTCAATGGTGTCGGTGACTTCGGTGACGGCTGGAACTGTGCTCGGCACCAGGTTCTCGAAATTGCCGCCTGCGGCGTCTTTGATCGTAACTTCAACCTTGCCAGCGTCCTTGTAGACGTCATCGGCTGGTGCTGGAACGGTCACGGTGCCGGTAGTTTTACCTGCTTCAATGGTGATCACCGAGCCGTTCGACAGGGTCACGGTCACCGGCGTACCGGCCGGATTGGTCAGGGTCGCGGTGTAAACGATCGAACCACCTTCGGCAACGGAGCCAGTGGCGCTCAACGTCAGGTCGGTGGTATCGACGGTGTCGGTAACGGTGGTCGAAACCGGGGTTTTGTCAGCGACCAGATTTTCGTAGTTGCCACCGGTGACGCCGGTAATCGAGTTGGTCAGCGGTTCGTGACCGTTCAGCGCATCGTTTGGCGCGGTGGTGGTCACGGTGCCGGTGGTTTTGCCCACTTCGATGGTGATGTTCTGACCATTGGCCAAGGTCACAACAACCGGCGAGCCGGTTACCGGTGCGCCGACGGTGGCGGTGTAAGTGACAGTCCCGCCTTCAGCTACCGAAGTGTCGGCGGTGAGTTTGACCGTCGACGTATCGATGGTATCGGTAACTTCGGTAACAGCCGGAACGGTGCTCGGCACCAGGTTCTCGAAATTGCCGCCTGCGGCGTCTTTGATCGTGACTTCAACCTTGCCAGCGTCTTTGTAAACGTCATCGGCTGGTGCTGGAACGGTCACGGTGCCGGTAGTTTTACCGGCTTCGATAGTGATCACCGAGCCGTTGGACAAGGTCACGGTCACCGGAGTACCGGCCGGATTGGTCAGGGTAGCGGTGTAGACGATCGAACCGCCTTCCGCCACGGTGCCGGTGGCGCTCAGGGTCAAGTTGGTGGTGTCGACGGTGTCGGTGACGTTGGTCGAAACCGGGGTTTTGTCAGCGACCAGGTTTTCGTAGTTGCCGCCGCTCACGTCAGTGATTGCGTTGGTCAGTGGCTCGTGACCGTTCAACGCATCGTTCGGTGCGGTGGTGGTCACGGTGCCAGTGGTTTTGCCCACTTCGATGGTGATGGTCTGACCGTTGGCCAGGGTCACAACAACCGGCGAGCCAGTCACCGGCGCACCGACAGTGGCGGTGTAAGTGACGGTGCCACCTTCAGCCACCGAGGTATCGGCGGTCAGCTTGACGGTCGAGGTGTCGATGGTGTCAGTCACTTCAGTGACCGCAGGGACGGTGCTCGGCACCAGGTTCTCGAAATTGCCGCCGGTTGTTCCGGTGATGCTGACCTCAACCTTGCCGGCATCTTTGTAGACGTCATCGGCTGGCGCCGGAACGGTCACGGTGCCGGTGGTTTTACCTGCTTCGATGGTGATCACCGAGCCATTGCTCAGGGTCACGGTTACCGGAGTACCGGCCGGATTGGTCAGGGTTGCGGTGTAGACGATCGAACCGCCTTCCGCCACGGTGCCGGTCGCAGTCAGCGACAGGTTGGTGGTGTCGACGGTGTCGGTGACGCTGGTCGAAACCGGGGTTTTATCCGCTACAAGATTCTCGTAGTTGCCGCCGCTCACGTCAGTGATCGCGTTGGTCAGTGGCTCGTGACCGTTCAACGCATCGTTCGGCGCGGTGGTGGTCACGGTGCCAGTGGTCTTGCCGACTTCGATAGTGATGGTCTGGCCGTTGGCCAGAGTCACGACAACCGGCGAGCCAGTCACCGGCGCACCAACCGTAGCGGTGTAAGTGACAGTGCCGCCTTCAGCGACCGAAGTATCAGCGGTCAGTTTGACGGTCGAAGTATCGATGGTGTCAGTGACTTCGGTGACAGCTGGAACGGTGCTCGGAACAAGGTTCTCGAAATTGCCACCGGTAGTTCCGGTAATGCTGACTTCAACCTTGCCGGCATCTTTGTAGACGTCATCGGCAGGCGCCGGAACGGTCACGGTTCCGGTGGTTTTGCCGGCTTCGATGGTGATGACGGAGCCATTGCTCAGGGTCACAGTCACCGGGGTGCCGGCCGGGTTGGTCAGGGTCGCGGTGTAGACAATCGAACCGCCTTCAGCGACGGAGCCAGTGGCGCTCAACGTCAGGTTGGTGGTGTCGACGGTGTCGGTCACGGTGGTGCTGACCGGCGTCTTGTCGGCGACCAGATTTTCGTAGTTGCCACCGCTCACGCCAGTGATCGAGTTGCTCAGCGGCGCCTGGCCGTTCAGCACATCGTTCGGTGCGGTGGTGGTCACGGTGCCGGTGGTTTTACCCACTTCGATGGTGATGGACTGACCGTTGGCCAGAGTCACGACAACCGGCGAGCCAGTCACAGGCGCACCAACGGTCGCGGTGTAAGTGACGGTGCCACCCTCGGCGACCGAGGTATCGGCGGACAGTTTGACCGTCGAGGTGTCGATGGTATCGGTCACTTCGGTGACCGCAGGGACAGTGCTTGGCACCAGATTTTCGAAGTTGCCGCCGGTTGCACCGTTGATGGTGACTTCGACCTTGCCGGCGTCTTTGTATACGTCATCCGCAGGCGCCGGAACCGTCACGGTGCCGGTGGTTTTACCGGCTTCGATGGTGATCACGGCGCCGTTGCTCAGGATCACGGTGACCGGCGAGCCGGCAGCATTGGTCAACGTCGCGGTGTATTCGATCGAGCCGCCCTCGGCCACGCTGCCGGTCGCCGTCAGCGACAGGTTGGTGGTGTCGACGGTATCGGTAACGGTGGTCGAAACCGGGGTTTTGTCGGCGACGAGGTTTTCGTAGTTACCGCCACTGACATTGGTGATGGCGTTGGTCAGCGGTGGGTTGCCGGTCAACGCATCGTTCGGCGCGGTGGTGGTCACGGTGCCGGTGGTTTTGCCGACTTCGATGGTGATGGTCTGACCGTTGGCCAGGGTCACGACAACCGGCGAACCGGTCACAGGTGCACCGACGGTGGCGGTGTAAGTGACGGTGCCGCCTTCAGCGACCGAAGTATCGGCAGTCAGTTTGACGGTCGAGGTATCGATGGTGTCAGTGACTTCGGTAACAGCCGGAACGGTGCTCGGCACCAGGTTCTCGAAATTGCCGCCGGTGGTGCCGGTGATGCTGACTTCGACCTTGCCGGCGTCTTCGTAGACGTCATCCGCAGGCGCGGGAACGGTCACAGTGCCGGTGGTTTTGCCAGCCTCGATGGTGATGACGGAGCCATTGCTCAACGTCACGGTCACCGGGGTGCCGGCCGGGTTGGTCAGGGTCGCGGTGTAAACGATCGAGCCGCCTTCAGCGACGGTGCCGGTGGCACTCAGCGACAGGTTGGTGGTGTCGATGGAGTCGGTAACGGTGGTGGTCGCCGGCGTGGTGTTCGGCACCAGATTCTCGAAGTTGCCGCCGGTCGCACCGGTAATCGTGGTGCTGACGGTGCCGCCGTTGTTGTAGACGTCGTTCGGCGCGGTCGGCACGTTGACCGTGCCAGTGGTCTGGCCGGCTTCGATGGTGATGGTCGAACCGTTGGACAGGGTGACGGTGACCGGCGTCTGTGCCGGATTGGTCAGGGTCGCGGTGTAGGTGATCTGGCCACCTTCGACCACGGTACCGGTGGCGGTGAGGGTCAGGCCGGTGGTGTCGCGCGAATCGACGATGTTCGTTACGGCTGGCGTCGTGTTTGGTACCAGATTCTCGAAGTTGCCACCAGTGGCACCGGTGATAGTGGTGCTGACGGTGCTGCCGTTGTTGTAGACGTCATTCGGCGCGGTTGGCACGTTGACGGTGCCTGTAGTCTGGCCGGCTTCGATGGTGATGGTCGAACCGTTGGACAGGGTGACGGTGACCGGCGTCTGTGCCGGGTTGGTCAGGGTCGCGGTGTAGGTGATCTGACCGCCTTCGGTGACGCTGTTGCCAGCAGTCAGGGTGACGGTGGTGGTGTCGATGGTGTCGGTGACCTGAGTCGTCGCCGGGATGGTCGGCGGGGTCACGGTAATGCCGTTGCCGCCGGTAGTGCCGGTGACGGTCACGTTGATCTGGGTCGGATCGTTATAAACGGTGTCGTTCGGTGCCAGCGGCACGTTGACGGTGCCGGTGGTGGAGCCGGCCGGAATCACGATCACCGAGCCGTTGGACAGGGTGATGGTCAGGTCGGTCAACGGCGCCTGGGTCAGGGTCGCGGTGTACACCAGCACGCCGCCGGCTTCGGTGATGGTCGGCGTGGCGCTGAGGCTCAGGGTCGACTCACGCAGGGCGTTGGTGGTGGTGTCGCTGGTCTGGCCACCGGTGATGTTCTGTGCCGCTTGTGCACCGGCGTTGATGCCCGCGGTCGGGAAGCCGATGGTCGGATCGACGCGGCCAGCCGTGGCATCGAGCATCACGAAGCTGTGGCCGCCGCCTGCCGCGCCGCCAGTGCCTGCGGCGGTAGCGCCGGCAGCGGTGGCTTCAAGGGCGGTGGTCGGGTCGGCACCGGCAGCGATGGCCTGCTGCAGCTCGGCTACAGACGGCGCGGCCTGCGCGGTGGCTTCGGCCAGGTCAGTGCTGGAGTCGGGCGCGTTGGCGCTCCACTGGGTTTCACGGCCCAGGTCCAGGGTGCGGCCATCCGCCAGTTCCAGCGACACGGCGCCGGAGAGGCCGGTATCGATCTGGTCGCCGACGAACAGGCGATCGCCTTCAACGAGCACGCGGCGTACACCCTCGGGGGAGACCACGAATACCTGACCGACAATGCTTTTGACGATGGCAACAACACTGCTCATTGAAGACTCTCCGGGTGTCACGTTCAGTTGACTTCCATAGCCTGATGGCTTCGGCGCCGATTCAGTCTGGACGTACTTTAAAAATTTGCGAATCAAGATTGACGCTGTTCTTCGTCAATAATTTGGCTAGATTCTTTCGCTATTAACTTTATGCCAAACTATTGACCTTCTGGGTGCCATCCTAAACAATCGCCCCACTAATGTCACATTGATATTTCCGCGGCGACCTGTCCCTCAGCGTGTGATCCAGTTCCTATTTTGAACTTTCCGACATACGGTCATTCCGGTCGCCAATCATCCGACGCAGCAGCACGTTTTGCTGTGATTCAAGACAAGAAGTCCTGGGAAATCTTTACCATGCGTTTGCACTTGTTCAAGGCTCTACCGTTCGCCCTCGCCGCCTCTTTTGTCCAAGCACAATCCTTACCAGAAGCCATGCAACAGGCACTGGATGTCCATCCGGAAATCCAGGCGGGGGTCAACAGTCGTTTGGCCGCGGATTATCAGTTAAAGGCAGCCAAAGGGGGATACCTGCCCAAGGTCGATCTGCTGGGCGGTTATGGCCGTGAGGGCACTGACAGCGTGACCACGCGCGCCAACGGTGGCGGCAACCACTGGGAAACTTTGAACCGCAGCGAGTCAAGTTTACGTCTCTCGCAAATGGTTTTTGACGGTTTTGCCACGTCCAGCGAAGTCGGGCGTCAACAAGCCACCGTCAACTCCCGCGCCTACTCGCTGCTCGGCACTTCCGAGCGCACCGCGCTGACCGTCGCCCAGGTTTACCTGGACGTGCTGACCCGCCGCGAATTCGTGCGTCTGGCCGAAGAGAACCTCAAGAGCCACCAACGCATTTACGATCAGATCCAGCTACGCACCCAGCGCGGCGTTGGTAGCGGCGCTGACCTTGATCAGGCTGAAGCGCGGATGGCTCAGGCCCGCAACAACCTGATCACCGAACAGACCAACCTCGCCGACTCCGAGACCAACTTCCTCAGTGCCGTCGGCCAGATGCCTGACCAGTTGGAGCGCCCGGCGCCGTTCATGGCGATGATGCCAGCCAACCTCAATGAAGCCCGTACGCAGATGCTGGAAAACAGCCCGATCCTGCGCTCGGCCGAGTCCGATATCGCCGCTGCCGAGAAGCAGTACGAAACCGCCAAGTCGACGTTCTACCCACGTTTCGACGCCGAGCTGGGTCGCACTGCCGACAACGATCTCGACGGTCAGAACGGCCACAACAACGAGTGGCAGGCCATGCTGCGCATGCGCTTCAATCTGTATTCGGGCGGCAGCAACAAGGCTGACCTTGAATCCAAGTCGTACCTGTCGAACCAGGCGCTGGACATCCGCAACAACGCCCTGCGTCAGTTGAACGAAGAACTGGGCCTGGCCTGGAACGCCCTGAACAACGCCAATGCGCAGGTGCCGATCGCTCAGCAGTACGTTGATCACAGCACCGCCGTGCGTACCGCCTACCAGCGTCAGTTCAGCCTCGGCGAGCGCACCCTGCTCGATTTGCTCGACAGCGAAAACGAGTTGTTCACCGCTTCGCGCCGTCTGGCCGAGATCAAGAACATTCAGTTATTTACTCAGTATCGAATCAAGGCGACCATGGGCGAGTTGCTCAAGAGCCAGGGAGTGGTCGCACCATTGGCATCCGTCGTGCAGAACGATGTGAAGCCGAAGGTCCAACTGCCCGGTATGAATTGAGCAGAACCTTCATTGTTCAATTGTTAGCCAAGAGTGCCGAGCGTGGAATCAGAAGTCAGTCGAGTTCAACTCATTCATGATCCGCGCGCGATGCACGACGATCCGTTACTGGATGGTCTGCTCGCTCTATGCATGTTGCACCAGAAGCCGGCCAGTGCCGCGATGCTGACCACTGGCCTGCCGTTGCCCAAGCAGCGCCTGAGTGTCGAGTTGCTGCCCCGCGCAGCGGCTCGCGCCGGGCTGCAGGGTCGGGTGCTGCAACGCAAGCTGGAAGAGATTCCGGCGATTGCCATGCCGGCGCTGTTGCTGCTCAAGGATGGCCGCAGCGCCGTCCTGCTCGGCTGGCAAGGTGACAACGAAGCCCGGGTGCTGCTCAGCGAAAGCGACGGCGGCGAATCGGTGGTCAGCCGCGAACTGCTGGCTGACGACTACACCGGCAAAGTGTTCTTCGCCCAGCCGCAGCACAAATTCGACGTCAACCACGGCACGCTGATCCCGCGTGCGCGCTCGTGGTTCCGCGACACCCTCAAGCGCTCGCGCTGGCTGTATGCCGATGCGATCGCCGCGAGTTTCCTGATCAACATCATCGCCATGGCCGCACCGCTGTTCGTGATGAACGTCTACGACCGCGTGGTGCCGAACCAGGCCGAAGCGACCCTGTGGGTGCTGGCGCTGGGCATCACCGGTGCCTACATTTTCGACCTGATCCTCAAAAGCCTGCGCAGCCTGTGCCTGGATCTGGCCGGCAAGAAAACCGACCTGATCATCTCCGCGACGCTGTTCGAGCGGATCGTCGGCATGGCCATGAAGTACCGCCCGGCGCGGGTCGGCAGCTTCGCGCAGAACATCCATGAGTTTCAGAGCCTGCGCGACTTCCTCGCCTCGCTGACCCTGACCAGCCTGATCGACCTGCCGTTCACCATCCTGATCTTCATCGTCATCGCGATTCTCGGCGGGCATCTGGTGTGGATTCCGGTGCTGGCGTTCCCGATTGCGCTATTGATCGGCTACGCGTTGCAGAAGCCGCTGGTCGCGACCATGGAACGCACTATGGCGCTGGGCGCCGAGCGTCAGTCGAGCCTGATCGAAACCCTCGCCGGCCTCGACGCGGTCAAGGTCAACAACGCCGAAAGCGAACGCCAGTATCAGTGGGAGCAGACCATCGGCACCCTCAGCCGCCTCGAACTGCGGGTGAAAATGCTCTCCGGTCTGGCGATGAATATCACCCTGCTGATCCAGCAACTGGCCGGGGTGATCATGATCGTCTTCGGCGTGTACCAGATCATCGCCGGCAACCTGAGCATGGGCGGTCTGATTGCCTGCTACATGCTCAGTGGCCGTGCGCTCAGCCCGCTGGCGTCGCTGTCCGGTCTGTTGACCCGCTACCAGCAGGCACGGGTAACCATGACTTCCGTCGACCAGATGATGGAGCTGCCGCAGGAGCGCAATTTCGAAGAACGTCCGCTGAGCCGCAAGGTGTTGCAGGGCGCGATCGAGTGCCGTCAGTTGAACTTCACCTACCCGGAGCAACAGAACCCGGCGCTGAAGAACATCAACCTGGTGATTCGTCCCGGCGAGAAGATCGGCATCATCGGTCGCAGCGGTTCGGGCAAAAGCTCACTGGCGAAACTGCTGGTGGGCCTGTATCAGCCGGACGACGGCGCATTGCTGGTGGACGGCGTGGACATCCGCCAGATCGACGTCAGCGAGCTGCGCTACAACATCGGCTACGTGCCGCAAGACATCCAGCTGCTGGCCGGCACCCTGCGTGACAATCTGGTCTCCGGCGCGCGCTATGTAGAAGACGAGCTGGTACTGCAAGCCGCCGAACTGGCCGGCGTGCACGAATTCGCCCGCCTGCACCCGCAGGGTTATGAGCTGCAAGTCGGCGAGCGTGGGCAGAACCTGTCCGGTGGCCAACGGCAGAACGTTGCTCTGGCGCGGGCGCTGCTGCTCAACCCGCCGATCCTGCTGCTCGACGAACCGACCAGCGCCATGGACAACACCGGCGAAGAACGCCTCAAGCAGCGTCTGGCCGCCGTCGTTGAAAACAAGACCGTGGTGCTGGTGACGCACCGGGCCTCGCTGCTGTCGCTGGTCGACCGCCTGCTGGTGGTCGACCGTGGACAGATTCTCGCCGATGGCCCGAAAGCCGCCGTGATGGAAGCGTTGAAGAAGGGGCAGATCAGTGTTGCTTAAGTCGGGTGTCAAAGAGTCGATCCGTCGCTACTTCAAGGGTTCTGCCTCGCTGCAGGGCCAGCCGCTGCCGGAGGTCAATAAGGCGCTGATCGAGGACGCCCCGCGCGTCGTGCGCCTGACCATCTGGGCAATCATCGGCTTCTTCCTGTTCCTGCTGCTGTGGGCCAACTTCGCCGTGATCGACGAAGTGACCAAGGGCGACGGCAAGGCGATTCCGTCGTCGAAGATCCAGAAAATCCAGAACCTTGAGGGCGGGATTGTCTCGGAAATGTTCGTCAAGGAAGGTCAGATCGTCGAGGCCGGCGCACCGCTGATTCGTCTGGACGACACGCGATTTGCTTCCAACGTCGGCGAAACCGAGGCTGATCGGCTGTCTATGCTGCTGCGCGTCGAGCGTCTGAGCGCCGAGGTCGATGACCGTCCGCTGAATTTCCCGGAAGACGTGCTCAAAGCCGTGCCGGGTCAGGCGAAAAGCGAAGAATCGTTGTACATCAGCCGGCGTCAGCAACTGCACGACGAGATCGGTGGTTTGCAGGAGCAGTTGATCCAGCGTCAGCAAGAGCTGCGCGAGTTCAGCTCCAAACAGGCGCAATACCGCCAGCAACTGGGCCTGCAACGTCAGGAAATCAACATGTCCGAGCCGCTGGTGGCGCAGGGCGCGGTGTCACCTGTTGAAGTGCTGCGGCTCAAGCGTGCCGAAGTCGAAACCCGTGGTCAGCTCGACGCCACCACGCTAGCGATCCCGCGCGCCGAATCGGCCATCAAGGAAGTCCAGCGCAAGATCGACGAGACGCGCGGCAAATTCCGCAGCGAAGCGCTGACTCAGCTCAACGAAGCCCGCACCGACCTGAACAAGGCCCAGGCCACCGGCAAGGCCCTGGAAGACCGGGTCAGCCGGACGCTGGTCACCTCGCCGGTACGCGGCATCGTCAACAAGTTGCTGGTCAACACCATCGGCGGTGTTATTCAGCCGGGCAGCGACATGGTGGAAATCGTGCCGCTGGATGACACCTTGCTGGTCGAAGCCAAGATCCGTCCGCAGGACATTGCGTTCCTGCATCCGGGGCAGGAAGCGATCGTCAAATTCACCGCGTACGACTACACCATTTATGGCGGGCTGAAAGCCAAACTGGAGCAGATCGGTGCCGACACCATCACCGACGAAGACAAGAAAACCACCTACTACATCATCAAGGTGCGCACCGAGCGCAGCCACCTGGGCACTGATGAAAAGCCGCTGCTGATCATTCCGGGGATGGTTGCGTCGGTGGATATCATCACTGGCAAGAAGTCGGTGTTGAGTTATCTGCTCAAGCCGATCATCCGGGCGCGGGCCGAGGCGTTGCACGAGCGTTAATTCTCTAGTGGTCATTACCGCCTCATCGCTGGCAAGCCAGCTCCCACAGAGTTTTCGGTTGGAACACGATTGTGTGCTCGACATCGGAAACTGTGGGAGCTGGCTTGCCAGCGAAGGCGCCAGTGAAGTTGCCACATTACGCCTAGAAGTGACACAAACCGTCACTCACCATCCAGTCCATTCCTCACCATCTGCCATATCGTTATTCATTAACGGTATTTAATTTCCAGTTCTTATAGCTTTAAAGTCATCCACCTGCGTACCTGCCGACCAATCGGCGCGCCGCACGACCTGAACCGACACGCAATCCAGCGTGAGTGTCTGATCGACGTGCGCGCCTGTGAGCGCGCCCGTGCGTGGGAGATTGAAAGATGTCCGCAGCTACTGCCACCCCAAGCGCCGCGACTGCCGCGCCGCAAACCTTTGAAATTCGTCCGTTCAGCGGTGCCGTCGGTGCCGAGATCATCGGCCTGGACCTGACCCGGCCGGTCAACGATCAGGACTTCGCGCGCATTCATCGTGCGCACCTGGATCACCACGTGGTGGTGTTCCGCGACCAGCGCATTACCCCGCAGCAGCAGATCGATTTCAGTCGTCGTTTCGGCGTGTTGCAGATTCACGTGCTCAAGCAGTTTCTGCTGGCCAATCACCCGGAAATCCTCATCGTTTCCAACATCGTCGAGAACGGCCAGAACATCGGCCTCGGCGATGCCGGCAAGTTCTGGCACTCCGACCTTTCCTATAAAGAGCTGCCGAGTCTCGGCTCGATGCTGCATGCCCAGGAGTTGCCGTCCGAGGGCGGCGACACCTTGTTTGCCGACATGCACAAAGCCTGGGACAGCCTGCCGCAAGCGTTGCGCAAATCCGTGGAGGGGCGCTCGGCCGCACATTCCTACACTGCGCGTTACAGCGAGACCAAATTCGAAGGCAACTGGCGCCCGACCCTGACCCCGGAACAACTGGCGCAGGTCGCCGAAGTGGTACACCCGATCGTCCGTACCCATCCGGAAAACGGCCGCAAGGCGTTGTTCGTCAGCGAAGGCTTCACCACCCGTATCGTCGGCCTGCCGGAGGATGAGAGCAAACAACTGCTCGCCGAGCTCTACGCCCACAGCGTGCTGCCGCAGAACATCTACCGCCATCAGTGGCAGCCCCACGACATGGTGTTCTGGGACAACCGTTCGCTGATCCATCTCGCCGCCGGCTGCCCAGCGCACCTGCGCCGCAAGCTGTATCGCACGACCATCCAGGGCGACGCGCCTTTCTGATTTGCCGGAGATTCGATCATGTCCAAACGTCTTCCATTCGCACCGCTGGCGGCGGCCATCGGCCTGGGTTTCAGCCTGCTTGCCGGCAGCCTGGTGGCGCCAACCGTGGCCCACGCCGAAGGTGAAATCCGCATCGCCGAACAGTTCGGGATTGTCTATTTATTGCTCAACGTGGTGCGCGATCAGGGCCTGATCGAGAAGTACGGCAAGCAGGAAGGTCTCGACATCAAAGTCGACTGGACGCAGCTCTCGGGCGGCGCGGCGGTCAACGATGCGCTGCTGTCCGGTTCCATCGACATTGCCGGCGCCGGGGTCGGCCCGCTGCTGACCATCTGGGATCGCACCCACGGCAAACAGAACGTCAAAGCTGTGGCCTCGCTCGGCAACTTCCCGTACTACCTGGTCAGCAACAATCCCAAGGTCAAAACCATTGCCGATTTCACCGAGAAGGACCGCATTGCGGTGCCGGCGGTTGGCGTATCGGTGCAGTCGCGCTTCCTGCAATACGCGGCGGCCAAGCAGTGGGGTGACAAGGAATTCAATCGCCTCGACAAGTACACCATCGCCGTTCCGCACCCGGATGCGACCGCGGCGTTGATCGCCGGCGGCACCGAGTTGACAGGGCACTTCTCCAACCCACCGTTCCAGGATCAGGCGCTGCAGAACCCGAACGTGCACGTGGTGCTCAACTCCTACGACATCCTCGGCCCGAACTCGCCGACGGTGCTGTTCGCCACCGAGAAATTCCGCAACGACAACCCGAAAACCTACAAAGCCTTCGTCGAAGCACTGACCGAAGCCGCGCAATTTGCCCAGAACGATAAGGGCGCGGCGGCGGACACTTACATCCGCGTGACCAAGGCCAAGATCGACCGCGCCGAGCTGCTGAAAATCATCGACAACCCGCAATTCGAATTCAGCGTCACGCCGAAAAATACCTATCCACTGGCCGAATTCCTCTACCGCGTCGGTGCGATCAAGAACAAACCGGAATCGTGGAAGGACTACTTCTTCCAGGACGCCAAACCGCTGCAGGGGAGCTGATCGAGATGAATGCCCCTTTGCAAGGCCACGCGGCCAGCAACCCGGTCGCCAGTACGCAAGCGCTGCTGGCGGTGGATAACGTCAGCCTCGAATACCGCACCCCGCAGCGGGTGGTGCGAGCTACCCATCAGGTCAGTTTCGAAATTGATCCGGCAGACCGCTTTGTGCTGCTCGGCCCGTCCGGCTGCGGCAAATCCACCTTGCTCAAAGCGGCCGCCGGTTTCATTGCGCCGAGCGAAGGCGAAATTCGCCTGCAAGGTCAGCGGGTCGATGGACCCGGTCCGGACCGGATCGTGGTGTTCCAGGAATTCGATCAACTGCCGCCGTGGAAAACCGTGAAACAGAACGTGATGTTTCCGCTGCTGGCCTCGCGAACCTTGAACAAAAAAGACGCCGAAGAACGTGCACTGCACTATCTGGAAAAAGTCGGACTGGCGGCATTCGCCGACGCCTATCCCCACACCTTGTCCGGCGGCATGAAGGCGCGGGTGGCGATTGCCCGGGCGTTGGCGATGCAGCCGAAAATCCTTCTGATGGACGAGCCGTTCGCCGCGCTGGATGCGCTGACCCGGCGCAAGATGCAGGAAGAATTGCTGCTGCTCTGGGAAGAGGTGCGCTTCACCTTGCTGTTCGTTACGCACTCGATCGAAGAAGCGCTGGTGGTCGGCAATCGCATCCTGCTGCTGTCGCCACATCCGGGGCGGGTGCGCGCTGAAGTGCACAGCCATCAATACGATCTGCAAAGCCTCGGCGGCGTGGCGTTTCAGGAATCGGCGCGGCGCATTCACCGTTTGCTGTTCGATGAGGGCCAGTCGCCGGAAACCGAGCGTGACCATGACTTCAACGACATTCGTATCGCTTATTGAGCGTTCTGGAGGATTGCCCGATGAGCCAGCCATCGTCTGTACGACAAGAGTTTGAAACCGTCCTTGAACCACTGACCAGCGTGCCGCTCGAGCGCGAACTGCCGCTGGGCCAACGCCTGTGGCAACAGGGCTGGTTGCGTAAGAGTGTGATCCTGATTCTGCTGGCGATCCTCTGGGAAGTGATCGCCCGGGTGCAGAATAACGACCTGCTGCTGCCAGGTTTTCTGCAGACCAGTCACGCGCTGTACGACGGCCTGCTCAGTGGTGAGTTGCTGGGCAAGGTGTGGATATCGCTGGTGGTGCTGATCAAGGGTTACCTGATCGGCATCGTGCTGGCATTCGCCCTGACCACGCTGGCGGTGTCGACGCAGTTTGGTCGCGATCTGCTGAGTACCCTGACCTCGATGTTCAACCCGCTGCCAGCGATTGCCTTGCTGCCACTGGCGTTGCTCTGGTTCGGGCTGGGGCAGAACAGCCTGATTTTCGTGCTGGTGCATTCAGTGCTGTGGGCGCTGGCGTTGAACACCTACGCCGGTTTTCTCGGGGTCTCGGAAACCCTGCGCATGGCCGGGCGCAACTATGGGCTGAAGGGCATGCGTTTTGTGCTGTTCATCCTGATCCCGGCAGCGCTGCCGTCGATCCTCGCCGGTCTGAAAATTGGCTGGGCGTTTGCCTGGCGCACGCTGATCGCCGCCGAACTGGTGTTCGGCGCCACCAGCGGCAAGGGCGGGTTGGGCTGGTACATCTTCCAGAATCGCAACGAGCTGTACACCGACAAGGTGTTTGCCGGGTTGGCGGTGGTGATCCTGATCGGGTTGTTGGTGGAGAATCTGGTGTTCGATACGCTGGAGCGGGTGACGGTGAAGCGTTGGGGCATGCAGCGCTGAGATTTGTGTTGGCAGGACCGGCGCCTTCGCGAGCAAGCCCGCTCCCACATTTTGGAATGCGTTCCCCTGTGGGAGCGGGCTTGCTCGCGAAGGCGTCCTTTCAGCCGCCGCCAAATTTGAAGGATGTTTGCTAGCATTGCGCTCGGATCAATCCAGATCAGCCACGAGTGCTCAGCATGCAACTCCCGGACATGAATCTTCTGGTCGCCCTCGATGCCCTGCTCGACGAGGGCAGTGTGGTCGGCGCCGCGCGGCGGATGAACCTCAGCCCCGCCGCCATGAGCCGCACTCTGACGCGGATCCGCGAGGCGATCGGCGATCCGATCCTGGTACGCGCCGGTCGCGGCCTGGTGCCAACCCCCAAAGCCCTCGAATTGCGCGAGCAGGTGCGCGATGTCGTCGAGCAAGCGGCGCTGCTGTTTCGCTCCGCCGACAGCGTGGATCTGGGCACCCTGCGCCGGCGCTTCAGCATCCGCGCCAACGACTTTTTCATTGGCGTGTATGGCGGCAAGCTGTTCGATACCCTCGACCAGCAAGCGCCGCACTGCGAATTGCGCTTCGTCCCCGAGGGCGATGGCGACGATGAAGCGCTGCGTGAAGGACGGATCGATCTGAGTGTCAGCAACACCCGTCCGGTGACCCCGGAAGTCAAAGTGCAGAACCTGTTCTCCACGCATTTCGTCGGTCTGGTGCGTGAGGATCATCCACTGCTCGACGGCGAGATCACCGCCGAGCGCTACGCCGGCTACTCGCATATCAGCATGTCGCGCCGTGGCATTGCTCGCGGCCCCATTGACACCGCGTTGAACGCCTTGGGTCTGGAGCGGCGGGTGGCGGTGATTGCGCCAAGCTTCCACGCGGCGATGTTTGCCTTGCCCGATTCCGACCTGATCCTGCCGGTGCCCAAGGAAGCGTTGCTCAGCGTGCGCCGATTGGGCCTGAAGCTGCGCTCGTTCAACCTGCCGATCCCGTTGCCGACGCTGATGCTGACTCAGGCCTGGCACCCGCGCTTCGACAAAGACCCGGCGCACCGCTGGCTGCGCGAAACGCTCAAGGCGTGTTGCGACGAAACCTGGCTGGCCGCGCAACCCTGACACCGAATCAATGTGGGAGGGGGCTTGCTCCCGAAGGCGTCGTGTCAGGCAATGCATAGTGTGAATGACCCACCGCTTTCGCGAGCAAGCCCGCTCCCACATTGGATATTCATTGCTGCGCTGAGCGCACTTATAACCTGCCAATAAGTCAATTTTCGTCAGCAGTAAGCCTTACTAAAATGCTCCGGTATTTTTCCTTCCGGAGTGTGTATCCATGACATCCCTGTCGGTTCCGGCGCCCATTGCTGCGGCCAGTCCGGCGACGGCGGCTGCGCCACCGGTGTTCGGGGCGCGGATCATCACAGGCCTGGTCGGCGTGCTGCTGGCGGTGCTGGTCTCGGGCCTCAACGAGATGGTGACCAAAGTCGCGCTGGCCGATATTCGGGGCGCGCTGAACATCGGTTATGACGAAGGCACCTGGCTGGTGTCCTGTTACGCCGCGACCTCGGTGGCGGCGATGGCGTTCGCGCCGTGGTGCTCGGTGACCTTTTCGCTGCGCCGTTTCACCCTCTGCGCAATCAGCCTGTTCACGCTGCTCGGCGTGCTGTGCCCATTCGCCCCGAATTACGAAAGCCTGCTGCTGATGCGCACCCTGCAAGGCCTGGCCGGCGGCGCGTTGCCGCCGATGCTGATGACGGTCGCCCTGCGTTTTCTACCGGCCAATTTCAAACTCTACGGCTTGGCCGGTTATGCGCTGACCGCGACTTTCGGCCCCGGTCTCGGCACGCCGCTGGCCGGGTTGTGGAGCGAGTACGTCGGCTGGCAATGGACGTTCTGGCAAATCATCGTGCCGTGCCTGATCGCCATGGCGATGGTCGCTTGGGGGATTCCGCAGGATCCGCTGCGCCTGGAGCGCCTCAAGACCTTCAACTGGAAAGGCCTGCTGCTGGGTTTTCCGGCGATCTGCATGCTGGTGATCGGCTTGCTCCAGGGCAATCGACTGGACTGGTTCGAATCGAACCTGATCTGCGCGTTGCTTGGTGCCGGCTCGCTGCTGCTGGTGGCGTTTCTGATCAATGAATGGTCGCAGCCGATTCCGTTTTTCAAGTTGCAGATGCTCGGCATCCGCAACCTGGCGTTCGCCCTGATGACCCTGGCCGGGGTGCTGGTGGTGTTGCAGGCGGTGGTGCTGATTCCGTCGAGCTATCTGGCGCAGGTCCAGGGTTATCGTCCGGTGCAGACCGCGCCGATCATGCTGATCGCCGCGTTGCCGCAACTGATCGCGCTGCCGTTGGTGGCGGCGCTGTGCAACCTGCGCTGGGTCGATTGCCGCTGGGTGCTCGGCATCGGGTTGAGCATGTTGACCCTGTCCTGTCTGGGTGGCTCGCTGCTGACCTCGGAGTGGATCCGCGACAATTTCTACGTCCTGCAATGGCTGCAGATTTTCGGTCAGCCGATGTCGGTGTTGCCGCTGTTGATGTTGTCGACCGGCAGCATCCAGCCGCAGGACGGGCCGTTCGCCTCCGCGTGGTTCAACACGGTGAAAGGCCTGGCGGCGGTGATCGCCACCGGAGTCATTGAGGCGCTGACCACCGCGCGCCTGCATTTCCACTCGACCATGTTGATCGACAACCTCGGCAACTCACCGCTGGCCGATCGCAGCGACCCGGGCCTTGCCCATCGCCTGCACGAACAGGCTGTGGTGCTGACTTCTTCTGATCTCTATGTGTGCATGGCCGGCGTCGCGGTGGCGCTGATCCTGCTGATTTTCTGGCTGCCGACGCGGATCTTTCCGCCCCGTGCGCCGACCTGATTGCTTCACTGATACCGAAGGTTTTTATGACGACTCAAGCAAAGCAAAAACTCGCGGTGGCCGTGGCGGCCGCACTGGCCGTTGGCGTGTTGCTGTACCTGGCGGTGCCGGGACTGTTCGGCAAGCGTACCCAGCAAAATACCAACGACGCGTTCGTTTCCGCCGACTTCACCCTGGTGGTGCCGCGCGTGGCGGGGTTCATCAAGGAAGTGCTGGTGGAAGACAACCAGCAGGTCAAGGCCGGGCAACTGCTGGCGTTGATCGATGATCGCGATTTGCGCGCCGCCGCTGAAGCGGCCGATGCGCAAACCCTGGTCGCCCGCGCTCAGCTGCAAAACGCCAAGGCGACGCTGGAGCGGCAGACGTCGGTGATTGCTCAGGCGCAGGCCTCGGTGGTCTCGGCCAAGGCAGAAATGGCCTTCGCCCAGCAGGAACTCAATCGCTACAACCACCTCGCCGGCGTTGGTGCCGGCACGGTGCAGAACGCGCAACAGGCCCGCACGCGTATTGATCAGGCAACCGCTCGGCTCGATACCGCCAGCGCGAAGCTCGCGGCTGAACGCAAGCAGGTCGAGATTCTCACCGCGCAGCGCGATGCCGCCGAAGGCAATCTGAAGCATGCGCAAGCGGCGCTGGAAATCGCCAGTTTCGAGTTGTCCTACACCCGGATCACCGCGCCGCAGGACGGCATGGTCGGCGAGCGCGCGGTGCGTGTCGGCGCTTATGTCACGCCGGGCAGCAAGCTGCTGGCGGTGGTGCCGTTGCGGCAGGCGTATGTGGTCGCCAACTTTCAGGAAACCCAACTGACGGACGTGCAGCCGGGCCAGCACGTGCAGGTGCGCGTCGACAGCCTTGGTGGCGAGGCCTTGAGCGGTCGCGTCGAAAGCATCGCTCCGGCGACTGGCGTGACATTCGCCGCGGTGAAACCGGACAACGCCACGGGTAACTTCACCAAGGTTGTGCAGCGGATTCCGGTGAAAATCGTGCTTGAGCCGGGTCAGCCGTTGGCCGAGCGATTGCGTGTGGGCATGTCGGTGGAGGCGAGTATCGACACTCGCCGTTCGGCGGCGGAGCGCGAGGTGACTCAGCGATGAACAGCGTTGATAGAACTGACGCCTTCGCGAGCAAGCCCGCTCCCACAGGGATCTCCGTTTGGAACAAAGATCTCCAGCAACCTGCCAATCACCCGTGGGAGCGGGCTTGCTCGCGAAGAGGCCAGTGGCAGCAACTCGCACTCGGTGCCTTGCTCGCTCTTGGCCTCAGCGCCTGCACCGTCGGCCCCGACTTCCACAAGCCCGAAGCCACACAGATCGCCGACTGGGCCAAACCCGCCAAATCAGCCCCCAGCCAAGCCGTCAGCGAACCGCTGAACGAACGCTGGTGGGAGGTTTTCCACGACCCGCAGCTCTCGGCCCTCACCCAGCGGGCGATCAAGAGCAACCTCGATCTGCAACTGGCCAGCAGTCGCTTGCAACAAAGCCGTGCCGCGCGCCAGGTGATCACCGCGGATCGCTACCCGAACACCGCCGCTACCGGCAGCTACGCGCGTAAACGCAACAGTGGCGAAGGCCTGAATGACCCGTCCGGACACAACGGCGATTCCGCTTTCAACCTTTGGGATGCCGGTTTCTCCGCCTCTTGGGAACTGGATTTCTGGGGCCGCGTGCGCCGCGAAACCGAAGCCGCCGATGCCAACCTCGAAGTCGCCGAAAACGACCGACGCGTTGTGCTGCTGGCAGTGCTGGCCGACACTGCGCAGAACTACATCCAGCTGCGCGGCGTGCAGAACACCCGCGTGGTCACCGAGCAGAACCTCGACGTCGCCCGGCACAGCCTCAAGCTGTCGCAACTACGCCTCAATGACGGTGTGGCGACCGATCTGGACGTCGCCGAAGCTGCCGCGCAGGTTTCCGCCATCGAATCGCGCCTGCCGGCCCTTGAGCAGCGTCAGTCGCAATTGATCAACGCGATAAGCCTGCTGATGGGCGAACCGCCGCAGGCCCTGGCCAAGGAGTTATCCACAGACGGCGCGGTGCCGCAGTCACCGCTGCAAGTCGCCATCGGCCTGCCGTCGCAGCTGGCCGAACGCCGGCCGGACATCCGGCAGGCCGAGGCGCGCCTGCATGCCGCCACCGCCAACATCGGCGTGGCCAAGGGCGATTTTTATCCGCGCATCACCCTGTCCGGCAACCTCGGCTCGCAAGCGATGCAACTGAGCGATTTCGGCTCCTGGGGCTCGCGCGCGTTCGGCATCGGCCCGCAATTGAGCCTGCCGCTGTTCGACGGCGGACGCCTGCGCGGCATGCTGCAACTGCGCGAAGCCCAGCAACAGGAAGCGGCCATCGCCTACCAGCAGACCGTGCTGCGCGCCTGGCATGAAATCGACGACCAGTTGACGGCCTACAACGCCAGTCAGCGTCGCCGCGACAGCCTCGCCGAAGCCGTGCGGCAGAACCAGATCGCCCTGCGCACCGCACAGCAGCAGTACGTCGAAGGCGTGGTCGATTTCGTCAATGTGCTCACCGTTCAAGGCGCGTTGCTGGCGACTCAGGAGCAGTGGGTGGAAAGCTCGACCGGCGTTTCGCTGGCAATGGTCGGGTTGTACCGGGCGTTGGGCGGGGGCTGGGAGTCGGTGTATCCGGCGGGGGAGATGGCGCAACGCTGATGGCCTGAACTGGAAATGCCGAGGGCTGTTTGGGATTGGCCGGGGTGCCGGATGTCGTGAAAGCGCACACCGCCATCGACGGCTCTCCTGTGGCTGACCTAAAGTGACGGGCAGGTTCGGCTCCATCCGTTCGCGATATTCCGGCACAGCAAGAGGATGCAATGGCGGCACACAGAGAAACGCCGGTTGGCGACACGCAGGATCCGCGCGCGGTCCCGGGTGCATGGCTGGTGGCCTTGCGTCTGCTTCGCTGGGCCAGAGAGCACTGGCTGTTACCGATCATGCTGCTCGCGGCGGCGGTGCGTTTTTTCGACCTGACGGCGGCGGCGATCTGGTTCGACGAAGGCTCCAGCGTCCTGCTGAGCCAGTTTCCACTGGCCGAGATCTGGGGGCTAGCGGCCCACGACGTGCACCCACCGCTGTATTTCCTGCTGCTGCACGGCTGGATCGGGCTGTTCGGTGACGGCATCCTGTCCATTCGCTTGATGAGTGCGCTGCCGGGGATCATTACCGTCGGTCTCGGTGTGTGGCTGGTGGATCTGCTCGCCACCCGTCGCGCTGCGTTGCTGGCCGGGCTGTTGCTGGCGTTGTTGCCCACGGCCGTGCGCTACAGCCAGGAAGTGCGCATGTATTCGCTGCTCGGCATGTGGCTGATCGGCGCGACGATCGCGCTGGTCTACTGGGTGCGCCAGCCGCGTCGGCATCGCTATCTGGTGGTCTATGCGCTGCTGATGACGGCAGCGTTCTACACCCACTACTTCACCGTTCTGTGCGTGATCAGCCACTGGCTGTATCTGACAGCGGTGCGCGTGCAGCCGGGGTATCGGCTGCGACATATCCAGCGTCCGGCCTGGTGGCTGGCCAACTTGAGCATCGCGTTGCTGTACATGCCGTGGGTGCCAAACCTGCTTGATCTGCTGCAGCACATCCCGGAACTCAAGGCCAGCAATGACATTGGCTGGGAAGATCCGGTGACCCTCAGCTCATTGCCGTCGATGGTCTGGTCGTTGCTGATCCAGGACGACGGCATGACCTTGCCGGGGTGGCTGTTTTTGCTTTTGCCATTGGCGCTGATAGCCGTGATTGCTGTTGCCCTGCATCGTGATCGCAGCGTATTTCGCGGCAGCTTGTTGTTGCTGTGCTACAGCGTGATGCCGATTCTGCTGGTGTTTGGCGTGTCGTTCATCTCGCCGGTGTTCATCGAGCGGTATTTGACGGCCTATGCGTTGGGGTTGCCGATGCTGGTGGCGCTGGCGGTCGATCGGCTGTACACAGGTTCTCGCGTTCTGGCGCTGGCGATTCTGGTGCTGTTCGTCGGGGTCGAACTGGTGGGTGTGAAGAACAACGCCACGGTCGACAGCAATGATCAGTTCAGCGTGCTGGTCGACTACGTCAATCGACACTTCACCGAGGGTGACCGGATCGTCACCAGCGACATGATGTGGTACCTCAGCTACATCTACTACAACCGCACTGACGCGCAGATCCGTCTGTATACGCCACCAGCGGCGGATGGGCGTTCCACGCGTCCCAATGCCTACGGATTTGGCACTTTGGTCGGCGAGGAGGTTTTCCTCGATCAGCTTGGCGACGTGTCCAAGGGCAGCACGCGGATGTGGTTGATCGGCACGCTGGATGAACCCGATGAGTTTGCGGCGTTGCCTGAAGGCTGGCAGCGGCAGAGCGATGTCCATGCAGGCGGCGCATTTGCACGTTTGTACGTGAGGGAGCCGAGCGCCGATAAACCGGGCGGGTGATCGCAGACTCAGGATTTGCCCGACAGATCCGCCATCCCCTTGAGCAATTCGATGGGCAGGGGAAAAACAATCGTCGAACTCTTGTCACCCGCAATCGAACTCAAGGTCTGCATGTAGCGTAACTGCATGGCGCCGGGCTGGCGGCCGAGCATTTCGGCGGCTTGCATGAGTTTTTCCGAGGCCTGCAGTTCGCCTTCGGCGTGGATCACCTTGGCCCGGCGTTCGCGTTCGGCTTCGGCCTGTTTGGCAATCGCACGCACCATCGATTCATTGAGGTCGACGTGCTTGATCTCGACGTTGGCGACCTTGATGCCCCAGGCGTCGGTCTGGGCGTCGAGCACCTGCTGGATGTCGATGTTCAACTGCTCGCGTTCGGCCAGCAGTTCATCCAGCTCATGTTTGCCGAGCACCGCGCGCAGGGTGGTCTGCGCCAGTTGGCTGGTGGCCGAGAGAAAGTCTTCGACCTGAATGATCGCCTTCTGCGGGTCGAGCACGCGGAAGTACAGCACCGCGTTGACCTTCACCGAGACGTTGTCGCGGGTGATCACGTCCTGCGGCGGCACGTCGAGGACCACGGTGCGCAGGTCGACCCGGACCATTTGCTGCACCACCGGAATCAGCAGGATCAGCCCCGGGCCCTTGACCTGCCAGAACCGTCCGAGCTGGAACACCACGCCGCGCTCGTACTCACGCAGGATGCGGAAGGTCGACCCGGCGAGGGCGATCACCAACAGCAGCAGTGCAACGAAACCGATTTGCAGACCCATGATCACTCTCCGTGTCGCACCGCGTCAGTCGCGGCGACTTTCAGCAGTAAGCCTTTACGCCCGACCACGCGCACCGATTGCCCGGCGTGCAGCGGTGTCGTGCTCTGCACTTGCCAGTGTTCACCCTGCAATTGCACCCAGCCGTTGTGGGCGTTTTGCGCTTGCACGGTGGTCACCGCCGTCACGCTGCCGACCAGCCCGGCATCGCCGCTGACGGCGTGGCGCGGGCGGGTTTTCAAGGCGCGGACGATCAATGCGATCAGCAGCAGGGCGCTGAGCAGGCCGAGGCCGATGATCATCGGCACCGGCAACTCGGCGTTGCCCAGAATCAGCGCGCCGATGACGAACATGATGATCCCGCCGAGGCCGATCACCCCGTAGTTGGGCAGCGCGGCTTCGGCGATCAGAAAGGCAACGCCGAGGGTGATCAGCCACAGGCCGAGCGGATTGACCGCCGTCAGCGGGATGTCAGCCGCGAGGGCTGAGCCGCTGGCCAGCAGTATCAGGAAAAACGTGCAACATCGGCTGTTCACGTGACCCTCCGGGAGAGTCATGGGTGTTTCCTTAAGTCTAGTTGAGCCTGGCGCCGGATGAATTTTGATCAATAAGTGGATGTGTCCAATGAGCGGATTTCCCTTCATCAGCAACTGGCCGAACTAGACTCAGCAGAACAGGCATAACGTTCAGCGGGACACCGAGGTGCAGCATGCGTATGGCAAAAAAAGTGCAGAGCAGCCTGAGTCGGGCGCATTGCGAATATGACATCGTGGCCCACCGCCACTCGGCCAGCAGTCTGGAAACCGCACGGGTTTCCGGGGTGCCCGCCGAACGCGTGGCCAAATCGGTCATTCTCGATGACCACCACGGGCATTACCTGATGGCCGTGCTGCCGGCCAGTCGGCATCTGGACTTGAGTAAAGTGCGCATTCGCGGCGAATGGCAGATCACCCGGGAGAGCAACCTGGCGCATATCTTCGATGACTGCGAACGCGGTGCGGTGCCGCCGCTCGGTGATTCCTACGGCCTGGACATGGTCATCGACCCGCTGTTGACCCGGCAGAAAGACATCTACCTGGAAGCCGGCAACCACAATTACCTGCTGCACATGAGCATGCCCGAATTTCTGAAAATGGTGCCGCATGCCGAGGTGCGGGAGTTGAGTCATTAGGTTCTGTAGCGCTTTCGCGGACGCCTTCGCGAGCAAGCCCGCTCCCACAGGTTGAACGCGTTCCCCCTGTGGGAGCGAGCCTGCTCGCGAATAATCTCCCACCCACCGCATTCTTGAAGGAGTCCTCCATGGACCAGCCCACCCACAGCCTGCCGTCCCTGTTCAAACAACTGGGACTGGACAACGACCCGACCAGCATCGACCAATTCATCGCCACCCACTCACCACTCAAACCCGAGCTGCACCTGGCGGACGCGTTTTTCTGGAGCAAGAGCCAAGCGGATTTTTTGCGGGATGAGATTCTTGATGATGCGGATTGGGCGGAGGTGGTGGATCAGTTGAATGTGTTGTTGCGCAAGGGGCGGGTTTTGTAGGACTGAAGTAAAACCTTATTACAGAATGTCCGCAGGATCCCTATCGATGTTGGAGTAGCTTGCCAATTCAACAATCCGGAGCCGTCGATGCAATCATTTTTGCCAGTCAGAACAATTGATGTTGACGCGCTTGGGGACTGTATTGAGGCAGTGATCGAAAGCATCTCCAACGGGCCTGTCGAGTTTCGGAAGCACGACACAACAGTGGCTGTGCTGATTTCGCCAGAAATTTATGAAGCGATCCTGAATAAGCTGGATGATTTCGATTTGGTGTCAATCACATATTCGCGCAGGAACGAAGTAGGGGTAGCCATCGAGCTGGATGAACTATAGAAATTCTCTGCCGAGAAGATTTGTTTCAAAACTTGACTGAAATTCCCCGCCAATGCGATATTGATAGTTAGCAAACTAACAGTGTGCATTTTCCCGTGCCCGATTCCCTCGACAATCTCCAGATGAACATCAGCAGTGCCATGGTGGTGGCCGCCAGGCATTGGCGGAAGATCTGCCAGACCACGCTGGTCAACTATGGAATCTCCGAAGCCTGCGCCGTGCCGTTGTTGATGATCGGGCGGTTGGGCGAGGGTGTGCGTCAGGTGCAGGTGGCGCAGGCGGCCGGGATGGAGAGTCCGTCGCTGGTGCGTCTGCTCGATCAGTTGTGCCACGCCGGCTACGTCTGCCGCACCGAAGATGCACAGGATCGCCGGGCCAAGTGCCTGAGCCTGACCGACACCGGCCGTGAGCTGGTGCAAGCGGTGGAAAGCGAGCTGGTACGTCTGCGTCATGAAGTGCTCGAAGGCATCGACCAGAGTGATCTGGAGGCTACGCTTCGGGTACTGCGAGCTTTTGAGGCGGCCAATCCGCCTGTGGTGATCAATTCTTGAACGGTTTTTTCTCTGGCATCCCGCCTGCCCGGGACTGGTTCTACGGGGTCCGTACCTTTGCAGCGTCGATGATCGCGCTGTACATCGCCCTGCTCATGCAAATGCCGCGTCCGTACTGGGCGATGGCCACGGTGTACATCGTTTCCAGCCCGTTTCTCGGCCCGACCAGTTCCAAGGCGCTGTACCGCGCCATCGGCACCTTTCTCGGCGCGGCGGCGGCAGTGCTGTTCGTGCCGATGTTCGTGCAGAGTCCCTATGTGCTGGTGGTGGTGATTGCCTTGTGGACGGGGATTTTGCTGTTCCTGTCGCTGCACCTGCGTACCGCCAATAGTTACGCACTGATGCTGGCCGGCTACACCTTGCCGCTGATTGCCTTGCCGACGGTGGATAATCCGCTGGCGGTGTGGGACGTGGCGGAGGCGCGCACCGAAGAGATTTTTCTCGGCATCGCCGTGGCGGCGGTGGTCGGCGCGATGTTCTGGCCGCGGCGTCTGGCGCCGGTGTTCAACGACGCAGTGGGCAAGTGGTTCGCCGACGCCACCACCTACAGCCTGAAGTTTCTCAGCCGCGACGTGCAGCCTGAACAGATCGCCACGCTGCGCATGGCCATGGTCGCCAATTTCAACAGCCTCGAATTGATGATCGGCCAGTTGCCCCACGAAGGCGCTCGACCGCAAACCGTGCGCAACACCAAGGAGCTGCGCGGGCGGATGATCCACCTGTTGCCGGTGATCGACGCGCTGGAAGACTCGCTCTATGCCCTTGAGCGACGCACACCGGAACTGGTGGAAAAGTTTGCCCCGCTGCTGACCGCGACCCAGCAATGGCTCGGCCATAACGACGCCGATCTGGCGCGTTGGCAGGCGCTCAAGGATCAACTCCAGGCCCTGCAGCCAAGCTGCGAGGCGCTGGAAGATCGCAAGCAATTGCTGTTCTCCAACGCGATTTATCGCCTCGGCGAATTCATCGATCTGTGGCAGGACTGCCGCAGTTTGCAGGACGCGATTCTCTGCGAGCGCCAGGACAGCTGGCGCGCGGTGTACCGGCACTGGCGCCTCGGGCGGCTGACGCCGTTTCTCGATCGCGGGATGATGCTGTATTCGGTGGCCTCGACCGTTCTGGCGATCATCGTCGCTTCGGTGCTGTGGATTCTGCTCGGCTGGCCGGACGGTGGCAGCGCGGTGATTCTGGCGGCGGTAGCGTGCAGTTTCTTCGCCTCGATGGACGACCCGGCACCGCAGATCTACCGGTTCTTTTTCTGGACCGGGATGTCGGTGCTGTTCGCCAGCCTTTACCTGTTTCTGATTCTGCCGAACCTGCACGATTTCCCGATGCTGGTACTGGCGTTTGCGGTTCCGTTCATCTGTGTCGGCACCCTGACGGTGCAGCCACGCTTCTTCCTCGGCATGCTCCTGACGTTGGTCAACACCTCGTCGTTCATCAGCATTCAGGGCGCTTACGACGCGGACTTCTTCGCCTTCGTGAACTCCAACCTGGCCGGCCCTCTGGGCCTGCTGTTCGCGTTTATCTGGACCCTGATCGCCCGCCCGTTCGGCGTCGAGCTGGCCGCCAAACGTCTGACCCGCTTCAGCTGGAAAGACATCGTGCGCATGACCGAGCCGGCCAATCTGGCCGAACATCGGCATCTGGGCGTGCAGTTGCTCGATCGTCTGATGCAGCACTTGCCGCGTCTGGCCATGACCGGCCAGGACACCGGGATTGCCATGCGTGAAGTGCGCGTCGGCCTGAACCTGCTCGATCTGCTGGCCTACACGCCACGGGTCAGCGGCGCGCCGAAGGCCCTGCTGCAGCAAGTGGTGGCTGAGGTCGGCGAGTATTTCCGCGCGTGTCTGAAGGCCGGCGAACGCTTGCCGGCGCCGAGTCCGTTGCTGATGACGATGGACCGCGCGCGCCGCGCGCTCAAAGGCCACGGCGACGAAGAAACCCGGCTAAACCTGTTGCATGCCTTGAGCGGTTTGCGCCTGGCGCTGCTGCCCGGCGTGGAATTCGTCAGCACCAGCGATGCCGAAGAACCGCTGCCCGATGGAGCGCCCCTATGATCGGTGATCTGGATATCAGCGGGATTTTCCTGCCGACCCTGCTGGTGCTGATGGGCATCACCTATGTGTTGTTTTTGCTGGTGCATGGCGTGCTGACGCGTGTGCACTTTTACCGTCTGGTCTGGCACCGGGCATTGTTCAACGTGGCGCTCTACGCCGTGCTGCTGTACGGCGTGGACTCACTCAGTCGATACCTGATGACATGAAAAAACCGTTTCTGACCATCGGTCGCGTGGTCCTGACCCTGCTGATCGTGACTTTTGCCGTCGTCCTCGTCTGGCGCATGGTGATGTATTACATGTTTGCGCCGTGGACCCGCGACGGCCACATCCGTGCCGACATCATCCAGATCGCCCCGGACGTGTCCGGGTTGATCCAGCAGGTCGAGGTCAAGGACAACCAGTTGATCAAACGTGGTCAGGTGTTGTTCAGCATCGATCAGGACCGCTTCAAACTGGCCCTGCGTCAGGCTAAAGCGGCGGTCGCCGATCGCGAGGAAACCCTGGCTCAAGCCCAGCGCGAAGCCAAGCGTAACCGTGGCCTGGGCAACCTGGTGCCGGCCGAACAACTGGAAGAAAGCCAGTCGAAAGTCGCCCGGGCGCAATCGGCGCTGGCCGAAGCGCTGGTGACGGTGGACAGCGCCCAGCTCAACCTGGATCGTTCGGTGATCCGCAGCCCGGTGGACGGCTACGTCAACGACCGCGCGCCGCGTGTGCAGGAATTCGTCAACGCCGGACGTCCGGTGTTGTCGGTGGTCGACAGCAACTCGTTCCACATCGACGGTTATTTCGAAGAAACCAAACTCGACGGCATTCATGTCGGGCAGTCGGTGGATATCCGCGTGATCGGCGACAAGGCCAGGCTGCGCGGGCATGTCGAAAGCATCGTCGCCGGTATCGAAGACCGCGACCGCACCAGCGGCAACAACCTGCTGCCGAACGTCAACCCGGCGTTCAGCTGGGTGCGGCTGGCGCAGCGGATTCCGGTGCGTATCGCCTTTGACGAGGTGCCGGAAGACTTCCGCATGATCGCCGGGCGTACCGCGACCGTGTCGATCATCGACGACAGAACGCAGGAGCCCGCGCAATGAACAGGGTCCTGATGATCGCCGGGTTGGGCATGATGCTCTCGGCGTGTCAGATGGTCGGGCCGGACTATCAGCTGCCCGCTGACGCCGCGGTGCAGCGCAAGGACTTTCAGGGCGAACTGGCGGTGGAGGGCAAACCGGTGGTGTCGGCGCCGGTGCCGGCGGATTGGTGGCGGCTTTATAAGGATCCACGTCTGGATCAACTGGTGCAGCAGGCCATGGCGTCCAACACCGATTTGCGCGTGGCGGCGGCGAACCTTCAACGGGCTCGCGCGCAAGTCGATGAGGCCGAAGCGGCGGGTGGCTGGAGCGCAGGCGTGAAGATGGGCGCGCAGCGTTTGCAGGAATCCGGTCAGGCGTTCTTGCTGCCGGAAAAAGTCCCGGTCGACAACGTCGGCGATATTGGCATCAGTGCGTCTTATCAGTTCGATCTATGGGGCACCCTGCAACGCGGTATCGAAGGCGCGAAGGCTAACGCCGATGCGACTCAAGCAGCGGCTGACACCGCACGCATCACTTTGGTGGCCGACGTGGTTCGCGCCTACACCCAGGTGTGCGCGGCCAACGAAGAGCGGGAAATTGCCCAGCATTCCCTCGACCTGCAATCGCAGAGCACCACGCTGATCCAGCGCCTGCGCGATGCCGGGCGTGGTGATGAGACCCAGGTCACCCGTTCGCAAACCCAATTCAAGTCGTTGCGCGCCGACCTGCCGCGCTATGAGGCAGCGCGTCAGGCCGGGTTGTTCCGCCTGTCGATGCTGCTGGCCAAACCGGTCGAGCAATTGCCGGCCGGTACCGCCACTTGTGCCGAACTGCCGAAAATTGCCCAACTGGTGCCGGTGGGCGACGGTGCGGCGCTGCTCAAGCGTCGTCCCGATATCCGTCAGGCGGAACGTCGCTTGGCGGCCTCGACAGCGGGCATCGGCGTCGCCACGGGCGAGCTGTATCCGGACATCAGCATCGGCGCGACCATCGGCACCGTCGGTCTTCTTGACGACTTGGGCGATCCGTCGACCAACCGCTGGGGCTTCGGCCCGTCGTTGAGCTGGACAGTGCCGACCAACGGCGCCCGCGCGCGCATCCGTGAAGCCGAAGCATCGGCCCAGGGCGCACTGGCGCATTTCGACGGCGTGGTGCTCAACGCCATCCGCGAAACCCAGACCGGCCTGGCCCAGTACAGCGCGCTGCTGCAACGCCGCGACGCCCTGGCCGATGCCGAGCAGTCGGCGAAACTGGCGGCGGACCAGACCCACCGCTTCTTCCAGGCCGGGCGCGAGTCGTTCCTCGCCGATCTGCAGGCGACCCGCACCTACACCGATGTCACTGCGCAACTGGCCGCCGCCAACACCCAGGTCGCCATGAGCCAGATCGATTTGTTCCTCGCCCTCGGTGGCGGTTGGGAAAGCGGACGAACGCAAGCCTCAAGCGCCAGCAAACCCTGAACCCGTTGCTATGCTTTGAAGTGTTGAAAGGGTGCCACGTGCAACGCACCCTTTCAGCGCACATTGCTAGCGCTGGTCTAGGGGAAACCAATAATGAAAAACCCTTACGCTCTCGGCTTCTGGTGCGCCCTGGTAGCGCTGGTGCTGCTATCGGCCACCTATTTCTACGGCATCATGCTGGCCCACCAGATCGACAAGGCCATGGTTTTCCTCGACAGCGCCGTCGCGCTGATTGCAGTGATGGCCATCGTCGTCGTGGCCTGGGCCTCGGTCCAGGTGCAGCGGGTCAAGAAACGCCAACTCGAACAAGGCAAGACCCTGGTGCTGATCTGGGACACCAAAGTCGCCCTGCGTCGGGTCGAAACCGTGTTCGACCGCTACTTCTGGGGCAGTTACTGGCAACCGGGACGTACCTTCGCCGAAGTCATGGGCGAACTCACCGGCACGCCGCTGGAAAAAAGCCTCGAAGCCTTGAAAAAACAGTGCCTGGAACTCGACAAGCAGATTGCCGATGAAGGCTGGCACTGGCTCAACAATGCCCGCGAACTGTCGGATGTCGCCACGGCCATGGCCCGTGAGCGCTATCAGCTGGATTTCTGCGACCCGCGCGCTGACGGGCCGGGCGGGGCGGTGATCGATCGGGATTTTGAAGTGCTGGTGTATACCTGGACGGCGCGGTTGAAGAGCTTTGATCATCAACTCGATGAGATCGAGGTTCAGTATTCCTGATCTTCTGGGAATTCAGTGGCCCTATCGCGAGCAGGCTCACTCCTACAGGGGAACGCATTTCAATTGTAGGAGTGAGCCTGCTCGCGATAGCGTCCTCAAAAACACTGCAACTCTCCCCGCCTGTCAGCTGTCCACACTCCCCATAGACACTCTTTAACCTTTAAACATTGGGCCGCCTCGCGCTGCCAGTGCTAATCTCCACCGCTAATTTCAGCGGAGTCGAGCCGCGACCCGGTCACGGGTTCAGGGAAGACGACCACACTTACAGCCACGGACATTGATCAGGTCATTCATGAATAAATCAGCAGGCGTGCTTCTCGGGATTGTTGTTGCCATCGGTGCGATCAGCGCCGGCGGGGCCTGGTACACCGGGACCAAGATTGAAGGCGTACTGAACAACGCCGTCAGCAACGCCAACAAAGAGCTGCAGACCGCGATGGCCGGCTCCAATGGCACCGCGTCGCTGGAGCTGGTGTCGCTGGAGCGTCACACCTTCACCAGCACCGCGCACTACCGCCTCAAGGGCGAGGGCGAGATGTTCGGCGACCAGCCGGTCGAGTTGCTGTTCGTCGACCACATCGAGCACGGCCCGCTGCCGTTCTCGCGCCTGGTGTCGCTGAAGTGGCTGCCGGTCATGGCCACCAGCAATTACGAGCTGGAAAAGAGCCCGGCCACCGAAAAATGGTTTGCCGCCACCAAGGGCGCCGCGCCGCTTAAAGGTGTGACCAACATCGGCTACGACGAATCCGCCACCAGCAGCTTGGAGTTGCTGCCGCTGGAAACCGCGCTGGACGAGCAGTCGAGCCTGAAATTCTCCGGCCTGACCATGAACATCTCCGCCAGTGCCCAGGCGCAGAAGGTCAAGGCTGACGGCTACATGGATAACCTGAAACTGGTCACCGTGTCGCAGGATCAGGCGCCGGTGCAGGTCGAACTCAACGGTCTGACCCTGGCCAGCAACCTTACCAAGAGCAGCTACGGCTACTACACCGGGGAAAACACCCTGGAGCTGACCAACAGCAAAACCACTTTCGGTCCCAAGCAGTCGGTACTCGGCGTGAAGAACTTCGAAATGAAGAACCTCACCGAAGAGAGCGGCAGCAATGCCTCGGGCCGCGCTGATTACAAGGTGGGTGAAGTCACCCTCAACGACAAGAAAATCGGTTCGGCCAACATGGCCATGAGCCTGAAGAACCTCGACATCCCGTCGACGATGTCGCTGATGCAGATCTACCAGACCAAGTTGCAGCCGTACGAGAAGGAAGCGGCGGCCGCTGCCGAAGCCGGCCTGCCGGCACCGGAACTGAACCTGACCGAAGCCGAGTCGGCACAGGTCAAGGCTGACCTGCAGAAACTGCTGGCCGCCAGTCCACAGATCGCGCTGGAAAACCTGTCGCTGAAAACCGCCAACGGTGAAAGCCGCGCCAGCCTGGTGATTGATCTGACCAAGCCACAGTCGATGGATCTGCCGCCGGATCAACTGGGTAAACAGTTGGTCGCGCTGCTGGACCTGAACATTCAGGTGTCCAAGCCGATGCTGATCGATCTGCTTAGCGTGCAAGCGCAGCTCGACGGTCAGACTGATGCCAAAGCCATCGTCGACCAGGCCAGCGCCGGTGCCGACATGTTCTCCGGCATGGCCGTCGGTTCGCAGTTGGCGACCGTCGATGGCACCAACGTCGTGACCAAGCTGCATTACGCCGCCAATCAGGTGGAGTTCAACGGCCAGAAGATGACCGTCGAGCAGTTCGTCGGCTTCCTGATGAGCAAGTTCGCTGGCGTCACGCAAGTGCAGTAATCCTGCGTTCTAAATAACAACGCCCGGCCTCTGATCCACAGACGCCGGGCGTTTTGCTGTCTGGTGTGCGGGTTTTCGTCTGAGCCGGCACCGCGATTCTGAACAATTATTGCGTTCTGGATATTCGACTACGCTTGCATGCAAGACTGCCTGACTAAGCTTGGCTGGGTCTCTTTTGACTCGGTCTCCGTTACGAATGGGCAAGGGGGGCATTGCGACCCGGCTGGCCATGTAAGGATGCTGACGAATGCCGCGTATTGATGTTCCTGTTTTACATCGTGGTTTACGCCCGTTGTTTCGCGTTGCGCTGTGCAGCCAGTTGCTCTGGCCGGCACTGGCGTTTGCCGATACGCCCTATGATCAGATGGTGCGTGATGCCCGTGCCGGGCAGACCACGCCTGCGCTGAACGTGCTGCGCCAGGTGCCACCGGGGCAATCGACCACCGGCCAGATCAGCGATCACCTGCAAATCGCCAGTTGGGCCGGCCTCGATGCCGAGGTGGTGCAGGTCTATGAGACCCAGGGCCGTGACCGGGTGCTGCCGGTGCAGGCACTGACCGCCACCGCACGCGCCTATCGCAACCTCAAGCGTTGGGAGCAGGCGACCCAGGTTTACAACAAGGCGCTGGCGCTGGAGCCGGACAACGCTGACCTGCAACTGGGGCTGGCGCTGACTCAGGCTGACTCGGGTAAACCCGACGAAGCCGTGACCCGCGCCAAGGCTCTGGTTGCCGCCAAACCCGACGATCCCTCACGCCGTCTCGCACTGGGCTATGCCCTGACCCGCGCCGGCAAGCAGTACGACGCGCTGTTCGAATACGATCAGGCGTTCATGCGTGCCGGCAGCAAGCCGGAAGTCGCCCGTGAATACGTGGTCGCCCTGCAAAAGGCGCGGCTGCCGGAACCGGCGCTGCGCCTGGCCAACCAACGTCCGGGGCTGATCGACCCGGTCACCTTGCGCCGCCTCGAAGGTGATCTGGCTGCCGAACGCGTGCGTCTGGCCGAACTCGCCACCCGCAGCGAAAAAGAACGCTATGTGATCGCCGACCGCGCCTTGGCCGATTACGACAAGCTGCTCGCCACCTGGACTCCGGACGCCAGCGCCCACGATGACGTGATTCGCTGGCGCATCGACCGCATGGGCGCACTGAAGGCCCGGGCGCGCACCGCCGACGTGATCAATGAATATCAGAAGCTGCAAGGCGAAGGCGTGAAGATTCCGACCTACGCCTTGCGCTGGGTGGCGGCGTCGTATCTGGATCAGCGCCAGCCGGAAGTCTCCACTGACCTGTATCGCCAGGTGCTGTCGGCGCCGGACGCCGATGTCGGTGATCGTCTCGAAGACACCACTGCGTTGTACTACTCGCTGCTGGAAAGTGACCGCGCCGATGAAGCGCGCAAAGTCGCCGAGGATCTGGCCAAGACCCAGAAGCCGCGCGTCGAACTCAAGGGCCTGCCGATCGGCAACCCCAACGATGAATGGATGGACGCGCAGCAACTGGCGGCGCAGGCCGGCACCTACGGCTCTGACCTGCCGCATGGCGAGGAACGCCTGCAGACACTGGTCGATCAGGCCCCGGGCAACCTCGGATTGCGTCTGGCCCAGGCCGATCTGTATCTGGCCCGACAGTGGCCACGCCGCGCCGAAAACCAGCTCAAGGAAACCGAGAGCATGGCCCCCCGCGACATGGGCCTGGAACTGGCTCAGGCGCGCACCGCGATGAGCCTGCAGGAATGGCGTCAGATGGATGCGCTGACCGATGACGTGGTCGAGCGTTTCCCGGATAACCGTCAGGTGCAACGCGCGGCCCGCGAGCGTGAAGTGCACGACATGTCCGAACTGCGTGTCGAAGCCTACGGCGGCAAAGCCAATGGGGGCGGCGGCAGCGGTGGTGCGGGCGCGGTCAGTGGCAGCCGCGATTTCGGCATCCAGAGCACCCTGTACAGCCCGCCGATCGATGAGGACTGGCGGGTGTTCGTCGGCGCCGGTTATGCCACCGGCGACTTCGCCGAAGGCACCGGCACCGACCGCTTTCAGCGTGTTGGCCTGGAACGTCGTACCCGCGACATGAGCCTGGAAGCCGAGGTCTCCAACCACAATTACGGTTATGGCGCCAAACAGGGCGCGCGGATCGCGATTGCCCGCGACATCAACGACCACTGGCAGTACGGCGGCAGCTTCGCCTACCTGTCGGCCGAGACGCCGTTGCGTGCGCTCAACAGCGACATCAAGGCCAACGGCGGCAACGCGTTCATCCGCTGGCGCGCCAACGAGAGCCGCGAGTGGCGCCTGTCGGTCAGCCCGTCGCACTTCAGTGATGGCAACAACCGCGTCGAGGCCTTGCTCACCGGGCGCGAGGGCGTCTACAGCGCGCCGAACGTCCAGGTCGATGCCGGTCTGGAAGTCGGCACCAGCCACAACTCGAAATCCGATGACGTGCCGTACTTCAACCCGAAGTCGGACTTCAGCGTGATGCCGACGGTCAACGTCAACCATGTGCTTTACCACCGCTACGAAACATCCTGGAGCCAGCAATTCCAGGCGGGTGCGGGCACCTACAGCCAGCGTGACCACGGCACCGGCGGCATGGCGATGCTCGGCTACGGCCAGCGTTATGCCTGGAACGACGTGTTCGAGGTGGGCGGCTTGTTCAGTGTGATCAACCGGCCCTACGACGGTGATCGGGAGACCGATCTGCGTCTGCTCGTCGACCTCACTTTCCGCTTCTAGAAGAGTTTGAAGATGCCTTTGATGACGCGTTTCATCCTTCTGCTGGGAGTGCTGCTGATCAGCGCCTGCGCCCAGCAAGCCCCGGCCTTCGCGCCGCCGTCGCAACGTCCGGTGGCGGCCAGTGAAAAACCCTGGCCGAAAAACCACGTGCTGGGCATCGCCTATCACGACGTCGAAGATCGCGACCCCGATCAGGCCGTGGTGGCGGTGCGCACCGAGCGCATGATCGAACAGTTGGCCTGGCTGCGCGAGAACGGCTACCAACCGGTCACCGTCGACCAGATCATGGCGGCGCGCAAGGGCGGCCCGGAACTGCCGGCCAAAGCGATCCTGCTCAGCTTCGACGACGGTTACTCAAGCTTTTATACCCGCGTGTTGCCGGTGCTGCGTGCCTACAACTGGCACGCCTTGCTGGCGCCGGTCGGCACCTGGATCGACACCCCGCTCAATCAACCAGTGGATTTTGCCGGTGCACCCCGCGCACGCTCCGACTTCCTGACCTGGGATCAGGTGCGGGAAATCTCGCGGTCGGGTCTGGTGGAAATCGCCGCGCACACCGACGCCAACCACAAAGGCGTTCTTGCCAACCCGCAGGGCAACCTGCAGCCGGCGGCGGCGACGCGTCGCTACGATCCGCTCACCAAACGCTACGAATCCGAAGAGGAGTTCCGTGCCCGGATACGCAATGACGTCGTGGCCATCTCGGAAAAAATCCGCAAGGTCACCGGCAAAAAACCGCGCATCTGGGTCTGGCCGTACGGCACGGCGGACGGCACTTCGCTGACCGTGGTCGGCGAGCAGGGCTACGAAATGGCCCTGACCCTGGACGACGGTCTCGACGCTCTCGACAACCTGATGAGCAGCCCGCGTTTCCTGGTGGCCTCCGATCCTGACGGCGAGCATTTCGCCAACAGCATTGTTGGTGTGCAGTCGGATTTCGCCATGCGTGTGGTGCACGTCGATCTCGACAACGTTTATGACCCGGATCCGGCGCAGCAGGAAATCAACCTTGGCAAGCTGATCCAGCGCATGGCCGACATGGGCGCCAACACCGTGTTCCTGCAGGCCTTCGCCGATCCGAAGGGCGACGGACTGGTGCACTCGCTGTACTTTCCCAACCGTCACCTGCCGGTGCGCGCCGACATCTTTGACCGCGTTGCCTGGCAACTGCGGACTCGGGCGCACGTGAAAGTGTTCGCGTGGATGCCGGTGCTGAGTTTCGGCCTCGATTCGAAGCTGCCGCGTGTTACGCGCTGGGATCCGAAGACCGGCAGCACCTCGGTCGATCCGGGCCAGTATCAACGCCTGTCGCCATTCGATCCGCAAGTACGGCGGATCATCGGTGAAATCTACGAAGACGTGGCGCGCCTGACCTCGGTCGACGGCATTCTCTATCACGACGACGCGGTGCTCTCGGACTTCGAAGACGCCAGCCCCGAGGCCCTGAAGGCTTATGCCGCGCATGGCTTGCCGGGGTCAATTGCTGCGCTTCGCGATGATCCGGCAGCCATGCAGCGCTGGACGCGGTTCAAGAGCCAATACCTGATCGACTTCACCAATGAGCTGACCGCCAAGGTCCGCGCGATTCGTGGCCCGCAGGTGCTGACCGCACGCAACATCTTCGCCGAGCCGGTGCTCAATCCTGAGAGCGAAGCCTGGTTTGCGCAGAACCTCGACGACTTCCTCGTGACCTACGACTGGACGGCGCCGATGGCCATGCCACTGATGGAAAAACAGACCCAGGCGCAATCCGGCCCGTGGCTTGAAGAACTGGTGGCGAAGATCAAACAGCGCCCTGGTGCACTGGATCGCACAGTCTTCGAACTGCAGGCCCGCGACTGGACGAAAAAGGATCAGGCCGACATCGACGGCGCCCAACTGGCCGACTGGATGGGCCGGCTCAAGCGTCAGGGTGCGACCAGTTTCGGTTACTACCCGGACAACTTCCTCGACAACCTGCCGGACCTGAAAACCGTAAGGCCTGCGCTCTCCAACAAATGGAACCCATGACATGCTGGATAGACTGTTAGCCCTGCTTGTTCTGGCGCTCGTCCTCGGCGTGCCGCTGGGGTTGATCTTCCTGGTCACCGGGCAATTCCTGATGGACTTCGTGTTCTTCTACCCGTTGTTCATGTCCGGGCTGTGGATTGCCGGCGGCCTGTATTTCTGGCTGCACTGGGAACGCCACTGGCCATGGAAGGACGACACTTTGCCGCCGCCACTGGAAGGCGAGCCGCTGATCTCGATCCTGATCCCTTGCCACAACGAAGGCGAAAACGCTGCCGACACCATTCACGCGGCGCTGGCCCAGCACTACCCGAACATCGAAGTCATCGCGATCAACGACGGCTCCAAGGACAACACCGCCGAAGTGCTCGACCGGCTCGCCCAGGAAGACCCACGCCTGCGGGTGCTGCATCTGGCAGAAAACCAGGGCAAGGCTGTGGCCCTGCGCATGGGTGCGATTGCTGCGCGCAGCGAATATCTGGTGTGCATCGACGGCGACGCGCTGCTGGCGCCGAACACGGCGGCCTATCTGGTGGCGCCGATGCTCGACAACGCGCGGCTTGGCGCAGTGACCGGCAACCCACGGATTCGCACACGTTCGACCCTGGTCGGGCGGGTGCAGGTCGGTGAGTTCTCGTCGATCATCGGTCTGATCAAGCGTACGCAACGGGTGTTCGGGCGGATCTTCACCGTGTCCGGGGTGATCGTCGCGTTCCGCCGTACCGCGTTGAACCGGGTCGGCTACTGGAGCCCGGACATGATCACCGAAGACATCGACATCAGCTGGAAGCTGCAACTCGATCACTGGAGCATTTTCTACGAGCCGCGCGCGCTGTGCTGGATCCTCATGCCGGAAACCTTGCGCGGTCTGTGGAAGCAGCGCCTGCGCTGGGCCCAGGGCGGTGCCGAGGTGCTGTTCAAGAACATTCGCGGGATCTGGCAGTACCGTCATCGTTACTTGTGGCCACTGCTGTTCGAGTACTGCCTGTCGACCGGTTGGGCCTTCACCTTTCTGCTGTCGGTGATCTTTTGGGGCGTCGGCAAGTTCGTGGTCATGCCGGAATCGATTGCCGTGCATCACCTGATGCCCCCGGCGTTCACCGGCCTGTTGCTGGCGTTCGTCTGCCTGGTGCAATTCGCGGTCAGCATCATTATCGACCGGCGCTACGAGCCGGGTCTGGGCCGAACCATGTTCTGGGTGGTCTGGTATCCGATCGCGTTCTGGCTGGTCAGCCTGCTCACCACCTTGGTCAGTTTCCCCAAAGTGCTGTTTGGTCAACACCAGAAGCGTGCGCGTTGGGTCAGCCCTGACCGGGGTATCAAACCGGTCGGCGACGACGAAGAGGAGGTCATCAAATGAAAATCATCCGGACCCGGCAGCGGCCCTTCCTGGTGGTGGTCGATGTGGTCCTCACCGTGCTGGCCTGGGTCGGCCTGCTGTTTCTGCTGATTCGCGGACTGTGGCCGTTGATCGAGACCCACGCCGGTGGGCCACGCATCGACAATTCGGCATTCGAGGCTCTGGGTACGTTGCAGATCTACCTGTGGGTGGCGCTGGTCAACGCAGTGATCCTGATTGGTTGGGCGCGTTATCAACAGCGCAAAAGCAGAAGTTTCGCCCAGCGTCGTTTGCCGGCACCGGTGGTCGATGATGAAGGGCTGAGCAAGAGCTTCCGCCTGTGCGATGACCGCCTGGAGAAGCTGCGCACACCCGGGGTGATGACCATCCACAACGACCAGGAAGGTGATATCAGCCATGTGGTGCTGAACTTCCGGCCGCTGCAAACGGAGGAATTGCCGCCACCGCTGGCGCCGCTGGAACATCCCCGGGTGATCTTCCTGCACGCCGAGGATGACGCAAACCGTGATCCGATAAATCGGCCCACCTGAGTTTCCACATCGTCGAGCGTTCAGCTGCGAATCAGCCGCCAAGCCTCCTCCATGGTGAGCGGCTGCTTTATCCGTTCGGCCAGCATCGCCATGGCTCGCTCTTCCTCGCAAGCCACAGCGGCAACCACCACGCCGTTGTGGCCAAACAGGCCGATGAAGGGCGGATGCTCGGGTTCGCCCTTGAACTCGATTTCATCCCACTGGCTGGCGTGGCCCAGGTAGTCGTAGTTCCTGCCGAAGTGCCAGGTCCAGAAAAACGGCACATCCAGATAATGTTCATCGGCACCCAACATGTTGGCGGCAGCGATGCGTGCGTGCTGCTGGGCCAGGCGCCAATGCTCAATGCGCTGCGGCTGGCCGCTCAGGGTGAACGTGGCGATATCGCCAATCGCCCATAGACCTTCGCAGACCCGCAGACCGGCATCGACGCGCAGGGACCGGTCTTTCTCCCTTGGCAGCGAAGCGAACGCTTCTGTGGCCGGATGAACGCCAACCCCCGCCAGCACCAGATCCGCCGAAATGCGCAAACCGTTGTCCAGCAACACCGCCTCGACCTTGCCGTCACCGGTGATTTCCCGGGCTTCGTGATCGGTGATGAATTTCACCCCGTGTTGTTCATGCAGCGCACGGATCGCCTTGCCCACCGCTTCGCCAAATTGCGCGGCAAACGGAATCGCATGGCGGGCGATGACCGTGACGTCGAGGCCGAACTGACGCAGGGCCGAGGCGCATTCGAGGGCGATAAAGCTGTCGCCGATGATCAGCGCCCGCTGTTCGGGGTTGGCGGTGCGCATGATCTGTTCGGCCTGGGCTTTCGAGCGCAGGACGAACACCTGCGGCAGGTCGGCGCCGGGTAGTTGCAGCGGATTCGGCTCGGCGCCGGTGGCGAGCACTGCGGCGTCGTAGCGCAGGGATTGGCCGTCGTGCAAATGCAGGGTTTTCGCTGAGGCGTCGATGGCAGTGATTGTGCCTTGCTGGCGTTCGATGCGCTGCTCTTGATAAAAATCTTCATCGCGCAGCGGCGGGGTTTCCTGCGCCGACATCTCGCCGGCGAGGACAAATTTGCTCAGCACCGTGCGGTCGTAACCGGCATCCGCTTCGCGGTCGAGCATGATGATCCGACCACCGAAACCTTTCTCCCGCAATGCGGCCGCGCACGCCGTCCCGGCTGCACCTGCGCCGACAATCACGAATGTACGCGGGTCATCTTCTGGCGGTGTGTGCGCATCGTTTAACGGCTGGTCATCGACCCAGACTTCCTCGCCGCGTAGTTCCAGCGGATAACGCTTGAGGCTGTCGAGGGCCGGCGGTTCGCACAGCGCGCCGTCTTCGACGCGAAACGCGGCTTTGTGCCACGGGCAGATCAAGCGTCCGTTGCACAACGCGCCGTCAGCCAATGGCGCGCCAGCGTGTGGGCATTCGCCCTGAAATGCACGCAGTTGGCCATTGGCGTGGAGCAGGACAATCTTGCGCTCGCCGATTTCGACTTGCAGGCCACGGTCTTCGGGGACATCGGCGACACGGGCGACACGGTGCAGGCTCATGTTCGTGCTCCTGACAGGCATTTCTCTTACGAGTTTGCGCCGCCGTGCGAGGTTCAGCCAATTGCCACTGCCAAGGTACGAACGGTACAGCTATAGTTTGCAGGCCGACGAAGGCCCAACTGCACAAGGTACTCCCGGAATGACCCGATTGACCTCTCTCAACCCTTGGCTGGCGGCCGTCGCCGTCGCCCTTTGCGTGCAGTTTCCGGCGCAGGCGGCCGAGCGCTTTACCCTCGACATCCCCGGTGTCTCGGACAACCGTCTGTTCACCTCGGCCGCCGCGAGCGATGCGACCGGTTGCGGTGGCAAGAACCAGTCCCCGGCACTGGCCTGGAACGCCGGGCCTGCCGGCACCCTGAGCTACGCGATCGTCATGCACGACCCGGACGGTCAGAAAGGTGCTGGCGTCGATCACTGGATTCACTACGGCATCAAGGCCACCACCCGGCAGATCCCGGCCGGCGTCGGCGCCAAATCCAGTCTTGAAGGCGTGGGCGGTACCAACAGTAAAGGCACCACCCATTACATCGGGCCGTGCCCACCGGTTGGCGACAGCGCCCACCACTACATCATTCAGATTTACGCCCTGGATCTGGCCCCGGACGCCTTGCCCGCCGGCCTGACCCGCGCCGAACTGATGGACAAAATCAAAGGCCACGTACTGCGAAACAGCAGCGTGGTACGGCGTTATCACCGCTGAAAAAATTTTCAGCGGCGTTTAACCCGATCTGAAAGGGCTGCCCGTCTCAGTGGATGAATGGATCACTTTCATCCCGAGGTCAGCCCCCATGTCCCGCTCCCTGCCTTTTCTGCGACCCGTTGCCGTCGGTGTGTTGTTGACCGTCGCCGGTTGCGGCGTGTCTTCCAATCCCGAATCGGCTGCCGTTCCGGCGCCAGCCCAGCCACAGGCATCGATTGAGCATGAAGCGCTCGCTGCCGACAGTGTGCTGCCCAAACGCAGCGCACGTGCGATGTCGATTGCCAGTTTCGCGGCGATGCCGGCCCCGGAAAGTTATCCACAAGGCTATCGCGACGAGCAGCGCGAGCAATATCAGGCCCTGGCCGATAATCCGATCCATAGCGTGGTCGAATCTCCGGTTTCGACCTTCAGCGCCGACGTCGATACCGGCGCCTACGCCAACGTCCGGCGTCTGCTCAATCAGGGACGCCTGCCTCCGGAAGGTGCGGTGCGGCTGGAAGAGATGGTCAATTACTTTCCCTACAACTATGCGCTGCCCAGCGATGGCTCGCCCTTCGGCGTAACCACCGAACTGGCCGTCACCCCGTGGAATCCGCACACCCGCCTTCTGCGCATCGGCATCAAGGCCTCCGACCGGGCTGTGGCGGAACTGGCTCCGGCGAATCTGGTGTTTCTGGTGGATGTGTCCGGCTCGATGGATCGCCGCGAAGGGTTGCCACTGGTCAAAAGCACATTGAAACTGCTGGTCGATCAGTTGCGCGAGGAGGATCGGGTGTCGCTGGTGGTGTATGCCGGCGAATCCCGCGTGGTGCTGCAGCCGACTTCCGGACGCGACAAGGCGAAAATTCGCACAGCCATCGAGCAATTGACCGCAAGCGGTTCAACCGCTGGCGCGTCGGGCATCGAACTGGCCTATCAAATGGCGCAGCAGGCGTTCATTCCCAAAGGCATCAACCGCATCCTGTTGGCCACCGACGGTGACTTCAACGTCGGCGTCAGCGACTTCGACAGCCTCAAGCAAATGGCTGTGGATAAACGCAAAACCGGGATATCCCTGACCACCCTGGGTTTCGGTGTGGATAACTACAATGAACACGTGATGGAGCAACTGGCCGACGCCGGCGACGGCAACTACGCCTACATCGACAACCTGCGCGAGGCGCGCAAAGTGCTGGTGGATCAACTCGGTTCGACCCTGGCGGTGGTGGCAAAAAACGTCAAATTGCAGGTGGAATTCAACCCGGCGCAGGTCAGTGAATATCGCCTGCTTGGCTACGAAAACCGCACCTTGAAGCGTGAGGATTTCAGCAATGACAAAGTCGATGCCGGTGAAGTCGGCGCAGGACACACGGTGACCGCGCTGTATGAAATTGTTCCGACAGGTGAGAAGGGCTGGCTGGAACCGCTGCGCTACGGTAAATCGGAGAAGGTGGTTGCTGCGAAGGATGGAGAATTGGCGATGCTGCGTGTGCGTTATCAACAGCCCGAAGGTGGGAAAAGTCTGCTGATCGAGCGGCCGATTGCCAATCAGCTCGCACCGGCCAGTGAGGACCTGCGTTTCGCGGCGGCGGTGGCGGCGTTTTCCCAGCAGCTCAAGGACGCCCGCTACACCGGCGACTTCAGGCTCAAGGACACCGAAACCCTGGCCCGTGGCGCTAGGGGCGAGGACCGCTTCGGCTTGCGCAACGAGTTCGTGCAACTGGTGGAACTGGCGCAAAGCCTGCGCGCCTCAACCGCATCGAATGCGATGCCCACTGAGCGACGGATTGAATAGTGAGCCGCTTGCAAGGCTTCATCAGTCAGCTGTTTGCTACGCCAGACAGCGCGGCCGCCAGCAGCGATGAAACGCTGCTGGCGCGTTATCGCGAGGGCGACGGCGCGGCGTTCGAGATTCTGTACGCGCGCCATCGTCAGGGTTTGTATCGGTTTCTGCTTGGATTGAGCGGCAAACCTGAACTGGCTGACGAAGTGTTTCAGGACACCTGGCTGAGCCTGATCCGCAGCACCAGTCAGCCACAGGGCCGGGCGACGTTTCGTACATGGCTGTTCCAGATTGCGCGCAATCGGCTGATCGATCACTGGCGCAAACACGGCGCACATCAGCCGCTGCACGACAGCTACGACGAACAGCTGCATGCGATTGGCGACGAGACCAATGATCCCGAACAATTACTGAACCTCAGCCGCGACAGCCAGCGCCTGAAAAGCGCTCTGCAAACCTTGCCTGCCGACCAGCGTGAAGTGTTCCTGCTGCGTGCCCACGGCGACCTCGACCTGGCACAAATCGCCAGCCTCACCGAAACACCGCTGGAAACCGTCAAGAGCCGCTTGCGCTACGCCCAGCAAAAACTGCGTCGGCTGCTGGCCGAGGAGGTACTGACATGACTGACGCCCGCCAGACACCCGAAGAATCTGTGATCAAACATGTACGCGAACAGCACAATGTTGAACCGCCGGCGCACCTTGATGCGTTCATCCTCAATGCTGCTCACCGCGAAACACCCGTGCCCAAGCCAGGCCTGTGGCAACGCTGGCTGCGGGCCTGTCAGAAACCGCGTTGGCAGGTCGCATTCGCCAGCGTGGTCGGTGTGGCACTGATGCTGTCGCTGGTGCAACGTGCGCCTGAGCCAAAACCGCAATTCGACTTCGCACCGGCGGCCAAACCGGCTGCGCCATTGGCGCGCAAGCAAGCCCCCGAAGCGCAATCACTGACCGCTCCGCCCGCTGCGGCCATGCCCGCGCCGGCACCGATGATGGAAATGGCCGCGCCGATGCAAAGCGACTCGATCAGCGCCGATGAAGCCAGCCTCGGCAAACGCGCCGCCGCCCCGGCCAACGGCCTCGACACGCAACTGCGCGAAGTCCTGCGCCTGCGCGACTCCGGTCAGTCGCAAGCCGCTGACGCGCTATACAACAACCTGCACAAACGCTACCCCGGCGCGGACCTCGACCGGCGCCTCGAAAAAATCCGCCAGAACTGACCGTCTGTTCGCCCAGCCATTTGGCATTGCCCGGCAAAAACGCGCACTATCGGGCCATGGCTGAAGCGCTGGAGAACAAAGTGGCAGCAAAAATCGACCGCATCGCCCAACTCCTCAACTGCCCGCAGAAGGGCGAGGAGATGCGGCGCGCGATTACCGAGGCGCGCAAGGAGTTTCTGCTGAACCAGTCGGAAGAAGACGTCGTGGAAGAGGACGAGGTTTTTGAGGAGGCTGGAGAAGAAGAGGAAGACGACGATTACGACGAGTTTGACTGGACGACGGAGTGACCGCCGCACCTGCGGCTTTCAACTCTGATTGGGTTCACCTAATTTTCCTCAACTCGCGCCAAGTCGCTGAGAACGAGGGCGGCCATGCCATCCAGCCGGGCTTTGACTTTTTCCCAATGCGGCATGACCTGTCTCATCAGTCGATAAAACCGCTCGCTGTGATTGTGTTCTGCGATATGGCAGAGCTCGTGCAGAATTACGTAGTCAATGCATTCACGCGGCGTTTTAACCAGGTGAGGATTCAAGGTGATCCGACCATTGGGTGAGCAACTGCCCCACTGAGTCTGCATCGTCTGAATACGTAAAGGCGGCTCGTCCACGACCCATAGGGTTTGCTCAAGTACAGCTTGTAGACGCCGGCTGAACACGTCACGAGCCCTAACCCTGTACCAGGCTCTGAGATGCTCACGCACAGTCTCGGCCTTCTTATGCCTGACAGAGATTTCCAGCTTTCCCCTCAGCAAGCGTACTTGCGGAACATCAGCAGGGGCCTCTATCACCTTGAGCACGTGTTGTTTGCCCAAGTAGTAATGACTTTCTCCACTGATGTACTGGCGCGGTGTCACGTGCGCCGAATTGGCTCGGAATTGCCTCAATTGTTGGTAGATCCAACGCCCGCGTTTCTTCAACGCTTGCAGCACTTCTTCATCGTTCGCGCTGGCAGGTGCCTGTACCGATACTCGACAGTCCGGGTCGACCTTGATCAGCAGACGCGGCACTTTTCGTGCTTTGAGTGCGCGCTCCACGACAATGAGTTCGTCGGCGTAGTGAAAGCTAAGGCAGTGTTTTGCAGCGCGTCCATGAGCTTCCGGCAGAAGGATGGGGACGCTCATGCAGCTCCCAGTCCTACGCGAGTGATCTGAACCACCGTTTCGACGATGACTTTCGCTTGGTCCATTCCAGCACCGATTGCCTTGCACTCCTTGAACATCAGCGGCAGCAGTTTCTTGCGAATATCCGCTTCAATGTTTTGCGGATTAATCGAGTGTTCGGCAACGGACGCTGCAACCATTTCCTCCAGGCTGAAGGCTAGCTTGACCCACATGTCCTGAGCTTGTGCATCGAGTGCTGCAAACGTATCAGGCAGAGTTTTCTTGAACACGCCGTAGTAGGCCTGCGCATGTTTGTTACCCGCAAACGCATCCGGTAGCTCATCCAGTTTGCGCGATTGCACCTGTTGTTCGAATTCATGAAACAACATGTACTGCTTGAGTGGGTGATCGAAGAGCTTTTCTGCTTCCTCGATAGCCTGTCGCAGTAGTTTGGAAAAGGCCTCTTGAGCATAGGGATCGTCTTTAAGATCCTGCTCAATCATCTTGCTCACCCGAGTCTTGATGATGTCAGTCTCGTTTCGGGTTTTTTCCTCAGGCCAGTCCTCAGGCTGTTTCTGCCCCATTCTGCCAACTTCATATGTGCCTTTGGGTTCGCGCACCTCTACACCGACCACATGTTTATCCAGCAGCTTACGCACCCGTTCGGCGTATTCGTCGTAGCTGATGGTTTCGCCCGCGTCTTGCTTGGCGAGCATTCTCAAACTGGAAAGCTGTTGGAGGGTTTCCTTGTAGTGCGTTCGATCCGCCTCGCTGAAGCTGGTGTCTTCGAAAAATGAAGCCGACTGCAACGCTACTTTCAAGCAAGAGGCGAACTCGGTCAGAGCATCGTAGAAATCCTCACGGACCTTGAGATTGATATCTACAAACTCGCCATCAAGCTCTTGCATCCTCGGCACCAGCACATGACGCAGTTGCTCGATATCAGCCTTGTTTTTAACGTTGGCGAAGATTGCCCACAGACTTTTGTAGAGAGAGGGCAGGCGTTTGTACTCGCTGCTCATCGGATCGTAAAGACCGGCGATGTCATTGATGTCATAGCCGCCCTGGGTGCGCGATGCCAAGTCCTGGTACTTCTGAATCGTGGTGTCGAGTTCAGTGAGGATGCCGCGATAGTCAATCAGCAAGCCGAACTTCTTCAGTGGGTGCAACCGGTTGACCCGAGCAATGGCTTGAATCAGGTTGTGCTCTTTAAGCGGCTTGTCGATGTACAAAACGCTGTTCTTTGGTTCATCGAATCCGGTCAGCAGTTTGTCTACAACGATCAAAAGTTTGAGCGAATCATCCTTTTCGAAGCGCTCGATCACCTGTTTCGTATAGGTCTGCTCGTTAGTGCTACCAACGTTCTTGTTCCACCATTGGGTCACTTCCGGAATGTTTGACTCGTCGACTTCCAGATTGCCCTCACGGCTGTCCGGCGGACTCATCACGAGAGCGCTTTCGAATAAACCGGCCTCGTCCAGATACTTCTTGTACTTGACTGCCTCAGCCTTGCTTTCACAGGCGAGCTGCCCTTTGAGACCGCTATCGACGTTTTTCACAAAATGGTTGGCGATGTCCAGAGCAATCAGCCGAATACGGTCCTCAGCGGAATAGATGCGCTGTTTTTTGGCAAATTTGCGCTTCAGATCTGTCTTCTGTTCTTCCGTCAGACCTTCGGTAATGCGTGCAAACCAGCTGTCTATTGCCCGGTCATTTACATCCAGATCAGGTTTACGCTCTTCATAGAGAAGTGGCGTGACCGCTTTGTCTTCCACCGCTCGCTGCATCGTGTAGGCATGAACAATGGGGCCGAACTTGTTGGTGGTTTTATCTTTTTTCAACAGTGGCGTACCGGTGAACGCCACGAATGCTGCATTCGGCAGCGCTTGTTTCATGCGGATGTTGTTCTCACCGCCCTGGCTCCGGTGACCTTCGTCGATCAACACAATAATGTCGGAGCTGGTATTGATGCATTCCGGCAGTTTGGTGGCGCTGTTGAATTTCTGGATCAGCGAAAAAATGATGCGCTCATGACCGCGACCTATCTGTTCGGCGAGGCGAGTGCCCGAGGTCGCCATGGCAGACACCCAGTCTCTTTTGCCGGAGAGCTCACCACTTGAGGCGAAGGTTTTGCTCAACTGGTTTTCCAGGTCGATGCGATCGGTCACCACCACGATTCGGCATTGTTTAAGGTCGTCGTGAAGTATCAATGCCTTGCTCAGGAACACCATGGTGAAGGATTTGCCTGACCCCGTGGTGTGCCAGATCACCCCTCCCTCACGGCCGCCGTCCTTGCGCTTGAGACGGACGCGTTCGATCAATCGCTTTATCCCGAAAACCTGCTGATAGCGCGCGACGATCTTGCCGGCCTTTTGGTCGAACAACGTGAAGTAACGCGTCATCTCCAGCAATCGCGTAGGGGATAGCAAACCAATCAACAATTGATCCTGCCCGGTCACTGCCAGCTCTCCACCCGCCAATAATCCTTCATACCAAGTAAGGTCATCGGGATTGCGATGAGAAAACAGTGCGTTTTTCTGTTCAGCGCTCAGCGGCTGATTCTTGATGGCGTGCTGTTTGGCCGTGCCGAGATCTTCATCGCGCCAGGCTGCCCAAAACTTCTGATCGGTTCCGCACGTTGCATAGCGACCGTCACTGCCATTGATCGAGAGCAGCAGTTGGCTGTAGGCAAATAGTCGTGGAATTTCATCATGGCGCTGGTTGCGCAGACTTTGTGAAATCCCGGCATCGATGGTCGGGCCTTTCTTGGCGTGACCATCAGGGCGCTTGGCTTCAATCACCACCAGCGGTATACCGTTAACAAAGCAAACGATATCCGGCCGCCGAGTATCCACTCCACCGCTGCGCAGCACGCGGAACTCTTCGGTGAAGACAAAACTGTTGTTGGACAGATCCTGCCAGTCAATCAAAGCAATGGTCGGATTCGCCCGCTTACCATCAACGAACTCTGTCACCGAAATGCCATACAGCAAGTGGTTGTAGAGCTTTTCATTGGCCGCTTGCAGTCCTTCATTCAGAGCGGGGCTGCAGACCTCACTGACGAGGTTATCAATGGATTTTGCCGACAACGGGTATTCGTTACCCGCAAACGTGAATCGACGTCTACTCAGTTGTTCGCGAAGAAGGTCACGCAGTACCACTTCATCGGTTTTGCCGGATCTGGCGGCTAGCGCCTGTTCTGGCGACAAGAAGCCCCAGCCCAGGTTGCTGAGCAGGGTCAGCGCAGGCAATTTTGCGCTGTATTCTTCCTGAAATTTCGGGCCGCTAATCATCCGGGCAATTCCTTGTGTGGCACTGAATTCATTGGGGCTTCTTGCTGCTACGCAAGCGTTTTTCCAGGTCTTCCAGTTCTTGAAGTTCCTGAGTGTCGACTTCTATGGCTTCTATTTTTCGGCGCTTCTGATCGAAGTCTTCGTATCGCTCATGCACGACTTGCTTCATGTGTTCGTGACTGACACTGCCGGCCGAGCGCAACAACGGCTGCTCGTTGAACGCCATAAAGCTGTCGATGTACTGCCGCCAGTTTTCCAGTTTCAGGTGTTGGCGCTGCTTGGCACGCAGTTCAGCGAAGTCCAGGAACATGCTGACCAAGCGATTGAGCTGATCCAGCTCCTCGCCATTCAGATAATTCTTGGCTATCACCACATCGGCCTTGCGCACGCGGTCGCCCTTGAAACTCAGCAAGTTCATGTTCGGCACGCTGGCATCGGCGCGGCGTACGATCAGTTCGGCAGCGGTATGCCCGGTTACGGCAAAGAACAGCTTGTTCTGCACCTCGGCGAACAACCGTGCGGTGTCTTGCTCATTGGCGCGATAGTCCTCGGCCAGGCAGAACAGATCACGAACCTTCTGATAGAAACGCTTCTCCGACGACCGTATGTCGCGGATGCGTTCCAGCAGTTCATCGAAGTAATCCCACCGGGGCTCCTTCAGACGGGCGTCGTCCATCACGAAGCCTTTGAGCATGTACTCGCTCAGGGTTCGCGTGGCCCATTGACGGAATTGGGAGCCTCGAGCGGATCGAACCCTGTACCCGACGGCGATGATCATAGGAAGTGAGTAATGAGCCAGTTTGCGACTTACTTGGCGCTTACCCTCTGTTTGAACTGTCAAGTTTTCCTTGACGGTTGCCTCGACCAAAAGCTCTCCCTCAGCCAGAATATTTTGCACATGCAGGCTGATGTTCTGTTTTGAGGTTTGATATAGCTCAGCTAATTCAAGTTGAGTCAGCCACGCTTGCCCCCCAATTTCATGTAGGACGAAATGTGCTCGGCCATCTTCAGTGCTATATAGGAAGAGATCACTATTGGCCATTAAATAATCTCGACATTAACACGGCGTCTGCCTGTCAGAAGTTGTTGCATCAAGGCGGACTTTTCATTTTTTAAATAAGCTAGTTGATCTTTTAAGATCGCTAATTCATTATCTGCTATAGCAAGTAAAGATGAGATTGCTCTTTGCTCTTCTATTGCAGGCATGGCCCATTTGATTTTAGAGAAGTTTGAATACTTTAAGCTCCATGTATCCGAGACCATACCCTGAGAATGACGGTAAAATATATGTATTAGCGCCGGTAACTTGAATAAGTATGCCGTATATAATGGATCTACGTCTGCCTGTGGTATGAGTACCGTGTATGCTGGGCTAACGATGCCTTCTACTCTCGAAAGGCCGGCAACACCCTGCCACATGCGCATTGTGTTGTATCCAATGTCACCTGGACAGATTTTTAGATATTTTGATTTGTCATCGTTAGACGTGTCTTTTCTACCTACATCAGCACGACTTATTATCCCTCCCTCAGAAGTGATCGATAATAGCGGAAGATGTGAGTTGCCTGATTCAATACGTTCTTTGAATACCTGTCCAAATTTTAACTCTGTCCAATCTTCGTTAAAGCCCGGGAGTCTTTTTTTTCCTGTCAACAGTGTTGACATCAAAGATTTTTTTGTCTCTAAACTGTTTTGTACTAGAGCTTCGGTGTTTTGAATTGATTCTTCCCATGTGGAAATTATCCTTGCAATTTTTTCTTGCTCGCGCAAGGGGGGCAAATAAAAACTTACCTCACTTAAGACCTGTTGGCTAAGGTTGGAAATGTTGGTCCCATTACCTCCCTCTGCAAATTGGCGCTTTACAAATGATGAGCGTACTAAAAACGAAGCGTACTGAGGAAGGATTTTGTTTGTATTTACACGACCTCTAATTGTGAATCCAGAATAAGCAATTTTTTCTTCGATTTTTGGAAAAAATAGACATCTTCCAATTAGATTTTTGTTGCCGTTTGAACGGACAAATAATAAATCGCCGCTTTTAAGTAATTCGTCATCTCGTAGCTTGCAAGAAATCTGAACATGATCAAGTTGTGAAGTGTTTCTAAGTTCAGATAAGTCTTTAAAATCACCTACGCCAACTATTTTTACGATTTCACCACGATCATCACGGGTGAAATTAAGTCCATTTTTGAAAGAGGCGACGTTTCCAAGGCGCTCCTTGAGCCATCCATTAGGCACCATAGCCAAGTTCCTTCAAATAGTCGTCCATTTCAAGCTCTAGCTTGGCCAGTTTTGATTTGAGTTTTTGTCTCTCGTTGCGTATGGAGTGCAAGTCAACTTCTTCTTCCTCTTCAAAGGTATCTACATAGCGAGGGATATTGAGGTTGTAATCATTTTCCTGGATTTCTTCTAGGCTGGCGCGGTGGCTATACTTTTCTGAATTAATGCGGTGGCGGTAGGTAAGCAAGATATTTTGGATGTTCTCTTCGCCAAGAATATTTTGATTTTTACCCGATTTGAAATCACGGCTTGCATCGATAAAAAGCACCGTTTTATCAGTCTTGGATTTGTTAAAAATCAAAATCGCGGCTGGAATTCCTGTGCCATAAAAGAGTTTTTCCGGCAGGCCAATTACGGCATCGAGAAGGTTCTCTTCAATCAGTTTTTTACGAATTTTCCCCTCACTTGATCCGCGGAAGAGAACACCGTGAGGAACAACTACCGCCATTCGGCCCGTCTTTGGCTTTAAGGTTTCTATCATGTGCGAAATAAATGCATAGTCGCCTTTTGTTTTTGGAGGAATACCGCGATTAAATCGGCCGAACTGATCATGCTCAGCAGCATCATGCCCCCACTTGTCCAGCGAGAACGGTGGATTAGCTGTAACAACATCGAATTTCAACAACTGATGATTTTGGTCGAGTAGTTTCGGATATCGCAGCGTGTCGCCCCACTCGATCTTGTGATTGTCTTCGCCGTGCAAAAACATATTCATCTTAGCAAGGGACCAAGTGGATCCGATTGCTTCTTGACCATACAGCGCATAATTTTTGCTGCCGTAGTGTTCACGTATCTTACGGCCGCATTTCATCAATAATGATGCCGAACCACAGGCAGGGTCGCAAATTGTATCGCCCGGCTGTGGGTCGAGCAGTTCCGCGATCAGCTCGGAAACTTCCGGTGGGGTGTAGAATTCTCCAGCCTTTTGTCCACCACTAGCTGCGAAGTTCTTAATAAGATATTCGTAGGCATTACCAATCACGTCCAGGCTACCAACGCGAGACGGCTTGAGGTTGAGTTCAGGCTTGGCAAACTCCTGCAGCAGGTCACGCAGAATGGTGTTCTTCTGCTTCTCTTCACCCAGACGATCGGTGTTGAAGGAGATGTCCTGGAACACGCTTTTGCCAGCGTCCTTGAGCTTGGTGCCGTTGGCTTCTTCGATAGCGTGCAGGGCCTGGTCGATTCGCTCGCCGTTCCCTGGTTCATGGCGCTTGTCGTACAGCGCGTAGTAGCTGGCGTCACGCGGCAACACGAAGCGCTCGTTCTTGAGCATCTCTTCGATCAGTTCAGGTTCATCGCCGTACTGCTTTTTGTAGGTGTCGTAATGATCCTGCCAGACATCGCTGATGTACTTCAGGAAGAGCATGGTCAGGATGAAGTCTTTGTAGGTGTCGGCGCTGATCGTGCCGCGGAAGATATCGCAAGCCGCCCATAGCGCCTTGTTGATGTCGTCCTGTTTTACTTTGCCGCTCATGGTCATTCCTTAATAAGTTGCTGATAAATGCCCTGGAGCATTTGTTCTCGATTCGTATGAAGCTGGGCGATCAATTGATCTTCTTCATCCCAGAGGCGTTGCAAATTGGTCAGCTTTGCCTGGGTTTCCAGCGACGGTAACGGGATAGGCATGCTCATCAGTGATGCTTTGCTGATGGCCTGAATGCTGCTGCCGTTTCGTTCGAGGCTTCGTTGGCTTTGTGGGAGGTTGATCATCCAGCACAGATATTCCGGTGAGATTTCTGCCGTTTTGCGGCTGACAATGAAAAATTGGCTAGTCGCCACGATACGTTGCCCTCCTTTATATAGAGCGGCGGTGTTGCTATCGCCCCGAGCGACTACGGCAATGTCGCCTTCTTCCAGAAGCGGAGGGTTTTTACTCCCCTCCCAGTTGACTGAAATCAGCGAGTCGGCTTCGATCACTGCACGCTGGCGCAAGTCTTTTATTTGCAGGACTTTGATGCCGCCGTCCGGGTTGTTTTCCAGCGCTCCTCGGAAGGTGTAGCCAGATCGGACATTCGCCACGTCACTCAATATGCATAATCGGGTTGGCATAATGCTCTCAAAGTAGAATCGCCGTCCTTGGCGCACGGTCTTAAACGGTGCGGTATGACGCTCAGGTTTTCAGCCACTGCGTTACTTCGGTTGGCAGCCCTTTCCAGGCTGCTTCTCCGTGCAGGCGAGTAACCAGCAGGCCATCCTCTCTCTCCATCACATCACGAAGTTTGTCCCTAATCTGAACTGCGGTTTCCTGGGTGACGATAATCCATGTGGAATCCATCGCCTGGCACCAGGTGCCGTAACCTTTGATCCGCTCGAACAGGGATGGGCACTCTTGCGGCTTACCCCCGCCATAGGTGATTTGATACAGTCGCACGGCTTTGGCTCTCCTAACTGGTCAGTTAACGCATTCGCGGCAGGTTGCAGCCTGCCGCACCCCCAATTTTCGTCAGTAGCGCTGCTACTTGATTGGTGGCGAGGCAATATCGCTCCGAAACACTTTGTCGTCAAATGTTATTTTTTTGCAGTAGCACTTCTATGGAATTTCGATTTCTTAGCAAGACTTTTGCAGATCTCGTTTTTTACCCTCAAGGCTGATCGCTGAAAAGGAATTTGGATGAGCGATATTCAGCTCTTTCGTTTGGGTTCGGCCAATGGTGCATGTGAGCTTCCGGGCAGAGCAGTCGCTGTGGAAAAGCAACTGCAAACCCTGCTCGAAATGCATATGGAAACCTTTCTTGGCGTGCGTTTTCTCGCTTCGGAATACGCTACTGGCAAGACTCACAAGGGACGTATCGACTCCTTGGGCCTCGATGAGAATGGCTGTCCGGTCATCGTCGAATACAAACGACACAGCAATGAAAACGTGATCAATCAGGGTTTGTTCTATCTCGACTGGTTACTCGATCACCAAGCGGAGTTTCGTTGGCTGGTGATGGAGAAATTAGGAAAGGACGCTGCCGAGCAGATCGAGTGGGGTGGCACGCGGTTGCTTTGTATCGCGGCGGATTTTACCCGCTACGATCAGCACGCCGTGCAGCTGATTCAGCGCAATATCGAGCTGATTCGCTACAAGTTGTTTGCTGATGACCTGTTGTTGCTTGAGCTGGTGAATTCCGTAAGCGCTGCAGAGCCCTCGGTTGCTCTCAAGTCTCTAGAGACTGAGCCAAGCAAACTCGCTACTGCTGGAAAGGACAAGAGCTGGCAGGAACAACTCGCTCAGACGACGGATGAAGTCTTTGAGCTTTTTGAGCAAACCAACAGCTACCTGCATTCGCTCGGTGATGACGTTCAAGAAAAGCACTTGAAACTCTATGTGGCCTACCGCCGATTGAAAAACTTCGCCAGCTTGGTAGTGCAGTCCAAGCGCTTGCAGCTTTATCTCAAACTCGATCCCGATTCGGTTGAGCTTGTTGAGGGGTTCAGTCGCGATGTGCGCTATATCGGTCACTGGGGTACCGGTGATCTGGAGTTGAGCCTGCGTACTCAGGCTGATCTGGAAATGGCCAAGATCCTGATCGAGCGCAGTTACCAAGAAAATTAGCGGCCTCTGAATCTCAGCCACAAAAAAGCCCCGGACCATCACAGTCCGGGGCTTTCTCGTTTCAATTCATGGCGCACCAGGCGGGATTCGAACCCACGACCCCTGCCTTCGGAGGGCAGTACTCTATCCAGCTGAGCTACTGGTGCAGCGGGCGACATCATACCTAGGTCGGCTCGGGGCGTCCATGCCGGGTTTTGGCGGGTTTTGTCAGTGCGCGTGTCCGTAGAATCGCTGCATTCCTTAAAGCTGTAACGTCCTGCAAAACCCTCGCTTGGCGCTTTTTCCTGGCTGATCTATGGTTTGGCTGCGGCCGGGGCTTTTTGCTCGTTGATCTGAAAAAACCAGCAAACGCTGGGTTTTTGTTCTTTTTTTCGAACGACCTATTGTCCTTTACCCCCTTTGCTCCTACGATCCGTTTGAGATTTCAAACGCTCTTTGACGGGGTGTGGATGCGCAGATGCTGTGAATAACGCACGATCGCTGCGCCTCACCCGGTAGATGATTTCCCTGACGGCAGCCTTGCGAGGCGCCTTTCTACAATCATAATTTTGCTCCGCGCAGGCCGCGGTGCTGTTAAGGAAAGCCGACATGCAGCTTAAAGATACCCAGTTGTTCCGCCAGCAAGCCTTCATTGATGGCGCTTGGGTCGATGCGGACAACGGTCAGACGATCAAGGTCAACAACCCGGCCACCGGCGAAATTCTCGGCACCGTGCCGAAAATGGGCGCCGCCGAAACCCGCCGTGCCATCGAAGCCGCTGACAAAGCGCTGCCGGCCTGGCGTGCACTGACCGCCAAGGAGCGTGCAGGCAAGCTGCGTCGCTGGTTCGAACTGATGATCGAGAACCAGGACGACCTCGCGCGTCTGATGACCCTCGAGCAGGGCAAGCCGCTGGCCGAAGCCAAGGGCGAAATCGTTTACGCCGCTTCGTTCATCGAGTGGTTCGCCGAAGAAGCCAAGCGCATCTACGGCGACGTGATCCCGGGCCACCAGCCGGACAAGCGCCTGATCGTGATCAAGCAGCCGATCGGTGTGACTGCAGCGATCACCCCGTGGAACTTCCCGGCGGCGATGATCACCCGTAAAGCCGGCCCTGCGCTGGCCGCCGGTTGCACCATGGTGCTCAAGCCTGCGTCGCAAACCCCATTCTCCGCCTTCGCACTGGCTGAACTGGCGCAGCGCGCCGGCATCCCTAAAGGTGTGTTCAGCGTGGTCTCCGGCAGCGCCGGCGACATCGGCAGCGAACTGACCAGCAACCCGATCGTGCGCAAGCTGTCCTTCACCGGCTCGACCGAAATCGGCCGTCAGCTGATGTCCGAATGCGCCAAGGACATCAAGAAAGTCTCGCTGGAACTGGGCGGCAACGCGCCGTTCATCGTGTTCGACGACGCGGACCTGGATAAGGCCGTCGAAGGCGCGATCATTTCCAAATACCGCAACAATGGCCAGACCTGCGTCTGCGCCAACCGTCTGTACATTCAGGATTCGGTCTACGACGCGTTCGCCGAGAAGCTGAAAGTGGCGGTGGCCAAGCTGAAGATCGGCAACGGTCTGGAAGAAGGCACCACCACTGGCCCGCTGATCGACGAAAAAGCCGTGGCCAAGGTGCAAGAGCATATCGCTGACGCCGTGGCCAAAGGCGCCACCGTGCTGGCCGGTGGCAAGCCGATGGAAGGCAACTTCTTCGAGCCAACCATCCTGACCAACGTGCCGAAAGACGCGGCGGTGGCCAAGGAAGAAACCTTCGGCCCGCTGGCGCCGCTGTTCCGCTTCAAAGACGAAGCCGAAGTGATCGCCATGTCCAACGACACCGAGTTCGGTCTGGCGTCCTACTTCTACGCTCGTGACCTCGGTCGTGTGTTCCGTGTAGCGGAAGCCCTGGAATACGGCATGGTCGGCGTCAACACCGGGCTGATCTCCAACGAAGTCGCGCCGTTTGGCGGCATCAAGGCCTCGGGCCTGGGCCGTGAGGGCTCCAAGTACGGCATCGAAGATTACCTGGAAATCAAATACCTCTGCCTTGGCATCTAAGCCTCGGTAGAAGATCGCTGTAAACGCAAAGGGCACGAGAGCGCTGTCCCTTTGCGTCGTTTCAAACCGGAATTTTCTCTGCGGCCGGGAACGCCGTGGCAGTCGATCATCGCATGCTGCCACCGCCGATTCCTCCCGCTTAATCCTTGAACCACGCCGCCCGATGAGCGGTGAATGAGGACTGTAATGAGCAAGACTAACGCTGAACTGATGGCCCGTCGTACCGCAGCTGTTCCACGTGGTGTTGGCCAGATTCACCCGATCTTCGCTGAATCGGCAAAGAACGCTACCGTGACTGACGTTGAAGGTCGTGAATTCATCGACTTCGCCGGCGGTATCGCTGTGCTGAACACCGGCCACGTGCACCCGAAAATCATCGCCGCCGTGACCGAACAGCTGAACAAGCTGACCCACACCTGCTTCCAGGTGCTGGCCTACGAGCCGTACGTTGAGCTGTGCGAAAAGATCAACGCCAAGGTGCCAGGTGATTTCGCCAAGAAAACCCTGCTGGTGACCACCGGTTCCGAAGCCGTGGAAAATGCCGTGAAAATCGCCCGTGCCGCCACTGGCCGTGCCGGCGTGATCGCCTTCACCGGTGCTTACCACGGTCGCACCATGATGACCCTGGGCCTGACCGGCAAGGTCGTGCCTTACTCGGCCGGCATGGGCCTGATGCCAGGCGGCATCTTCCGCGCGCTGTACCCGAACGAACTGCACGGTGTAAGCATCGACGACTCGATCGCTTCCATCGAACGCATCTTCAAGAACGACGCCGAGCCGAAAGACATCGCCGCGATCATCATCGAGCCGGTGCAGGGTGAAGGTGGTTTCTACGTCGCGCCGAAAGAATTCATGAAGCGTCTGCGTGCCCTGTGCGACCAGCACGGCATCCTGCTGATCGCTGACGAAGTGCAGACCGGCGCTGGCCGTACCGGGACCTTCTTCGCCATGGAACAGATGGGCGTTGCTGCCGACCTGACCACTTTCGCCAAATCCATCGCTGGCGGCTTCCCGCTCGCCGGTGTCTGCGGCAAGGCCGAATACATGGACGCCATCGCTCCAGGCGGCCTGGGCGGCACCTACGCCGGTAGCCCGATCGCTTGCGCGGCGGCGCTGGCCGTGATGGAAGTGTTCGAAGAAGAGCAACTGCTGGACCGCTGCAAGGCTGTCGGCGAGCGTCTGGTAACCGGTTTGAAGGCCATCCAGGCCAAGTACCCGGTGATCGGCGAAGTGCGTGCGCTGGGCGCGATGATCGCGGTCGAGCTGTTCGAAAACGGCGACAGCCACAAGCCAAACCCGACCGCCGTTGCGGCTGTCGTAGCCAAGGCGCGCGACAAGGGCCTGATCCTGCTGTCCTGCGGCACCTACGGCAACGTGCTGCGCGTTCTCGTACCGCTGACCTCGCCGGACGAGCAACTGGACAAAGGTCTGGCGATCATCGAAGAGTGCTTCTCGGAGCTGTAATTCCGGGCACTGTGTGATCTGGTCGAGAAAAACCCGCTTCGGCGGGTTTTTTTATGCCTCGGAAACCCTTTTGCGCTGTATCGATAGGCCAGCATTGGCTAAGGTTCAGGCATTGCAAGGGAGAGCGCGCATGACCGCCGTTGATTTACCCGCCGTACCCCGAGTGCTGATTGCCGAGGCCGATCCGTGGTCTCGTGACCTGCTTAAACAAGTGTTGCTCAACGTGCGCTGTGATGCGCGGCTGGACTTGTGTGCCGATGGCCAGCAAGCCATGTCGTTACTCAGCGAAGTGCCTTATGACCTGGCCATTGTCGATTGGGAGTTGCCGGGCATTGATGGTTTGAGCGTGCTGCGCAGCGTGCGCCAGCGCAAACGCAATCCGCCGCTGCCGTTCATTCTGATGAGCAGTCGCAACGACAGCGCCAGCGTGCGCGAAGCCATCCCGTTGGCCCCGACGGCCTATCTGACCAAACCGCTGAACATGGAAAGTCTGACCGAGCGGCTGCAGGGTTTGCTGCTGAATGCGGGTGAAGAGGTGTTCTGCGAAGTGCCGACGCTGGCGCCGGGCATGACCTTGTCGGTGTTCCTTGAGCGGCGTCGCGAGCAGGCCGACGGCGCGCCATTGATGACCGATGTGCAAGTGGCGGTCAAACGCAGCCTCAACCCCAATGGCCTCGACCTGAAGCTTCTGGAAGAAGAGATCCGTACCGATCCGCAGATCACCGCCGTGCTGATCGCGGCCGCCAACAGCGCGGCGCAGCATCATGGCGCGGCGGTGCAGACCCTGGCGCAGGCGCTGCATCGCCTCGGCACCGGGCAGAGCATGAACCTGATCCTCGGCCTGGCGCTCAAGCGCAGCGCCAGACTCAGTGATCCGTGCCTGGCGGACTACGCCGAGCGCTATTGGGGGCTGTCGCTGCACACGGCGGAATACGCCCGCACCCTGGCGCGCCTGCTCGATCTGGATCAGGAGCGCTGCTACTGCGCGGGCATGCTGCATCGTCTCGGTGACCTGGCGTTGCTGCGCTGTTTGCAGGAGTGGAAGCAGGCTGGCGGCGAGCTGGATGAGTGGGAGGAAGTCGGTGACGCGCTGGCGGAGTTTGGCGCGGCCTACGGTTCGGCGCTGCGGACACGCTGGCGCCTGCCGCTGGAGCTGCGCGAGTTGATTGCGTCGGTCTACCAGCTCGGTGGCGGGGTCTATTCCCGGGAAGCGTTGGTGATGAACATGGCGGCGCAGATGGCCCGTCTGACCGAGCATGAGGGCATTGAGGAGCTGGCCAGGAGTCGTACGGCGCGGCTGCTGAAGATCGGGCTGCCGGAATTGATGCGGATGCGTAAGTAATCTGACTTTTCACAAAACCCTGTGGGAGCGGGCTTGCTCGCGAAGGCGGTGTATCAGCCAACATAAATGCTGAATGACCTACCGCCTTCGCGAGCAAGCCCGCTCCCACATTGGATATTCGGGTGGCTGAAATTCTGGATCAGGCAGAAATGATCCGGTTCTTGCCCTGCCGTTTTGCCTCGTACATGGCCGCATCCGCTCTGGCGAACAGGCTTTCGAGACTGTCGTCGCCATCCCTGAGGCTGGTCAGGCCCTGACTGACGGTGATGCCGAATGTCTGCCCCTCGTGGTTGAAACTCAGGCGCTGAATCTCCTGCTGCAGCCGCTCGGCCACTTGCAGCGCCATGTCCGGTGCGCAACCGGGAAACACCGCAGCGAACTCCTCGCCGCCAATGCGCCCGAACAGATCGCCCCGGCGTAACGACCCACGTCCGCATTCGGCAATCCGTTGCAGCACGTTGTCACCCTCCGGGTGGCCGTAGCTGTCGTTGATCAGCTTGAAGTCATCGATGTCCAGCAGCAGGAAGGCCAGTGGTGCACCTTGCAGGCGCGCCTCTTCGAACTCGCGGTTGGCGCATTCGAAGAAATGGCGGCGGTTGCTGCTCTGGGTCAGTACGTCGGTGGTCGCCAGGCGATGCAGTTCGGTTTCCATGTGCTTCTTGTCGGTGATGTCTTCGGCGATGCCGACGATGATCACCGGTTGCCCGGGTTCGTCCTGACGGTTGATGAAGCACTTGTCGCTGAGCCAGCGCACCTGACCGTCGGCGGCGATGATCCGGTACTCGCGGTCTTCCACCGCCCCCTTGTGCAGCACTTCGGCAAGGCTGCGTTCGGCGTAATCCAGGTCGTCGGGGTAGATGCTGTCGCGCCACTGGTTGTAGTCGGCCAGCAACAGGCCTGCGGAGCGACCGAAAATCCGCTCGTAGGCAGGGCTGACATACAGCACCTGACGGTTTTCCCAATTGAACGCCCAGAGCACCGCGTTGACGCTCACCAGTAATGAACTGAACAGTTGTTCGCGCTCGCTCAGCCGGGCGACTTCGCCTTGAGCGTGCATCAGCGCCATCAGGGTTTGCGCGGCCTCGGGCCATTGCGCAAGGGATGAGTCTTTTTGATTGTTGTTGACCATCGGCACATTTCTCAAAAGGTGTGCCGCAATTTCGACAACGGCCACAGTACAGCCCGCCGGGGTGGCGAAGTGTCTTTGAGATAGGGCTTTCGGTGCTAAGTTCCGCGCTTTTGTAGAGAGGGAGCCTGCTCCCGCCGGGCGGTAGAGATGACGCGTTTCAGCAATGAGAACGCGTCGACAAATTTGCGGTAGCTGCGCTACCGATCGGGGATGAATCCCCTCGCCACAGGGGATTCGTTCATGGCGGTCAGGCTGCGGCGGGGCGCAGCGAGTAGGTTTTCAGCTGGTCGGCGAATTCACGCAGGGACTGGATGCCGCTGGCTTCGGCCTCGTGCACCCATTCCTTGATGGCGGCGAGCATGTCGTGGCCATTGGCGCTGGTCTTGACCCAGATCTGCTGCAGGGCCAGGCGTTTTTCGTAAATGACCTTCAGCGCCTGGCTGTGCTCGAGCATGTTCTGGATGCGCAAGTGATGACGGTCTTCCAGCAGGCTGGTTTCCCGCGACAGCAGGCGCTTGGCCCGATGGAATTGATGGCGTACCGAATGATCGACCTTGTCCAGCTCCTGCTTGACCAGCGGGCCGATCACCAATTTGCGGTACTGGGCCATGATCTGGAAGCGGTTGTTGAGGATCGCCATGGCGGTATCCATGTCCAGATGGCCCTTGCCTTCGACGCGGTGGGCAATCGGTGCCACACGCTGCACCTTGGCCAGACCGAAGAAGCTGAAGACCTTGATCCACGCCCAGCCGAGGTCGAACTCCCACTTCTTCACCGACAGCTTGGCCGAGTTGGGGTAGGTGTGATGGTTGTTGTGCAGTTCTTCGCCGCCGATCAGGATGCCCCACGGCACCAGATTGGTCGCCGCGTCGCGGCATTCGAAGTTGCGGTAGCCGATGGCGTGACCCAGACCGTTGACCACGCCGGCCGCCCAGACCGGGATCCACATCATCTGGATCGCCCAGATGGTGATGCCGATGGTGCCGAACAGCAGCAGGTCGATGACGCCCATGATCGCCACGCCCAGCAACGGGTAGCGGCTGTAGAGGTTGCGCTCGATCCAGTCTTCGGGGCAGTTCTTGCCGTAGATGCGCAGGGTCTCCGGGTTCTCGGCTTCGGCGCGATACAGCTCGGCGCCTTTGCGCAGCACGGTGGACAGACCCTTGATGACCGGGCTGTGCGGGTCATCTTCGGTTTCGCATTTGGCGTGGTGTTTGCGGTGGATGGCAGTCCACTCGCGGGTGTTCTGCGCCGTGGTCAGCCACAGCCAGAAACGGAAAAAGTGTTTCAGGCCGGCATTCAGCTCGAGCGAGCGATGGGCCGAGTAACGGTGCAGATAGACCGTGACGGCGACAATTGTCACGTGGGTCATCAGCAGGGTGACCGCGACCAGAGACCAGGCCGACAAGCCAAGAAAACCTTCGTACCACATAGGCTATAGGGCCCTCGATAAAGATAAAAACAGCCGTTGCATTATCACCAAGCACACAGATAAAACCAGTCGCCCTTTCAGATAAGAGTCGCTGGATGTTTCTTGACCTATAATTCCAACCTTTTTTGTAGGGACATGGACAGCCGAATGCCTGCCACTTACCGCGATGCCTTGCGTGCAGCGCTGCTTTACCTGTTGCTTGCCGTGGTCTGGCTGCAGGGAACTGGTTACTTATTGAACAGTTTCTTTGATGAGTCTGTCGATCTGCAGCGATGGCAACTGATCAACGGTTACGTCTGGGCTGCCGTCAGCGCTGGCCTGATTTTCCTGGCACGGGCCAGATTGTGCGAATTTCTCGGCATTGGTGCGCGGCTACGCGAGCGTCAGTCTGACCGTGAACGCTTGCGTCAGGCGGCAGCCGTGTTCGATTGCACCCGCGAAGGGGTGCTGGTCACCAACCGTCAGGGCCTGATCGTGCACGTCAACCGTGCGTTCATGGAAATCACCGGCTACCAGTACGACGAAGTTCTCGGCCATCAGCCAAGCCTGTTCAAGTCCGGCCACCATCCGCCGGGCTTTTACCAGGCGATGTTCGCCACGCTGGAGAGCGAGGGCGAATGGAGCGGTGAGATCTGGAACCGGCGCAAGAGCGGCGAGATTTATCCACAGTGGCAGACCATCCGCGTGATTCACGATGATCAGGGCCGGCTCAGTCACTACGTGGCGGTATTTTCCGACATCAGTGCGATCAAGGACTCCGAACACGAACTCAAGCACCTTGCCCACCACGATCCGCTGACCGACCTGCCCAATCGCCTGTTGTTCAGCGACCGCGCCGAGCAGGCGCTGGCCTCGGCGCAGATCCACAAGCGTGGCTGCGCCCTGCTGATGATCGATCTGGATCACTTCAAGATGATCAACGACAGCCTCGGGCACAACGTCGGCGATCGCCTGCTCAAAGCGGTGGCGGCGCGCCTGCAGGACCTGTTCGGCCCCGGGATTACCCTGGCACGGCTCGGCGGTGACGAATTCGCGGTGCTGGCGGAAAGTTGTCCACAACTGGTTCAGGCAGCGGCGCTGGCCCAGCGCATTCTCGATGCGCTGAAGGAACCGTTCAGCATCGAGCGGCATCAGCTGTTCATCAACGCCAGTATCGGTATCAGCCTGTTCCCCAGTGATGCATTGAGTGCCGATCAATTGCTGCGCAATGCCGACGCCGCGCTGTTCAAGGCCAAGAGCAGTGGGCGCAATGGTTACGCGTTGTACACCGAAGAGCTGACCGCGCATGCGCAGCAACGGGTCGAGATCGCCTTCGAACTGCGCCGCGCGCTGGAGCAACAGGAGCTGCGGGTCTATTACCAACCGGTTCACGATTTGCGCAGCAGTCGCCTGATCGGCGTCGAAGCGCTGGTGCGCTGGCAGCATCCGCAGCGCGGGCTGGTGTCGCCGGCGGAATTCATTCCGATTGCCGAACGCACCGGGCTGATCGCCGAAATCGACGCCTGGGTGATGCGCCAGGCGTGTTTGCAGATGTGCCAGTGGCAGCAGGCCGGGATTAAGTTGTCGTTTGTCGCCGTGAACGTGTCGTCGCGCTTGTTTGCCCGGCGTGAGCTGTATCAACAGGTGGCGCAGGTGCTGCACGAGACCGGGCTGGATCCGGCGTATCTGGAGCTGGAAGTCACCGAAAGCGCGGTGATGGATGACCCGGAAGTGGCGCTGGAGCAGATGCATCGCTTGCGTGAATTGGGCATTCGCTTGGCCATCGATGACTTTGGCACCGGGTACTCGTCGTTGTTGCGGCTCAAGCGCTTGCCGGTGCAGAAGCTCAAGATCGATCAGGGTTTTGTCGCCGGTCTGCCGTGGGACGAGGACGACGCAGCCATCGTTCGCGTGATCGTCGCCCTGGCACGCAGCATGGGCATGCAGGTGCATGCCGAGGGGATCGAACAGGCCGAACAGGCGGCATTTCTGCTGGAGCAGGAATGCGATCTGGGGCAGGGCTACTGGTTTGGGCGGCCGGTGCCGGCCGGGGAAATTGATTGGGTGCGCGCACCGTTTATCGGTTGAATCCGATTCTGTGGCGAGGGAGCTTGCTCCCGCTGGACTGCGTAGCAGGCCCAAAAAAACGGCGAGTGCTTCGCACTCGAGCGGGAGCAAGCTCCCTCGCCACAGGGGTTGCAGTGTTCTTTTGTTGCGGGAACACCGCGCAAACCCTTGCCCCGTCAGATAATGTTTTCTAGTTATATAAACATTCTTAAATAGTCTTTTTAAGAATATCTGCGCCTCTCTTATATTGCTCCCACGCCGAACGCAGTGCCGCCCACTGCCAGGCACATCCCATTCAAAGGAGCAGCACCATGAGCGCATCCCTTCGCAGCGTTGACGGTCAGGACGAAACCACCATCTTGCGTGAAATCCAGAGCGCCCTGCGCGATCTGCGGTTTGGCGCGGTGGAGATCACTGTGCACAACGCCCAGGTCGTGCAGATCGAACGCAAAGAGAAATTCCGTTTGCAGCAGCCGGGTAACAAGCCGAGCTGAAAAAGATCGCAGCCTGCGCCAGCTTTTGCAGGGGGCTGTGCGCAAGCGCTGGCGCAGGCGGCGATCTTTGAATGAGCAACCCGATTCCAGCAACACATAAGAAAAAGCCACCACCAAGAATTCCAGGAGCTTTCACCATGTCGTCGATTCGCCGTTACGCTTTGGCCGCGCTGGCCAGTGCTGTGTTTGCCGGTTCCGCGGTTGCCAAGGATTACGAACTGCTCAATGTGTCGTACGACCCGACGCGCGAGCTGTATCAGGACTACAACGCCGAATTCATCAAGTTCTGGCAGAAGGATCATGCCGGCGACACCGTGAAAATCCAGCAATCCCACGGCGGTTCGGGCAAGCAGGGCCGCGCGGTGATCGACGGTCTGCGCGCCGACGTCGTGACCCTGGCCCTGGCCGGCGACATCGACGAAATCGCCAAGCTCGGCAAGACCCTGCCGGCCGACTGGCAGAAGCGTCTGCCGGACGCCAGCACCCCGTACACCTCGACCATCGTGTTCCTGGTGCGCAAGGGCAACCCGAAAGGCATCAAGGACTGGGGCGATCTGGTCAAGAACGACGTTTCGGTGATCACCCCGAACCCGAAAACCTCCGGTGGTGCACGCTGGAACTTTCTCGCCGCGTGGGCCTATGGCCTGAAAGCCAACGGCGGCAGCGAAGAAAAAGCCAAAGAATACGTACAGACCCTGTTCAAGCACGTGCCGGTATTGGACACCGGTGCTCGCGGCTCGACCATCACCTTCGTCAACAACGGTCAGGGTGACGTGTTGCTGGCCTGGGAAAACGAAGCGTTTCTGGCGTTGAAAGAAGACGGCGGCGCTGACAAGTTCGACATCGTTGTGCCGTCGTTGTCGATCCTTGCCGAACCACCGGTGGCGGTGGTCGACAAGAACGCCGAGAAGAAGGGCAACGAGCAGATCGCCGAAGCCTACTTGAAGCACCTGTACAGCCCGGCCGGTCAGGAGATCGCCGCGAAGAACTTCTACCGCCCGCGTGACAAGGACGTGGCGGCGAAGTACGCCCAGCAGTTCCCGAAACTGGAGCTGGTGACCATCGACAAGGACTTCGGCGGTTGGAAATCCGCCCAGCCGAAATTCTTCAACGACGGTGGCGTGTTCGACCAGATCTATCAGGCGCAGTAATCTCACTCGAAACGAGCCTGAAGTTCAGGCACAAAACATGTGGGAGCGAGCCTGCTCGCGAAGGCGGTATTTCAGGCGACAGGGATGTTGACTGATACTCCCTCTTCGCGAGCAGGCTCGCTCCCACATTGATGCGTTTTCAACCAGGGACTTTTATGTCGCGTCGTATCTCCCCCGTCATACCCGGCTTCGGGCTGACGCTGGGCTACACCTTGGTGTACCTCAGCCTGATTGTGCTTATCCCGCTGGCGGCGATGTTCGTCCACGCCGCCCAACTCACCTGGGATCAGTTCTGGACGATCATCACCGCGCCACGCGTGCTGGCAGCGTTGAAGCTGAGCTTCGGTACCGCGCTGTGTGCAGCGATCATCAACGGCATCATCGGTACGCTATTGGCCTGGGTGCTGGTGCGCTACACCTTCCCCGGGCGCAAGGTGATCGACGCGATGATCGACCTGCCGTTCGCCCTGCCGACGGCGGTGGCCGGTATCGCCCTGACCGCGCTGTACACCCCGACCGGTCTGGTCGGTCAGTTCGCCGCCGACCTTGGTTTCAAGATCGCCTACACCCCGTTGGGCATCACCCTGGCGCTGACTTTCGTCACCCTGCCGTTCGTGGTGCGCACGGTGCAGCCGGTACTGGCTGACATCCCGCGTGAAGTCGAAGAAGCCGCCGCCTGCCTTGGCGCGAAACCTTTGCAGGTGTTCCGCCATATCCTGCTGCCAGCGCTGTTGCCCGCCTGGCTGACCGGTTTTGCCCTGGCGTTTGCCCGCGGTGTCGGTGAGTACGGCTCGGTGATTTTCATCGCTGGCAACATGCCGATGAAAACCGAGATCCTGCCGCTGCTGATCATGGTCAAACTCGACCAGTACGATTACACCGGCGCCACTTCCATCGGCGTGCTGATGCTGGTGGTTTCCTTCGTCCTGTTGCTGCTGATCAACTTGCTGCAGCGGCGCATCGAAACCCCATAAGGAGGCGCGAACCATGTCCCAATCGTCTATTGCGGCCGCGTCCTCGGCCAACGCTGCCCGCCGTGGCAGCGCTACTTCGCGGCGCGTGCTGATCGGTCTCGGCTGGCTGATCTTTTTCCTGTTTCTGGTACTGCCGCTGTTCATCGTGGTGTCGCAAGGTTTGAAGAATGGCCTCGGCGCATTCTTCACGGCGATCTTTGAACCGGACGCCTTGTCGGCGCTGAAACTCACGGTGATCGCCGTGCTGATTTCGGTGCCGCTGAACCTGGTGTTCGGGGTCAGCGCCGCATGGTGCGTGAGCAAATATTCGTTCCGCGGCAAGAGCATGCTGGTGACGCTGATCGACCTGCCGTTCTCGGTGTCGCCGGTGATCGCCGGTCTGGTCTACGTGCTGATGTTCGGCGCTCAGGGCCTGTTCGGGCCTTGGCTGCAGGATCATGACATCCAGATCGTCTTCGCCCTGCCGGGCATCGTCCTGGCGACGATCTTCGTCACCGTGCCGTTCGTGGCCCGCGAACTGATTCCGCTGATGCAGGAACAAGGCACGCAGGAAGAGGAAGCCGCGCGGCTGCTTGGCGCCAATGGCTGGCAGATGTTCTGGCATGTCACCGTCCCCAACATCAAATGGGGCCTGATCTATGGCGTGGTGCTGTGTACCGCGCGGGCCATGGGTGAGTTCGGTGCGGTGTCGGTGGTCTCCGGGCACATTCGCGGGGTGACCAACACCTTGCCGCTGCACGTCGAGATCCTCTACAACGAATACAACCACGTGGCCGCGTTCGCTGTGGCGAGCCTGTTGCTGATCCTGGCGCTCTTCATCCTGCTGCTCAAGCAGTGGAGCGAAAACCGTATCAACCGCCTGCGCGCCAGCGCCGCGGAGGAATAATTCATGTCGATCGAAGTGCGTAACGTCAGCAAGAATTTCAATGCGTTCAAGGCGCTGGACAACATCAGCCTGGACATCCACAGCGGTGAACTGGTGGCGCTGCTCGGCCCGTCCGGTTGTGGCAAGACAACGCTGCTGCGGATCATCGCCGGCCTGGAAACCCCGGATCGGGGCAACATCGTGTTTCACGGCGAAGACGTCTCCGGCCACGACGTGCGTGATCGCAACGTCGGTTTCGTGTTCCAGCACTACGCGCTGTTCCGGCACATGACGGTATTCGACAACGTCGCGTTCGGCCTGCGCATGAAACCGAAAAACCAGCGCCCGAGCGAAAGCCAGATCGCGACCAAGGTCCACGAACTGCTGAACATGGTGCAGCTGGACTGGCTGTCGGATCGCTACCCGGAGCAACTCTCCGGCGGCCAGCGTCAGCGTATCGCCCTGGCCCGTGCCTTGGCGGTGGAACCGAAAGTGCTGCTGCTCGACGAGCCGTTCGGCGCTCTCGACGCCAAGGTGCGTAAAGAACTGCGCCGCTGGCTCGCACGCCTGCACGAAGACATCAACCTGACCTCGGTGTTCGTGACCCACGACCAGGAAGAAGCGATGGAAGTCGCCGACCGCATCGTGGTGATGAACAAAGGCGTGATCGAGCAGATCGGCTCACCGGGCGACGTCTACGAAAACCCGGCCAGCGATTTCGTTTATCACTTCCTCGGCGACTCGAACCGCTTGCTGCTCAGCGACGACAACCATGTGCTGTTCCGTCCGCACGAAGTGTCGTTGTCCAAGCATGAACTGGAAGATCACCACGCCGCTGAAGTGCGTGATATTCGCCCATTAGGCGCGACCACGCGGGTGACGTTGAAGGTGGAGGGGCAGACCGATCTGATCGAGGCTGAAGTGGTGAAGGATCACGACAGCCTGATCGGACTGGCCAAGGGTGAAACGCTGTTCTTCAAGCCGAAGGTCTGGCAGAAAGTCGCCAGTCTTTAAGATCAAAAGCTTCGCGAGCAGGCTCGCTCCCACAGGGAAATACATTCCATTGTGGGAGCGAGCCTGCTCGCGAAAGCGCTCTACACAGCCGCGCGATTCGGATTGACCCGCACCGCCCCCACCCGCGCCTCGATCTGCTCTTTCAACTCATGCCGCATGCCGAGCAGGAACGCCACTTCGGCCACGACAAACAGCGGCCCGACAATCAGCCCGCTCACGTCATCGACGAACGCCGGTTTGCGCCCCTCATAGTGGTGCCCGACAAACTGGATCACCCAGCCAATCACAAACATCGCCAGCCCGCTGCTCAGCCAGACCATGGTGCTCTGCTGCGCCAGCGCATGCCCGGCCCAAACCGACAGGCCCATCAACAGGCTCATCAGCACGCCGAGCTTCAGTTCCAGGCGCAGGTAGAACCACGCCGACGCCAGCGCTAGCAGCACCGCCGGAGAGATCCACAAGCCGCCCAGTGACCATTCTGGTCGCGACAGCAACACCGCCACCGCCACCACGATCAGCGGAATGCCGATAAAGTGGCTGGCGATGTTGCGCGGGTCGCGGTGGTAGGCGGCGTATTGACTGAGATGGTCGACGAGGCTTTTCATTGTTGTTCCTCCTGTAGGGGGCGTGCAGCATGCCTCGGGTTCGGCGTTCGCTCTGTCAGGCAGGCGACAATTGGGAGTGATCATGGATAAGCGTTCACGGCTGCTGACCGGGCAATGGTTCAGTCATCTGCCGGCATCCTTTCAGGATAGTCTGTTGGCGGCGGCCCGGGAGCGGCGGCTGACGGCGGGGCAGCGCCTGTTCCAGCGCGGTGATCCGCCCTGCGGCCTGTACGCGGTGCTCGACGGCGCGATCCGAATCGGCGCGGTGAGCGAGCAGGGCAAGGAGGCGTTGCTGAGCCTGGTGGAGGCGCCGCACTGGTTCGGCGAAATCTGCCTGTTCGACGGCCAGCCACGCACTCATGATGCGTATGCGGTCGGGCCGTGCAGCCTGCTGAATATCCCGCAGGCCACGCTGCTGAAAATCCTCGACGAACAGCCGGTGTACTGGCGCCATCTGGCATTGCTGATGAGCCACAAACTGCGCCTGACCTTTATCAATCTCGAACAGTTGAGCCTGCTGCCGGCCCCGGCACGCCTGGCGCATCGCTTGCTGATGATCGCCGAGGGCTACGGTGAAATCGATGCGCCACGCCGGGTGCTGCAACTGCCGCAGGAGCAGCTGGCGTCGATGCTGTCGCTGTCACGGCAGACCACTAACCAGATCCTCAAGGATTTGCAGGGGCAGGGAATTATCGGGTTGGGGTATGGCGAGATCGAGATTCTCGATGCCGAGCGATTGCGCGCGCTGGCCACACTCTAAAGAACACTGCCATCCCTGTGGGAGCGGGCTTGCTCGCGAAGGCGTCGTGTCAGCCAGCACATCATGCACTGACACATCGCTTTCGCGAGCAAGCCCGCTCCCACATATGATCGCTGTTGTTTTTACGAGCCGCGATAGGTCGAGAAACCGTAAGGGCTGAGCAGCAGCGGGATGTGGTAGTGCTGGTCAGTCTGCTTCACTTGGAAAATCACCGGAATCTCCGGGAAAAACGTCTCGCGCTTGTTCTTCTCGAAATACTCGCCGGTCTTGAACACCACCCGGTATTCGCCTGCCTCGAAAGGCTGTTTGGCCGGGAACAGTTCCGCGATACGTCCCTGCTCGTTGGTGGTGCCTTGGGCCAGTGGCTGCCAGTTCTGGCCGACGTGTTTTTCCAGCGTCACGTTGACGCCCGGGGAGGGCAGGCCATTTTCCAGGTTGAGCACGTGCACGCTCAGCGGGTTGCCGGCGGCCAGCGCCAGGCTGGAGAAGGCACTCAGGCCGAGTGCGGCGAAGGTCATGCGCAGGGTGGTCATGGTCAGTCTCCTTAGTGGGAACGGGTAATGGTCAGGCCGGCCTTTTCGGCGGCCTTGATGGCACAGTTTTCGTCCTGCTCGCCGCCGCCGGAACCGGCCACGCCCATGGCGCCGACCAGTTCATCAGCGGCGAATAACGGGATCCCGCCGCCGAGCAACAGCAGCTCATCGAGGGTGTTGAGGTTGGCGGTTTCCGGATTGCTGCGGGCGCGCTCGGCGAACAGCCGGGTCGGGGTTTTCGTCGACAGCGCGGTGTAGGCTTTGCGCTGGCTGGCAGCGATGTTGTGCGGGCCGATGCCGTCGCCGCGCAGGGTTACCAGCAAGTTGCCGCCACGGTCGAGCACCGATACCGTGGCGGTGCAATTGCTCAACGCGGTGTCGGCCAGCAGGCGTGCGGTTTTCAGATCGAGGTCAGCGTGGCGTGGCAGCTCGGCGCTGGCGAAAGCGCTGGCGCTGAGGCCGAGGGCAAGGCTGGCTGCAAGGTATTTGACGGTCATGAACAGGCTCCGAAAGCGAAGGACATCACCTTAGCCGCCGCTCTTCGTCAGAACCCCGTCAGTCGGATTACAAGTTTGTAATGGGCAATCGGGCCGAAGGCGCCTAGCCTGTGTGCCTGATCAATCGAGGTGTGCCATGCGTTTGCTGGTCGTAGAAGATGAAGCCAAAACCGCGAATTTCCTGGCCAAGGGCCTGGGCGAGTCGGGTTTTGCCGTGGACGTGGCGCTCAATGGTCTCGATGGGCGCTATTTCATCGAGCAGCAGGAATATGACCTGATCATCCTCGACGTGATGCTGCCGGGCCTCAATGGCTGGCAGCTGCTGCAACTGATCCGCCAGCGCGGCGCCACGCCGGTGCTGTTCCTCACCGCCAAGGACGCCATCGAAGACCGCGTGCGCGGCCTCGAACTGGGCGCCGATGATTACCTGCTCAAACCCTTCGCCTTCGCCGAATTGCTCGCGCGAGTGCGCACCCTGCTGCGCCGCGGGCCGCTGCGCGAGGCCGAGTCCTACAGCATCGCCGATCTGGAAATCGACGTGCTGCGGCGTCGGGTCAGTCGCGGCGGCCAGCGCATTGCCCTGACCAACAAGGAATTTGCCTTGCTGCAATTGCTCGCCAGCCGTCAGGGCGAAGTGCTGTCGCGCACGCTGATCGCCTCGCAGGTGTGGAACCTGAATTTCGACAGCGACACCAACATGGTCGAAGTCGCGGTGCGCCGCCTGCGGGCCAAGGTCGATGACCCGTACATGCCGAAACTGATCCACACCGTGCGCGGGGTCGGCTATCAGTTGGAGGCGCCCGACGATGCGGTCTAGGTCGATCGCCTGGCGTCTGGCGCTGGCGTTCGCCGTGGTTTGCGCGTTGGTGCTCAGTGCGATCGGTGTGTTTCTCTACCGCTCGCTCGACTCGGAGATCGCCTATCGGGATGACTTGGCGTTGCTCGGTCGTCTGGAGCAGGTGCGCGCCTTGCTCGCCGACAGTGACAGCCTCGGCGCCTTGCAGGCGCGGCCACGGCTGTACCAGAACATGCTCGGTAACCTCGACAGCCTGCTGCTGGTGCGGCGCGCCGATGGCTCGAACGTGATTGCGATCAACCCGCGCCAGCGCGAGCTGCCGCCATTGAACGCAATCGCACGCGAGCAAACGCCGCAGCGTCGCGATGTGCTGACCTGGCAGGCGCCTGACGGCGCCGAGCTGGCGCTGCTGTCCGGTGACGCCCAAGGGCCGAACGGCGAACCGCTGACGGTGATCGCCGGCAAGGTGCTCACTGAGCGTGAGCAGATGCTCGCCAGTTATCGCTTGCGCCTGTACCTGGCCGTCGGGCTTGGCGCGTTGCTGGCGTTCGCGCTGGGCCTGGTTTTGCTGCGCCGTGGTCTGCAACCGTTGCGCCAGTTAAGCGCGGCGGTGCGCGGCATTGATCTGCGCAGCCTCGACCAGCGTCTGCCCGCCAGTGGCACCCCCGCCGAACTGCTCGAACCGGTGCAGGCGCTCAACGGCATGCTCGCGCGGCTGGACGACAGCGTGCAGCGGCTGTCGCAGTTTTCTGCCGATCTGGCTCACGAGATCCGCACACCGCTGCACACCTTGCTCGCCAGCAACGGCCAGGCGCTGAATCACCCGCGCAGCACGGCGGAGTATCAGGAGCTGCTGGCGTCGAACATGGAAGAGTTCGAACGCCTCAAACGCATGGCCGAGAACCTGATGTTCCTTGCCCGCGCCGAACAGGCGGAGCGCGCGCTCGACTTGCAAACCCTGGATCTGCACAGCGTCGGCAGCGAGCTGTGCGATTACTTCGAAGCCTTGGCCGATGATCGCCAGTTGCGCCTGGAAAACCGGCTGCACGGCGAACTGCTGGCCGACCAGCAACTGCTGCAACGCGCCCTCGGTAATCTGCTGGCCAACGCGGTGCGTCACGCCGATGAAGGCACGCTGATCAGCCTGCGCCGCCGCGATGAGCCGGGTGTGTGCTGGTTGCAGGTACACAACCACGGCCCGGCGATTGCGCCAGAACATCTGGGCAAAGTGTTCGACCGCTTCTATCGCGTCGACCCTTCACGGGCGCAACCTGGGGATTCCGGTGGGCTGGGGCTGGCGATTGTGCAGTCAATCATGCTGTTGCATGGCGGGCAGGTCAGGGTGAGCAGTGATGCGAGTGGCACAGTGTTTGAGTTGGGTTTTGTCCTGAGCCAATGATGCGCCGTGCAAGTATTCTGAAACTCAGCTAGAGTTTAGTGACTAGTGCATCACATGTGATGCATTTCATTTATTTATCTATAAATGCATCGTAAACAGTGCAGGCTTGCGCAATGGAACAGATCGGCGAAGTGATCAGAAGCTTGCGCAAGGCGCGCAAACTCTCTCAGCAGGCACTGGCTCAACAATACGGCATGAGCCGCACCACCATCTCGGGGATCGAAAACAACACGGTCTCCGAAATCGGCCTGCGCAAGGTTGAGGCGATACTCAATGGCTTCGGTTACGAGCTGGTTGCCGTTCCCCGCAAGTCCAATCGCCCAACCCTCGACGCTCTGCAAAAAGTGAATTTCCATGACTGAAACGCCGGACAGGTTGCAAATCCGTGTAGGTGAGCAGGTGGTCGGGACGCTGGGGCGCGGGCAGATTCGCGACGACAGCGTGTTCAGTTACCGCGAAGACGCCAGCGCTGACAATGCGGTATCGCTGACGATGCCCACTCGCCTGGACAGCTATGGCTGGGAACATGGCATCCACCCTGTCTTCGAGATGAACTTGCCCGAAGGCGCGCTGCGTGAGGAGTTGATGCGGCGCTTCAGTAAAGCCGTGCGTGGCTTCGATGATTTTGCTTTATTGGCTATCGTTGGCCCACATCAGCTCGGCCGTCTGGCAATTGCCAGCACACCGGCGACTGATCAGCCTCCGGCAACATCCCTCAGCGATCTGCTGGTGCACGATGGTGCTCAGGGGCTGTTCGAAGATCTGTTACAGACCTACGGTCAGTATTCCGGAGTGTCAGGCGTGCAGCCCAAAGTGCTGGTGCGTGACAGCGCTGCCGTGATTGATCGCCTGACTCATCGGGGCGCGACTCATCTGGTCAAGGCCTTTCGCGCCGAAGAGTATCCGCAGCTGGCAACCAATGAATATTTCTGTATGCGGGCGGCACAGCACTGCGGCCTCGAAGTGCCAACATTCGAGCTCAGCGAGCGCGGCAAATTTCTGGTGGTCGAGCGTTTTGACCGGAGCGATTCGGGGTACCTCGGTTTCGAAGACTTCTGTGTACTGAACGGGTGGCCGTCGAAAGCCAAATACGACGGTTCCTATGAAGGTGCCGCGCGGCAGATCAAGGCATTCGTTTCGCCGCAGTTGCTGGGCTCTGCCCTGGAAGCGTTTTTCAAGATTGTCGCGTTGTCTGCGGGGCTGAAAAACGGTGATGCGCATCTGAAGAATTTCGGCGTGCTTTACGAAGATTGTGCAGAGCAGTCATCCGTCAGGCTCGCGCCGGCATACGACATCATTACAACGTCGGTTTATATCAAGAGCGACAGCATGGCGCTGCTGCTGGGCGGTTCAAAAGCCTGGCCCAAGTACAAGATGCTGGTGCGGTTCGGTCGTACGGCATGCAACCTGACCGAGGCGCGTTGCAACGAATTACTGCAACAAGTGGCTCACGGCATGCAGATGGCGATTGAGGAAATGGCCAGACACAGCCGCAAGTACCCCGATTTTGCCGAAGTAGGCGAGGCGATGATCGAACAGTGGACTGCCGGCCTGCAACGCAGCTTGATCAAGGGCTGATGTTCAGCGCAACTGATCGCGAAACTGCCCCGGCGTCATCCCCGTCCAGCGCTTGAACGCGCGGCTGAAGCTGCTGGTGTCGGCAAACCCCAGCAGGTAACTGACTTCACTCAACGAACACTGCGGATCGCGCAGGTGCAGCAGCGCGAGGTTTTCGCGGCTCTCGTTGAGCAGCGTGTCGAAGCGACAGCCCTCATCCGCCAAGTGCCGTTGCAGGCTGCGCAAGCTCAGGTGCAAGGCCTGGGCGATGCGTTCGGCGCTGGGTTCGCCTTCGGGCAGTTGCTCTTCGATGGCGTCGCGCACCTTGCGCTCCCAGGTCAGCGGTTGGAGCTGGGCCAGGGTGCGCTTGAGCACGGTTTCGTTGTGTTCGGCCAGTTCCGGGTTGGCGTCGTCGAGGTGGCTGTCGAAGTCGGCGAGGGCGAATTCCAGGCGATCTTCGGCGCAGGAGAAATGCACCGGGGCGCGGAACACCTTGTGCCACTGATGCGCATCGGACGGTTCCGGGCGGCGCAGGTACACCGCCAGCGGCGCGTAATCGCGACCTAGGCGATTGCGGCAGGTGCGTACGTAGATCGCGGCAAACGCGTCGATGGCTTCGAAGGCCGGCGCCGGATTGCCTGACGGAATTTTCAGGCGAAACAGATAGCGATCATCGCTGCGGCTCAGCTCCAGTTCCAGCGCATCGCTGACCACCGGGTGATAACGCACGATACGCTCGAACACCTCACGCAGGCTGCCGCTGGCCACCAGCGCGTAACCGAGCGCATGGAACGTGGTCGGGCTGACGAAGCGCGACACTCGCAGACCGATCGCCGGATCGCCGCTGAACTGTACTGCCAGTTGCCACAGGCGCGTGGTGCCGGACAACGGATAGCGCGCGTTCGGGTCGTCCATCAACTGCGGATCGAGTCCGGCCTGTTGGCACAGGCCGAGACTGTCCAGCCCCAGCGCATCGAGTTGCTTGCGCAAGGCACGGGTCCAGCTGGCGAGCGAGGTCGGTTCCTTCATGCTGATTGGCGCTTCCGGTCAACAGGTTGGCGTTCACGGCTACCATCAATACAGCTTTCGCAAGGCAGGATGCGAACATCAATAACCAGAGGATGGAAGCATGGACCGTACTTCTGCAAGTCCCCAGCGACACAATGCTGCCCAGCGATCAGCGCATATTCGCGAAGTGGTGCTGGCCAAGGGCGTCGAGTTGCGTCAGCGCTACCCGATTTTGCAGCACCAGGACGCCCTCGGCGCGGGCATTCTGGCCTTTGCTCTGGCCGGGATGATCGGTTCGGCGACGCTGTACATCACTGGCCACATGGCGTGGTGGGTGTGCCTGCTGCTGAATGCGTTTTTCGCGTCCCTGACCCATGAGCTGGAACACGACCTGATCCACAGCATGTATTTCCGCAAGCAGCGCGTGCCGCACAACCTGATGATGGGCCTGGTGTGGCTGGCGCGGCCGAGCACGATCAACCCGTGGATCCGCCGCCATCTGCACCTCAATCACCACAAGGTCTCCGGCACCGAAACCGATATGGAAGAACGCGCGATCACCAACGGCGAGCCTTGGGGTCTTGCGCGGTTGCTGATGGTCGGCGACAACGTGATGTCGGCGTTCATCCGCATGCTGCGGGCCAGGACCTGGGCGCACAAAATCAACATCATCAAGCGCACGCTAAAGGTCTATGCGCCGCTGGCGCTGGTGCATTGGGGCGCGTGGTATGTGTTTCTCGGCTTCCATGCGGCGAATGGCATTGCCTACCTCATGGGTTCGCCGATTGAATGGTCGGCGACCACGCTGTCGGTGATGCAGGTGATCGATATCGCGGCGGTGGTGATCATCGGCCCGAACGTGCTGCGCACCTTTTGCCTGCACTTCATCAGCTCGAACATGCATTACTACGGTGACATCGAGGCGGGCAACGTGCTGCAGCAATGCCAGGTGTTGAACCCATGGTGGCTGTGGCCGTTGCAGGCATTCTGCTTCAACTTCGGCAGCAGCCACGGGATTCACCATTTTGTGGTGAAGGAACCGTTTTACATCCGGCAGCTGACCGTGCCGGTGGCGCACAAGGTGATGCGCGAGATGGGCGTGCGGTTCAATGATTTCGGCACGTTTGGGCGGGCGAACCGGTTTGTTCGTCGGGATGAAGTGGTAGCGGAGGAGGCGCGTACGGCTCAGGCTTGATGGTGAATTTGCGGGCCTCTTCGCGAGCAAGCCCGCTCCCACAGGGGAACGCATTTCAACTGTGGGAGCGGGCTTGCTCGCGAAGGCACCGAATCAGGCAACCTCAATCCGGCTGAAACGGCGAAGCACTCAAAATTACCCCGGTCTCCTCCACATATTTCTGCCAATGCCCGATCAAGCTGTTGAGCTTGTCCGGCTGACTCGACGCCAGATCATGAATCTCCCCCGGATCGCTGTTCAAGTCATAAAGCTGCCAGGTCGCCGGCCCCACCGGCCCGGGGATCCACACGGCTTTCCACGACCCTTGGCGAATCGCCCGGCGGCCAAACAATTCCCAACCGGTGACGGTGTGCTCGTCATGCACCTGCGCCGTCTCGCCAGACAAAAAGCCCAGCCACGATTTACCGCGCAGCGGCGCCACCGGTTTGCCGTGCCATTGCTTGCCCGGATGGCGCACGCCGGCCAGATCGAGAATCGTCGGGGTGATGTCCATCACCGTGCCGAAGCCGTGGCTGATCTGCCCTTTGATTGGCAATTGCGGATAGTGCAGCAGCGCCGGTACGCGAATCCCGCCTTCGGTGGTGAACGCCTTGAACAGCCGTGACGGCGCCGTCGCCACCTGCGCCCAGCTCGGCCCGTACCAGACGTAGGAATTGGCGCGGCCGATGTTGTCGAGGCTGTTGTCGTAATGCTGATTGAGGTAAGTCAGCAGTTCCGGGCCGAACTTGGGGAACGCTTCCAGCAGCGCGCCTTCGGCGCCGTTATCGGACATGAACAGGATGAAGGTGTTATCGAGTTGGCCCTGCTGGCGCAGGTAATCGACCACCCGGCCGATGTTCCAGTCCATGCGCTCGACCATGGCCGCGTAGACCTCCATGGCCCGCGCAGAAATCTGTCGCTGCTCAGCGCTCAGCGCAGCCCATTGCGCATTCAGTTGAATCAGTGGATGCGGCTCGACATCCGGCTCGATCAGGCCCAGCGCCTTGAGTTTTTCCAGGCGCTCCAGACGCAAGACTTCGGGACCGGCGTCGTAGCGGCCACGGTATTTTTCGACCACCTCGGCCGGTGCCTGCAACGGCCAGTGCGGTGCGGAGAAGGGCAGGTAAGCGAAGAACGGCCGGCTCTGATCGCGCTCCTTGAGGTACTGCAGCAGCTTGTCGCCGAAGGCGTCCGACGAGTAGAAATCCTTGGGCAGCTCATCGATAAAGGTGTCGTCTTCGATGTACAGCGCCGGAGTCGATTTCAGCAGGCCAGGGGTGTGTTCATCGTAGGTCGGCTCGAAACCATAGTGGTTGGCCGCACCCGGCAGCAGCGAGAACGAACGTTCGAAACCGCGGGCCTGCGGCGCCAGTTCAGCGGTCAGGCCGAGGTGCCATTTGCCGCTCATCAACGTCTGGTAACCGGCCTCGCGCAGCAGCTCGGGCAGGGCCACAACGCGGTCGTTGAGGTAGCCTTCGTAACCCGGTTTGCCGATCAGCTCCGGGGTCAGCGCTTCGGCCATGGTGCCGATGCCGGCGATGTGGTGGTCGGTGCCGGTCAGCAGCATCGAGCGGGTTGGCGAGCAGGTCGGAGCGGTGTGGAAATCGGTCAGGCGCAGGCCGTTATTGGCCAGGGCATCGAGGTTCGGCGTGGCGATTTCGCCACCGAAGGCGCCGATGTCGGAGAAGCCGAGATCGTCGGCCAGAATCACCAGAAAGTTGGGGCGTTGCGGCATCGAAAAGCTCCTCTCAGCAGGCAATGAACGACAGCGGCAGATCGCGGATCTGGACCGGCAGGCTCGGTTGGTAATGGTCGTCACTGGTCAGTTCGTGCAGCAGCTCTTCGCGCAGCTGATGGAAGTCGAAACTGCTGCGCTGACGCGGGTGCGGCAAGGCGATGTCGACCACTTGCTTGATCCGTCCCGGACGCGGCTCCATCACCACCACGCGATCGGCGAGAAAGATCGCTTCTTCGACGTCGTGGGTGACGAGGATCGTGGTGATTTTCGCCCGGTCGCGGATCGCCAGCAGTTCGTCCTGCATCTGCTGGCGGGTCAGCGCATCGAGTGCGCCGAAGGGTTCGTCGAGCAGCAGAATCCGTGGGCTGGCGACCAGTCCACGGGCAATCGCCACGCGCTGGGCCATGCCGCCGGAGAGCTGGTGCGGATAGGCGCGGGTGAAATCGCGCAGGCCGACCAGATCGATGAAATCGTTGATGCGCTGCTGCTTTTCGGCGGTGCTCAGCGGCTCGTTGACCAGGCCCAGACCGATGTTGTCGGCCACGGTCAGCCACGGGAACAGCCGATGCTCCTGAAACACGATGCCGCGCTCGCCGCCGATGCCGTTGACGGCTTTGCCATCGACGCTGATCTGCCCGCGAAACTGCGTATCCAGACCCACCAGCAAACGCAGCAAGGTGGATTTGCCGCAACCGCTGGACCCGACGATGGCGACAAATTCGCCCTCGGCGATGTCGAGGTTGAATTCGCGAATCGCCTCCAGTTCGAAACCGTCAACGTCGAAGGATTTGCCTACATGGGTGAAGCTGACAATCGGTGCGTTCATGCGTGTCTCCAGCGAGTAGCGCGAATTTCCAGGCGTTGGCCGATGAGGTTGAGCAGGGCGCCGGTGAGGCCGACCAGCAGCATCCCGGCCATGATCAGGTCCATGCGCAGCAGTTGTTGGGCGCCGATCATCTGGCTGCCGATGCCGCCGTTGGACGGCATGAAATATTCGGCGCCGATGGTGCCGAGCCAGGCGTAGATCAGACTCAGGCGCAGCCCGGCGAAAATCCCCGGCGCCGCACCCGGCAGCACCAGACGACGCAGGCGCTGGCCGAGGCTCAGGCGCAGCACCTGCGCGGCTTCGTTGAGTTGTGGCGAGAGGTTGGCGACGCTGCGCTGGGTGGCGATGAACAGCGGGAAAAACGCGGCGAGGGCGACGAACACCCACTTCGCCAATTCACCCAATCCGAACCACGCGGTGAGCAGCGGCACCCAGGCGAAAATCGCGATCTGGCGAATGGCGGCGAGAGTCGGGCCGAGCAGCCGTTCGCTGGTGCGCGACAGACCCAGCAACAGGCCGAGGGCGAAACCGAGTCCGCCGCCCAGCAGCAACCCGCCAAGGGTACGACCGAGGCTCAAGGCCATGCCGCTGATCAGCGTGCCGTCGAGCAGACCGTTCCTGGTCGTTTCCAGTACCGCCAGCGGGCTGACCAGGATGTTCGCATCGACCCACTGCTGATCGCTCGCCACTTGCCAGACGCCAATCAGGCTCAGGGGCAACAGCCACGGTTGCAGCCTCTGCCAGCCTTGATAGTGCGGGCCACGGCGGATTTCCGCAGTCGCCGGGTGCGGCCAGTGCACCAGTTTGCGGTCGAGAAAACCGATGCCGCGATCCATCGCTACACCGAGCACACCGATGACCACGATGCACACGAACACGATGTCGAGCATGAACAGTTGCCGTGCCCAGACCATCAGGTAGCCGATGCCTTCGCTGGACGCCAACAGCTCCACCGCCAGCAATGAAGTCCAGCCTGCGGCCAGGGCCAGACGCACGCCGGCCATGAACGCCGGCAGTGCGGCAGGCAACACCAGACGCCGGATCAGCAAGTACGACGGCAGGCGCAGTACGGCGGCGGCTTCGCGCAGTTTCGGTTGCGCATCACGAACGCCGACCAGGGTGTGCAGGGTCACCGGCACCACGATGGCCTTGATCAGCACCACCAGTTTCAGCACTTCGCCGATGCCGAAAAACACCATGAACAGCGGAATCCACGCCAGCGTCGGTACCTGTGCCAGACCGGCGAACGTCGGGAAGACCAGGCGTTCGAGGCGACGGCTGAAGCCCAGCGCGGCACCCAGCAGCGCACCAGCTGAGATCCCTGCCAGCAAGCCCCAGAGCAGACGTTGCAGGCTGATCCACAAATGACTCCACAACTCGCCCTGGGACAGCTCGATGGCGCTGTTCCACACCAGCGATGGCGCCGGCAGGATCTGCTCGCTCATCCATTGATTGCGTGCGGCCAGCCACCACAGAGCGAACAGGCTGATCGGCAACAGCCATGGCAACAGACGTTGGTTGAGGCTCGGCCACGCGCGCCGGCTTTTCAGAGGTGGCGCGGGCAGCGGCAGGCTGAGCAGGGAATCACGGGCCATGGGTGACCTCCGTTGTCGGGTTGCATGGCGAACCGCTGTGCCTGTGTGGGAGTGGGCTGGCTCACGAAGACGGAGTGTCAGGCACCGATGATGGTGAATGACACGGCCTCTTCGCGAGCAAGCCCGCTCCCACAATTGGCTAGCGGTATATGCAAAATCGATCTATAAAAATTTAAATCAATTCTATTGAGAGATAAGCAAGACCATTTAAGGCTTGCAGCGCGACGCGCATCCAATGCATTCGAAGAATATTTTCGATGCTGTTAATGCATACGCCGCTGCAGCCCGCGTGATTTCACGCTTAGCGCTAAAGGCTATAAAAATGTGCATTTATAGTATTTAAGCGAAGGTCATGCTTCGGCCTACTTTCGGCTCCTCAACGCCTGTCGTGATCAAGGAGCCGTACCCATGAACCGTCCCTTCAAACGAGTCTTCAGTCTGTTTGCCATTCCGGCACTGGCGGGCCTGCTGGCGTTTAACGCGCAGGCTGACGAACTCAAGGAAATCAGGATCGCCGTGCCTGACCTGAGCGCCGGCACCCAGCACAGCGGCGGCGGTGTGGTGGACGTGCTGCGTGACCAGCAGATCTTCGAAAAAGCCTTCGCCGATCAAGGCATCAAGATTCAGTGGAGCTTCTTCAAGGGCGCCGGGCCGGTGATCAACGAAGCGTTTGCCAATGGTCAGGTCGATCTGGCATATCTGGGCGACCTCGCGGCGATCATCGGCAAGTCCAATGGCCTCGACACGCGTTTGCTTAGCGCCAGTGCGCGTGGGGTGAAACAGTATCTGGGCGTGGTGCCGGGGTCGGGGATCAAGACCCTGCAGGATCTGAAAGGCAAGCGCGTGGCGATCTTCCGTGGCACCGCCACGCAGCTGTCGTTTGATGCGGCGCTGGCCAGTCAGGGCTTGAGCGAGAAGGACCTGAAAGTGATCAATCTCGACTTCAGCGGCGCGGTCGCGGCACTGGCGGCGAAACAGATCGACGCGTCGTGGGGCAGCTCAGGGCTGACGGCGCTGCAAGCCAAGGGGCTGGCGGAATTGCCGCTGAACACCAAGGATCTGGGTGGTGCCGGCAGTGTGCAATCGGTGCTGGTTGGCACCGGCAAGTTTGTCGACGGGCACCCGGAGGTCGTGGCGAAACTGCTCAAGGCGCAGCAGCAGGCCGTGGATTGGCTGACTCAGGACAGCAACAAGGACGCTTATGTGCAACTGGTGTCGGGGCTGGCGAGTTATCCACCGGTGATCCTGACCCAGGATCTGGCGGATCAGAAACTCAGCGAGGTGTTCCCGTCGACGCTGGACCCGGTGTTCCTCGGCAAGTTACAGGACTCGGTGGATCTGGCGGCGCAGCAGAAGCTGATTCGCAAGCCGTTCAAGGTCAGTGATTGGGTGGCGCCTGAACTGGCGGCGGCCAAGCTCTGAATCTCCAGTGTCTGGACGGGCCTCTTCGCGAGCAAGCCCGCTCCCACAGTGGATCGGCGTGAATACAAAATCTGTGTTCACCACAATTCACCGTGGGAGCGGGCTTGCTCGCGAAGGCGTCCTCAAACCGCGATGCAGACTTCCTGCTTATCCACCGCCACCAATGTCTCGATCATCGCTCTTGCTGCCGGCGACAAGCGAAACCCGGTACGACTGACAATCCCGCAGCGCGCGTTCATGCTCTCCAGGTTCTGCGGCAGATTGCGCCAGTGCAACAGCGCCAGCGAACCCTGAGCAATGTCCTCGTAAAACGCCTCTTCCGTACCGATGCCGATGGCATTCGATTGCAGCACCACTTTCACCAGCGCCGGGAAATGCTCGGTCTCGATGGTCGGGGAAAAATCGATCCGGCCGCTGAGGTTCGCCAGCAGTTTGCGAATCCCCGGCGGGATCAATGTGGTCGCCAGCGGGTAGTCGAACATGTCGTTGGTCGACAAGCTCTCCTTGGCCAGCAGCGGGTGCCCGGGCCGGCAGAAAAACACCCCGCGCTTGGGCGTAAGGGCCTGGGTCTGGAAGTTTGGATCGGCCTCGAAATGGCGGATGTCGGCGATGAAGAATTCGATCTCTTCGCGGCTCAGCGCGCGGCTGAGCTTTTCCCAGTTATCCACCTGAAAACAGGTGCGTACTTTCGGGTGCGCGTTGATGAATTGCGCCACCGCATCCGGGACCAGTTTCACCGCTGGCGCCGGGCCGCAACCAAAGTGCAGCTCCCCGGCATCAAGCTTGGTCATTTGCGTCACTTCAGCGCTGAGCAACGCCGCGCCCTGCACCAGGGTCAGGGCGTGTTGCAGCACCACCTGGCCTTCGGGTGTCGGGCGCAGATCCTTGTTGCCGCGATCCACCAGCACGCAGCCGAATTCTTGCTCCAGCCCTTGAATGCTGCGGCTGAACGCCGGTTGAGTGATGCCCATCGCGTCCGCCGCACGGACAAAACTGCGGTGTTCGTTGAGGGCGATGAAGTAGCGCAACTGGCGAAGATCCATATGCTTTCCCGGCATCCTAAAAATAGCTCGAAGGCATTTGCGACGAGGGTTGCTTGAGGTTTTAAATGCAAGCTCTTATTCCGTCAACGAAGCATGTGAATATCTATTAGATGTAAATGGAATATAGATAGAGCCATGTTTCGCTGTCGCCCAACCGCAAGCAGTCGATGAGGGTCTACCCATGAGCAATGCCGCACTCGCTGTAAAACCTGCTGTCCACGCGCTGGAAATCCATCCGGTGGCCGGCCGTATCGGCGCCGAGATTCGTGGCGTGCACCTGTCCGGTGAACTGGACGCCGCCACGGTCGAAGCCATTCAGCAAGCGCTGATCCAGTACAAGGTGGTGTTTTTCCGCGAGCAGACCCAGCTCGACGATCAGCGCCAGGAAGCCTTCGCCCATCTGCTCGGCGAGCCGGTGGCGCATCCGACCGTACCGGTGCGTGAGGGCACGCGGTATCTGCTGGAGCTGGACGGGGCCGAGGGCCAGCGCGCCAACTCCTGGCACACCGACGTGACCTTCGTCGACGCCTACCCGAAAGCCTCGATCCTGCGCTCGGTGGTGGCGCCGGCCTTCGGTGGCGACACCCTGTGGGCCAACACCGCGACCGCCTACAACGAACTGCCGAGCGAACTGCGCGAGCTGGCGGACAAACTGGTCGCCGTACATAGCAACGAATACGACTACGCCGGGGCCAAGCCGGACGTGTCGGCGGAGAAGTTGGAGCGCTATCGCAAGGTCTTCACCTCGACCGTCTACGAGACCGAGCATCCGGTGGTGCGTGTGCATCCGATCAGCGGCGAGAAAAGTTTGTTGCTGGGGCACTTCGTCAAACGCATCAAGGGTTATTCGCAAGCCGATTCGGCACATTTGTTTGGCCTGTTGCAGAGCCATGTGATCCGTCAGGAAAACACCGTGCGCTGGCGCTGGAAGGCGGGTGATGTGGCGATCTGGGATAACCGTTCGACTCAGCATTATGCGATTGATGATTACGGCACTCAGGATCGCATCGTGCGGCGGGTGACGCTCAAGGGTGAAGTGCCGGTTGGGGTGAATGGGCAGCGCAGTCAAACAATCAAAGGACTTGATATCGGCGGCGTCTGATCGGGCCTCTTCGCGAGCAAGCCCGCTCCCACAGTGGAGGTGTGTTGAACACGATGGATGTGAACAACATATGGCCCTGTGGGAGCGGGCTTGCTCGCGAAGCTTTTGATTCACCAAACGCCAATCTGCACGACTTTCTCGGTCTCCGGCTCGCCATAGCGAAACCGCTGCCCGCGCAAATCAATCTCCTGATGACTGATCGTGGTCCGCCGCTTCAAGCCGCGCACCCACTCGAACAGATACCCCGCATGCTCCTCGCGCACCGCCGCGTAGGCCGGATCCTCACCCAGATCGCGCAGCTCCTGCGGATCATTCAGCAGATCAAACAACTGCGGCCGGAAGCCGTCGTACGCCAGGTATTTCCAGCGCTCGCTGCGCACCATGGTCATGCGGCAACGGTCGATCGGCTGGCCAAGTCGCTCGCGTGCCGGGGCCTGAAAGGCGTAGTCGTATTCGCTGATGGCGTAGCGGCGCCAGTCGGGATTTTCCCCGTGCAACAGCGGGATCAGCGAGTGTCCTTCCAGCCGATGCTCGGCGCCCGCAAGGCCCAGCGCCTGGAGAAACGTTGGCAAGGCATCAATGGTTTCCGCTAGCCGCTCATCCACCGTGCCCCGAGTGATGTCCGCCGCGGCGCGCGGGTCGCGCACGATCAGGGGCACGCCCACTGCCTGTTCCAGCAAAAACTCCTTCTCGCCCAGCCAGTGGTCGCCGAGAAAGTCGCCGTGATCGCTGGTGAACACGATCAAGGTGTCATCCCAACGACCGTTGCTCTGCAGAAAATCGAACAGCCGCCCGAGCTGATCATCCACTTGCTTGATCAGGCCCATGTAGGTGGGGATTACATTCAATCGTACTGAATCACGGGAGAAGTTGAGGCTTTCCTCATGCTGGCGAAACGCCGCGTATACGGGGTGTTTGCTCGCTTCGGAGGGCGTCGCGCGGACCGGTTCGAGAATCGATTTCGTACTGTACAAGGCGTGGTATGGCGCCGGTACGATGTAGGGCCAGTGCGGTTTGATGTAGGAGAGGTGTAAACACCAGGATTTCTCACCTTGCTCGGTGATGAAGTCGATGGCTCGATTTGTAGTGTAGACAGTCTCTGAGAACTGCTCGGGAATTCGCGCTGGCAAATGCGCATGACGCATCTGCCAGCCGCTGAGGATTTCGCCGTTCTCGCCTTCGGCGGCGTTGGCCCAGTCGTGCCAGGGGTTGCGCCCGTCGAAGCCCTGCTCGCGCAGGTAATGGGTGTAGGGCGCGGATTCGCGCTTGTCGTCGAACAGTGGGTCGTCGGGGAAGATCCCGTCGTGGCGAAAGTACGGCTCGAAACCGACCTCGTTGAGCACCTCGGCCTGCGCGCTGTCCGGGTTGATCGCCAGACGCTGCAAGGCGTCGACATTGGCCGTGGCGTGGGTCTTGCCGACCAGCGCGGTGCGAATGCCGTGAGGGCGCAGGTAATCGCCGATCGTCAGTTCTTCCAGCGGCAACGGCACGGCGTTCCATGCGACCTGATGGCTGCTGACGTAGCGCCCGGTGTAGGCCGACATCCGCGACGGGCCGCAGATCGTGCCCTGGGTGTAGGCACGGCTGAAGCGCACGCCTGCGGCGGCCAGGCGATCGATGTTCGGCGTGTGCAGATGCGGATGACCGTAGCAGGACAGGTAATCGCGGCGCAGCTGATCGCACATGATGTACAGCACATTGCGCACAGGGTTTTGCGGGTTGGACATGGGGTTCACCGGTCAGAAAGACAGGCGAGGGTTTTCGCTTTCGGCGGGGGTGTTCGGCAAGTGCATTTGGGGAATGGGTTTTATGCAGTGGATGCATCGGTGCCTGTGGCGATGCCTTCGCGAGCAAGCCCACTCCCACAGGAGTACGCGTTCCAAATGTGGGAGCGGGCTTGCTCGCGAAGGCGGTGGATCAGACTGCAAAATTCTCCAGCGAACACACCTCCTCATCCACCGCATCAATTGCCTTGATCTGCTCAATCATCGCCTCGGCCAGCGGCGACAACCGATACCCCGCGCGACTGACAATCCCGTAGCGCGTGTACAGCTCCTCCAGATCATCCGCCAGGCCGTCGATCCGCAAACATACCAGCTCACCCTTGGCCTGATGCAGCGCATCGGAATACGCCCCGACAATGCCGATCGCATCCGAACGCAGCACCACGCTGAGCAGGCTCGAGCTGTTTTCGCATTCCACATTTGGCGTGAAATCCGGGCGACCGCTGAGGTCGACGATGACCTTGCGCAAGTTCGGCGGACGAATGCTCACCGCCAGTGGATAGCTCATCAATTGTTCGGCCGAAACCCGTTCAAGTGCCGCTAACGGATGCCCGGCACGGCAACAGAAATGCCATTTGCGCGGCCGCAAGCGATACGTCAGGTAATCCGGATCGGCTTCGAAGTGCCGGGTGTCGGCGACGAAGAATTCGAATTCCTCATTGAGCAGGCGTTTGCTCAGGCTCTGCCAGTCATCGACCTGAAATTGCACCCGCGCTTTCGGGTAGCGCCCGATGAACGCGCCGATCGCGCGCGGGATCAATCCGGCTGCCGGCGCCGGGCCGCAACCGAAGCGCAGCTCGCCGGCTTCCAGACCATTGAACTGACTGATCTCGTTGGCCATCTGCTGTGCGCCGCTGACCAGTCGGCGTGCATGTTCGAGCAGTACCTGACCCTGTTTGGTCGGCGGCAGGTCCTTGCGCCCACGATCGACCAGCTGACAGCCGACGCTGTGTTCCAGCGCCTGAATGCTGCGGCTGAACGCCGACTGCGACAGGTTCACCGCCTGCGCGCCGGCGACGAAGCTGCGTTGTTCGGCGAGGGCGATGAAGTGTCGAAGTTGGCGCAAGTCGATATGCATTTTTCACATAAAAAATATCCGGGAAATGCATTGGATATGCATTAGGTCGACTCCTTATAAAGGCAATCTCTTATGCAGTAAATATTTGTAAATCCATAAATAAATAACTGAAAAGAATATGCAGTACTGAAGATGTCTGTGTGTTTTTTGACCAGGAGCCGCGCCATGAGTCCGTTGAACCTTGCGTCACCCTTAACGCCACGACGGCTCAAACGCCTGCCTCTGGCCCTGTTGCTGGCGGGGAGCGCCAGCTGGACTCACAGCTACGCCGCCGAGGCCGAAGCACCGCCACCGGCGCCGGCCGGCAAACCGGCGGCCAACAGCTCGCAGCTGGAAACCGTGACCGTCACCACGCGCCGGCGCGAAGAAAGTTCGCAAGACGTGCCGACGCCGATGAGCGTGGTCAGCGGGCAGAATCTGGAGACGCAGCGGGTCTACCGGATTCAGGATTTGCAGCAACTGGTGCCGAGCGTCAACGTCGCCTACATGCACGCGCGCCAGTCCAGCGTGTCGATTCGTGGACTGGGCAACAACCCGGCGAGCGACGGCCTGGAAGGCAGCGTCGGTCTGTACATCGATAACGTGTATCTGGGCCGTCCGGGGATGGCGGTGTTCGACCTGATGGACATCGAACAGCTCGAAGTCCTGCGCGGGCCGCAGGGCACGCTGTTCGGCAAGAACACCACCGCCGGGGTGATCAACATCAGCACCCGCGCGCCGACCTTCACCCCTGAGCGCAGCATCGAAACCTCGTTCGGCGAGGACGGCTACTTCCAGACCAAGGGCACCATTTCCGGGCCGCTCAACGATCAACTGGCCGGACGCTTTTCGGCCTATCGCACCCGCAGCGACGGCGACATCAAGAACGAATACAACGGCCATGACCTGAACGGTGGCTCGCGCGATGGCTTCCGCGCGCAGTTGCTGTTCAAGCCCAACGAAGATTTCAATCTGCGCTGGATCGGCGATTACAACGAAGAGGACTCCAGCGCCGGCACCCGCGTGCTGTACAACACCGGGCCGACCATCAACGGCGTCAACCTCTACCAATCGCGGGCCAATGCCGCCGGCGCGACGCTGGTCAACGGCTCGCACCGCAAGGTCAATCTGGACAACGACCAGCACGTCACCGTGCATCAGGGCGGCACGTCGGTGGAGGCCAACTGGACGCTGCCGAGCGATTTCACCCTGACCTCGATCAGCTCCTATCGCTTCTGGAATTTCACCCCGGCCAACGACGACGGTCTCAACGTCGCGGCGACCTACAATGCCGGGGTTTCGGTCGAAGACAAACAGTACTCGCAGGAATTTCGCCTGGCCTCGCCCAAGGGCGAGTTCTTCGATTACGTGGTGGGCGCTTACTACTTCGGCTCGGATCTGGACAACAAATCCTTCGCCTATTACGGCCCGCAGGCCGACATCTGGAACGGCACGCCACGCGGTGCCCTGGCCAACGTCGGCAGCGTCGGCAACGGCCACATCAAGACCGACAGCTTCGCCCTGTTCGCCCAAGGCACCTGGCACCTCACCGAGCGCCTGGACTTCACTGCCGGGGTGCGTGGCACCTATGAAGAGAAGAACGCCTGGGTCACCCGCGATGCGCCGGTCGGTGGCGCCACTGTCACCGGTGCAGCGGCCACGGCACGCCGCGGACGCACTGGCGCCTACGATTCCGGCGATCTCAATCAGTACAGCTCAAGCCCCTCCGGATTGCTCAACCTCAGCTATCGCATCACCGATGATCTGCTCGGTTACGCCACGCTGTCCCACGGCGAAAAATCCGGTGGGGTGAACCTCGCAGTGGGTTCGGCGCCAACCGCCGGCGCCGACTCGCTGCTGATCGGCACCGAACGCGCGAACAACGCCGAACTCGGTTTCAAAAGCACCTTGTGGGACCGGCGTCTGCAGCTCAACGCCAACGTTTTCTGGACTCAGGTCAACGCCTATCAGACCAACGCCTACGACGACCTCAACCGCGTGCAATACCTGACCAACGCCGGCTCGGTGCGCTCGCGCGGCGTCGAATTTGAAAGCACGGTGATCCCGTTGCGCGGCCTGACCCTGAACTTCAACGGCTCGTACAACGACGTCAGCTACCTCTCGTACAAAGATGCACCGTGCCCGCCGGAAGTCAGCCAGGCACCGGGCGCACCGGCCTCTTGCGACCTCAGCGGCCACCAGGTGGTCGGCGCGTCGAAATGGATCGGCAACGCCAACGGCAAATACGAATGGAATCTGGCCAACGGTCTGCAACCCTACGTCACCGGCAGTTACGCGTTCCGCTCCAAAGCGGTGGGCACGGTCGAGGATTCCGATTACGGGCAGATCCCGAGCTACGCGGTGGTCAACCTGTCCACCGGTCTGCGCGGCGATTTCAATCAGGGCCAGTGGGACGTTTCGCTGTGGCTGAAAAACGCCTTCGACAAGACCTACTACACGACCCTGTGGACCGGCGGCAACGGCGGTTATGAAGGCCTGCTCGGTACGCCGCGCACCCTTGGCGTTACCGGTCGCTACGACTTCTGATCTGTCATTCAAGGAGCTGCATCATGTTGCCAGGCAAAACCGCTTTAGCGCTGTTGTTATCCGGCGCAGCGTTGAGTACCACGGTGTTCGCCGCACCCAGCGTGTACCCGACCGGCGTCACCCGTTACGACCCGGACAAGGCGTTCAATCAGTACGTGATCTTCAGTGGTGCCGACAAGCAGACGCACCTGATCGACATGAACGGCAACGAGGTGAAAACCTGGCCGCAGGCGGGGTTTCCGTCGGCGATCATCGACCCGCAACTGGTCGGCGGCGAGCGCGGGCATGTGCTGTTGCAACTGAGCGACAAGGATCCGGGCAAGCTCGGCTCCGCCGGTAACGGCCTGGGCAATCAGAGCGTCGGCGAGCTGGACTGGAACGGCAAAGTGGTCTGGCAGTGGGGCGACAAGGCGCCCGGCGGCGCAGCGCAGCAACACCATGATCAGCGGCGCCTGAGCAACGGCAACACCGTGGTGCTGGCGAACAAGGTGCACAAGGTCAAAGGCTTCAAAGTGCCCGAGGTGATCGACGATGCGATCTACGAAGTCAGCCCCGACGGGCAGGTGAAATGGCAGTGGCTGGCCTCGGAACACCTCAACGAATTCGGCTTCACCCAGGAGCAACTGAAGCTGGTGCGCGCCAGCGACAACCCGGATTACCTGCACATCAACAACCTCAGCGTGGTCGGGCCGAACAAGTGGTTCGATGCCGGGGACAAGCGCTTCAATCCAGATAACCTGTTGCTCGATTCACGCAACGCCAACTTCATCGCGATCATCGACAAACACAGCGGCAAAGTGGTCTGGCGCCTCGGCCCGAACCTGCCGCTGATCAACCCGAAAACCGCACAGAAACTGCCGCGTCCGGTGGATCAATTTGTCGGCCAGCACGACGCGCACATCATCCCTGCCGGGCTGCCCGGTGCGGGCAACCTGCTGGTGTTCGACAACCAGGGTTCGGCGGGGTATCCGAACGTCACCCTCGGGCTTATTTCCGGCTCGCGAGTGCTGGAAATCGACCCGCAGAAAAATGAAATCGTCTGGCAGTACAGCGCGGCGAATTCGAAGCAGCCGGGGTGGGCGTTCTATAGCTCGTTCATCAGCAGCGCGCGACGTTTGCCCAACGGCAATACGCTGATCGACGAAGGCATGAACGGGCGCTTTTTCCAGGTTACGGCCGGCGGCGAAAACGTCTGGGAATACGTCAGTCCTTATCTGGGTAAAGCACCGGGCAGCGACGCGATCAGCAACTGGGTCTATCGGGCGTTGCCCGTGAGTTACGACTGGGTGCCGAAGGGTACGCCGCGCTCCGAGACCGCCGTGATTGCCCCGACATCGGCAGTGCAGCAGACCAGTGCCAGTCGTTAGTTGAAAAGGAATTAATGCTCGAATGAATGGCGATAAGTTATGTGCGGTTTGAATACTGCTTATTGCAATTTCGTTGAAAAGTCGCGTGGACAATAAGTGAATGGCCAACCATCCTGAGTGTCGTGAGTTTCCAGGAGGGAACTTGCTCTCATCGGAAGACACTTATCCAACGATAAAGGAAATCACGTTATGTCGAGCATTAATGGCAATTATGTAAACGCTAACGCTGGCGCCAAACTGACGATTACCGATGGCAACGATTCCAGCGGCACCTTCAGCGGCAAGTTCAGTCAGAACGGCGTGAACTACGACATCGCTTACGGGCATTACCATTTCCAGAACAGCACCGGGCAGCCTACGATCATCACCTTCGCGGCTCTGAATGACGGCACCGGTTATCAATCCTGGACGCTGTTCTCGCCGGATCACAACTACTCAAAAGTTCGTGCGGTGGGTTCGCGTACCAACTTTGATGGTGATGTTGTTGGCCTGGCTGGAGAGTTTGTTAAACAGTAATTTTGTGTCACAAAAAAGCCGTCATGCTATTGAGCCTGGCGGCTTTTTTCTTACATGAAATAAGTCATTTTCATGTTGGTTGTGTTTCCTGTGGATGACAGCGTTTGCTGGCGTCTGATTCTAAGCTCGAGGTGAACTCAATCATTCGAGCAGGACGCTTACATGCAAAACGCGCTTTATTCCAACACCCTCGATGGGCCCTCTCTGACCATTGTCGATTCCGATGACCGCACCGGGGTCTTCGGCGGCACGTTGCATCACCAAGGCATCAACTACGGCATTGTCAGTGGCCGTTATGCCAGCCTCAACGGCTACCAGCCGCCAACCGTGGTCACGCTGATTGCCAATAACCAGGATCACGGTTATTTCGCCCTGACCCTGTTCTCGCCAAGTCGCGGCACTCATGAACTGCAGGGGCACTGCGTGCGCGTTACCTATGACGGCGTGGTCAGCAGCCTGCCGGGCGACTTCGTTCGCCACGCATGAGGCGCAGCCAGCGCCAGATTTCTTCGCAAACACAAGCAAGGATGCTGCACATGTCCACGATCAATGGCGTTTATCGTCATGAACCTTCAGATACAACCTTGACCCTGACCGAGGGCGATGACCGCACCGGCAGTTTTACCGGCACGTTGTCCGTGTCCGGCACCGATTACCCGATCGCATTTGGCAATTTTCATTTCAGGCATGGCTTTTCAACAGGCCCGGTCGCTATCTCTTTCAATACGCTGACGGCCGATGGCACGGCGCAAGCCTGGGTGATGTTTTCGCCCGATCACGCCTACACACGCTTGCGGTCAATGGGCAGCGCGGCGGACATGATGGGCAACACCGGGTTGAATGGCCTGGAATTCATCCGGCAAAACCGCTGAAGAAGCGCGAAATGAGCGGGTTTCGCATGCCTTCGCCGAATATTTTTCATGCTTGAAAAGCATTGTAAATTCAGCCCTCGGCGCCAGGCCTTGCAGGCCGTGGCTTTGCGACAATCTACGAAAACCTATATTCGTAAAAAATCTAAACACATCGATAAAAGTTACTTTCGGAGATAAGCGATTGCTCCAATGATTCACCCAACGACCGGTCGCCCGGGGGATGTTTGCGGCGACCTGTCGGGTACTTCGCAAAAAGACTGCAGGGAGTGAATCAATGGGCAATGTCCAGACCGCCGCCAGCGCACAGGAATTGCTGTGGCGTCAGACGCCGAGTGGCGAATTGGTCGATCTCGGCCGGCCGCATCGTGTGCCGCTGGGGCAGTTGCGTTTGCAGCGTGCGCCCAAGGGCATTCTGAGCCGCCGTGAAACCATTCTGCTCGGCGTGCTGGCGCTGCTGGTGCACGGTGCGGTGATCTACTGGATCAACCAGCATCCGACGCCGGCGTTGCCGATCGTGCCGCCGGAAATTCCGCCGATGACCATCGAGTTTTCGCGGCCGGCGCCACCCGCGCCACCAGTGGTCGAACCGCCGCCACCGGCAACGGTCGTTGAGCCACCGCCGCCGGTTGAAGACGAGTTGGCGGTGAAGCCTCCGCCACCCAAACCGATTCCCAAACCCAAGCCGAAACCGGTGGCCAAACCGGTGCCGAAACCGGCGCCCAAAGCTGTTGAACAACCGCCCGCGCCGCCGCAACCGGCCGCTCCGGTTGCCGCCCTGGCACCGCCCGCCCCACCGGCTCCCGCGCCAGTGACACCGGCCTCGGCCAACGCCGCGTATTTGAAGAACCCGGCGCCGGAATATCCGTCGCTGGCCCAGCGTCGCGGCTGGGAAGGCACGGTGTTGTTAAGGGTGCACGTGTTGGCCAATGGCAAACCGGGCGAGATCCAGATTCAGAAAAGCAGTGGTCGGCAACAGCTCGACGATGCGGCACTCAATGCCGTCAAACAGTGGAGCTTCGTGCCGGCCAAGCAGGGTGATGTCGCCCAGGACGGCTGGGTCAGCGTGCCCATCGATTTCAAGATTCATTAAACCGAAACCTATTCGCGCTAAATGTTTACACGAGGGAATACATCATGACGTTACTGGCCTCTCCACTGGAATCCATCGAAAGCGCGGTGATCTGGCTGCTGGTGGTTTTTTCCGTTGCCACCTGGGGACTGGCGCTGCTCAAGGCTGTGCAGTTTGGTCGTCTGAAGGCGCAGGATCGCAAGTTTCATAAACGCTTCTGGGCGGCCTCGAGTCTGGATTCCGCCGCCGAGTTGAGCGAAACCCAACCCGGCGCGGCGGCCCGGGTGGCACAAGCCGGTTACGCGGCGATTCAGGTGGGCGAGGCGCCGCAGGCCAATGACCTGAGTCAGGCGATCAACCATCAGGATCGGTTGGAGCGTGCCCTGCGCCAGCAGATCGTCCGCGAACGGCGTTCGCTGGAAACCGGTCTGGCGGTGGTCGCGAGTATTGGTAGTACGTCGCCGTTCATTGGTCTGTTCGGCACGGTGTGGGGAATCATGGAGGCGCTCAAAGGCATCAGCGCGGCAGGCTCGGCGAGCCTGGAAACCGTCGCCGGTCCGATTGGCGCGGCACTGGTCGCCACCGGTGTGGGGATCGCCGTCGCGGTACCGGCGGTGCTGGTTTACAACTACTTTTTGCGTCGTCTGAAACTGACGGCGGCGGACCTGGATGACTTCGCCCACGACTTCTACAGCCTGGCGCAAAAGAGCTCGTTTCGCGTGCTGATCCACCCGACGGCGCACAAGGTCGCGGCACCGGGCAACGCGACAAAAGTGAAGGAGGCGTCCTGACATGGCCTTCTCCACACAAGACAGCGACGAGGTGCTGAGCGAGATCAACGTGACACCGCTGGTGGACGTGATGCTGGTGCTGCTGGTGGTGTTTATCGTCACCGCGCCGCTGCTGACCAATGCGATCCCGATCAACCTGCCGAAAACCGAAGCGGTGGCGCCGGTCGAGCAGAAAGATCCGCTGGTGGTGAGCATCGACGGCGCCGGCAAACTGTTTATCAACAAGGATGAAATTCAGCCGGACTTGCTGGAATTCAACCTCAAATCGGCCAAGGCCAAGGACCCGGAAGTGCGCGTGCAACTGCAGGCCGACGACGGGGTGAACTACGGCGAAGTGGCGCGGGCCATGGCTTCGATCGAGCGGGCGGGAATTACCAAATTGTCGGTGATCACCGCGCGGTAACAGGATTTACGTTTTTCCGGGGCCGTCTCCTTGGCAGGGTGCGGCCCTTTTTTTATTCCGCAAAACTAGCCTCACCACCGACCCATTGTGGGAGCGGGCTTGCTCGCGAAAGCGTCAGCTGCATCGACATCGATGTTGGCTGAGCCACCGCATTCGCGAGCAAGCCCGCTCCCACAGGAGTATCTCTAATATTCTTTTCGGGTCTTAATAAATAGCTTCTTATTCCTTAACGAATATAAATCCCGTCCCTATACTCGATCAGGAACAGACACGACGCAGGAGAGCTCCCCATGCGCAACGAATCAATCCGCTACCTGATTGTGCCGGGCTGGCAAGGATCGCCAGAAGATCATTGGCAAACCCACTGGCAGAACAGTCTGCCCAACAGCGCACGCGTGGAGCAGGCCGACTGGCTGACGCCGCGCCGTGAAGACTGGGTCGCGGCGCTGGCCGAAGCGATTGCTGCCGACAGCACGCCGGTGATCCTGATTGCTCACAGCCTGGGTTGCATCACCGTTGCACATTGGGCTGCCACCGCGCCCGTGCAATACCTGCGTCAGGTGCGCGGTGCGTTGCTGGTCGCACCGGCCGATGTCGAGCGTCCGGCCTGCGCGCCTGCGTTGCGCAATTTCGCGCCGATCCCGACCGATCTGTTGCCGTTCCCCAGCCAGGTGGTCAGTTCCGACAACGACGCCGCCGTCAGCGCTCCGCGCGCTCTTGAGCTGGCGCGCAACTGGGGCGCCGAGGCGGGAATTCTTGCCGGGGCGGGGCACATCAACGTCAAGTCTGGGCATCAGCGCTGGGAGCAGGGTTTCGCTTATCTGTATCGCCTGCAAAACCGTATGGAACACCACGCCCGGCGTCGCGCTTGAACCTTTTTCTTTTCTGAACGCCCCCGTCTGCCGGCGGTTCTGGGCGGGAGTCTGCCATGAGTTTCGAAACGTTCGGTCAGCCGTTGCTGACCTTTCCCGATGCGGAAAAAAGTCCCCTGAGCATTCGCGCCAAGGCGCTGGTGTTCGTCGATCCCCGCTCCCGCCAGTTGCGCGAGCAGTTGGAGCACCTCGCGCCGCGTGCCATTTCGGTGTTGATTCGTGGCGAGACCGGCACCGGTAAAGAGCTGCTCGCGCGCCACATCCACCGTGCCAGTGATCGCAGCGGTCTGTTCGTCTCGGTCAATTGCGGCGCGATCAGTCCGACCTACGCCGATGCCGAACTGTTCGGCTATGCCGCCGGCAGTTACACCGGTTCGGCGAGCAGTCGCGCCGGCTGGTTCGGTTCGGCCAATGGCGGCACCTTGTATCTGGACGAAATCGGCGATCTGCCGTTGCCGATCCAGATCAAACTGCTCGCCGCCCTGGAAAACCACGAAGTCACCCGCGTCGGCGCACATCAGCCAAGCCCGGTGGATGTGCGGCTGGTGGCGGCAACCAGCATTGATCTGGCGCAAGCGGTGGACGCCGGAAAATTCCACGAACGGCTTTACCACTACCTTAGCGAAGGTCAGCTGGAATTGCCGGCCCTGCGCGAACGAATCGGCGACATCCTGTCGCTGGCGGAATATTTCCTCGGTATCTACAGCCAGCGCCTTGATCTGCCGGTGCCGTTGATCAGCGAAGCGGCGCAGCACCTGCTGGAGCGCCACAGTTGGCCGGGCAACACCCGTGAGCTGGAAAACGTCATTCACTTTGCGCTGCTGGTCAGCACCGGCGATGAAATCCTGCCGGAGCACCTGAACCTGCCCGAAGTGTCTGGGCCGCAGCTTCAGATCGAACGACTGGTGGCACAAATCACCATCGGCGGGAGCGTCGACGAACGTAAGGCTTTGAAAGATCTGCTGATTGGTTTGAGCCAGCAGTTGTAGCCGTTCGGTTCTGTATGAACGAAATGGAATATCAAAGTGAATAAACGTTATTGTGCGGGAATAAAAAATCCCGGTATTGTCCGCTTCACGCCGGGGATAGCACTTCACTGGCACTCGTATTAATAGCCGTCGCCATTCGCGACCGTGATTCTCGATAAGGACACTGCATGAAAAAGGTTCTGTTGTTTACCGCATTGGCGGCTGCTCTGACTGCTTCCCTGGCCCAGGCTGGCGAGAAACTGGTGGTGGCGGCGACTCCGGTGCCGCACGCGGAAATTCTCGAGCTGATCAAACCGACCCTGGCCAAAGAAGGCGTGGATCTGGAAATCAAGGTCTTCACCGACTATGTGCAGCCAAACGTGCAGGTAGGCGAGAAGCGTCTGGATGCCAACTACTTCCAGACCAAGCCTTACCTGGACAGCTTCAACGCCGGCAAATACAAGGACGACAAGTCCAAGTACCTGGTGACCGTGCAAGGCGTCCACGTTGAACCGTTCGGTGGCTACTCGAGCAAGTACAAGAAACTGGCTGATCTGCCAGACGGCGCGACCATCGCCATCCCGAACGAAGGCAGCAACAGCGGCCGTGCGCTGATCCTGCTGCAGAAGGCTGGCCTGATCGAACTGAAAGATCCGAAAAACGCCTTGGCGACCCCTAAGGACATCGCCAAGAACCCGCACAACTTCAAGTTCAAGGAACTGGAATCGGCCCTGTTGCCACGTGTGCTGAAGGAAGTTGATCTGGACATGATCAACACCAACTACGCGCTGGAAGCCAAGCTGAACCCGACCAAGGATGCGCTGGTGATCGAAGGCGCTGACTCGCCTTACGTGAACTTCCTGGTAGCCCGTGAGGACAACAAGAACAGCGACGCCATCAAGAAACTGGCCGCTGCCCTGACCAGCCCTGAAGTCAAAGCGTTCATCGAGAAGAAGTACAACGGCGCGGTATTGCCGGCGTTCTGATCCGACGCTAAACCACCCCTTCAAGGTATGAAAACGCCGATGGCCAGTGATGGTCATCGGCGTTTTTGTGCGTGCTCGATTTATGGGATCGACATTCCTGTGGCGAGGGAGCTTGCTCCCGCTGGAGGCCGAAGGACTCCCAATGGCGTGCCCGGTTTGCAACTGCTGCGCAGCCGAGCGGGAGCAAGCTCCTAGCCACAAAATATCAAAAGCCAGATCGGGTGCAGGCCACTTGAGCCTTCAACGCCCGGCGCAACGCCACGAGCAATTTCACGATGTCCTGCGGATCCAGTCGCTGCGGCACTTTTACGTCCATGTTGTCTTCCTTGTAATGGTTTGGCCGGGGGAGTCTGGCCAAAAGCTGTTCGTCCTTGGAGGGCTTTCGTGCAAAAAAGATCCTTCCTACAGCGCAAGGGAAAATAGCCTTCTTATTCCTTCCCGGCAAACCCACAGGATAGTTTTTTGCGTGATATCAATATGCTTTAACGGTATTTAAATTCTTGTTTTTATACCTATAAAGTCAGCGCCTGCCGGACAGTTACCCGCTGTCCATGGACTGCATGACCGTCGCTTACCGAGCGACGTCCAGGATGCTTCATGACTTTCGATTACGCATTTATCCTCAGTACCCTGCCGGCCTTTCTCAAGGCTGTGGGCGTGACGCTGCAAGTCGGGTTCATCGCCATTGGCACGTCGCTGCTGGTGGCGCTGCTCAATGCAACGATCCTGGTGTTCCGCACACCGTACCTGCAAAAACTGGTGGGCCTTTATGTGGAACTGGCGCGCAACACGCCGCTGCTGATTCAACTGTTCTTCGTCTACTTCGCCCTGCCGGCGCTGGGGATCAAGGTTTCCGGGTTCACCGCGGCGATCATCACCATGACGTTTCTCGGTGGCGCCTACCTCACTGAAGTGCTGCGCGCTGGCGTCGACGCGGTGCCGCAGGCGCAGCTCGAATCGGGGCGTTCCATCGGCCTGTCCCACGGCCAGTTGCTGCGCTACGTAATCCTGCCGCAAGCGGGGATTCTCAGCCTGCCGTCGCTGTTCGCCAATTTCATTTTCCTGCTCAAGGAAACCACCGTGGTCTCGGCGGTGGCGGTGCCGGAAATCCTCTACACCACCAAAAGCTACATCGCGCTCTACTACAAAACCTACGAAATGCTCGCCGTGCTGACGCTGATCTGCGTGCTGTTGTTCTTGCCGCTGTCGCTGTTGCTCAGCCGTCTGGAAAGGAGGCTCCAGCATGGCCAGTTCGGGTCTTGAGCTGCTCTGGGTGTCGTTGCCGCAACTGGCAAAAGGCGCCGGGCAAACCTTGTCGATTTCGTTCCTGAGCATCGCCATCAGCACCGTTGGCGGCGTGCTCTACGGCGTATTGCGCACGCTCAATGTGGCGTGGCTGAACGCGATCCTGCGGATCTATCTGGAACTGTTCCGGGCGATCCCGGTGCTGGTCTGGCTGTACCTGCTGTTTTTCGGCCTGCCGATTTTCTTCGGCCTGAGCCTGCCGAGCTTCTGGTGCGCGGTGCTGGTGCTGTCGCTGTGGGGTGCCAGCGAGGTTGGCGAAGTAGCGCGCGGTGCGTTGCATTCTTTGCCGCGCGGGCAGCGTGAAGCAGGGTTGTCGATCGGTCTCAATGCGGCGCAACTCTATGGCTACGTGCTGCTGCCGCAGGCGCTGAAACGCATGACGCCGCCGACCATCAACGTCTACACGCGAATCATCAAGACCAGCTCGCTGGCGGTGCTGATTGGCGTGGTCGATGTGATCAAGGTCGGCCAGCAGATCATCGAGCGCACTTACGAATCGGTGCTGATCTACGGCGCGCTGTTTCTGTTTTTCTTTTTCATCTGCTACCCGCTCTCGGCCGCTTCGCGCGTGCTGGAGCGGCGCTGGACGCAAGCATGAGCGCATTGGTCGAGTTTCAGGGGTTCAACAAATTCTATGGCGAGCAGCAGGTGCTCAAGGGCATCGACCTGCAAGTGCGCAGCGGCGAAGTGATCGTCATCCTCGGCCCCAGCGGTTGTGGCAAAAGCACGTTGCTGCGTTGCCTCAACGGCCTGGAAAGCGCACACAGCGGCAGCCTCAAATTTGCCGGGCGCGAGCTGCTGGACAAGGCCACCGACTGGCGCGAAGTGCGCCAGCAGATCGGCATGGTGTTCCAGAGTTATCACCTGTTCCCGCACATGAGCGTGCTCGACAATTTGCTGCTAGGCCCGCTCAAGGTGCAAAAGCGCCAGCGCCGTGAAGCGCAGCAGCAAGCCGAAGCCTTGCTTGAGCGCGTGGGCCTGGCGGACAAGCGCGACGCCTTCCCGCGCCAGCTCTCCGGCGGCCAGCAGCAACGCATCGCCATCGTCCGCTCGTTGTGCATGAACCCACGGGTCATGCTCTTTGATGAAGTCACCGCCGCCCTCGATCCGGAGATGGTCAAGGAAGTGCTGCAAGTGATTCAGGGCCTGGCCCGCGAGGGCATGACCCTGCTGATCGTCACCCACGAAATGGCCTTCGCCCGCGCGGTGGCCGACCGCATCGTGTTCATGGATGCCGGACGCATCCTTGAACAGAACCCGCCCGAGATTTTCTTTACGAACCCGCAAACCGCACGCGCGCAGCAGTTTCTGGAGAAGTTCTCCTTCGTTGCAACACTGCCTGAAACGAATCCGACAAAGGAACTGGAACCGCTATGAAAACTGCCAAGTCATCCCTGTTTTTACTGCCGCTGCTGGGGCTCGCGCTGCTCGCCGGCTGCAACAAATCCGAAGAACCGGCCAAGCCGAAAGTCGCCAGCGAAAGCACCGCGCCAGCCGGTTACCTGGACAAGATCAAGGCCCGCGACAAACTGATCGTCGGCGTATTCACCGACAAGCCGCCGTTCGGTTTCGTCGATGAAGCCGGGCGCTACGTCGGCTTCGACACCGATATCGGTCGGCGTTTCGCCAAGGATCTGCTGGGCGACGAGAACAAGGTCGAGTTCGTGGCCGTGGAACCGGCGAGCCGCATTCCGTTCCTGCAGAGCGACAAGGTCGACCTGATCCTCGCCAACATGACCGTGACCCCGGAGCGCAAGGAGGCGGTGGAATTCACCAACCCGAACCTCAAGGTCGCGGTGCAGGCGCTGGTGCCGCAAAGCAGCGCGGTAAAAAATCTGGATGACCTGGCCACTCGCACCACCATCGTTACCACCGGTACCACCGCCGACATCTGGCTGACCAAGAATCATCCGGACTGGAAACTGCTGAAGTTCGAGAAAAATTCCGAGTCGTTGCAAGCCTTGGCCAACGGTCGCGGCGATGCCTACGCGCAGGACAATCTGGTGCTGTTCAGCTGGGCCAAGCAGAACCCGGGCTACCGCGTGCTGGACGAAAAACTCGGCGCCGAAGCACCGATTGCCCCGGCAGTGAAGAAGGGCAACGTCGAGCTGCGTGACTGGGTGAATACCGAGCTGGCCAAGTTGGGTGAGGAGAAATATCTGCTCAAGCTGTATGACCAATATGTGCGTAAAGAACTGAGCGATGACACCCAGCCTGAGAGTGTGATTGTCGAGGGTGGCAAGTGGCAGGGGTGTTTGGCCGTTAAACGCGCGCAGACCTGAAGGTCCCCTTGGCGAGCAGGCTCGCTCCCACAGGGGACCGCATTCCAACTGTGGGGGCGACCCTGCTCGCGAAAGCGCTCGCTCAGGTGCCGCTCAATCCGGCCAGTTCCACGCCGGCTCATCCAGCACCCGCTGCCCGACAATTCCGGTCTGCCCCAGCGTCTTCTCCAGCACGATGCAGTTGCATTCGGGATCTTCCTGCAACGCCGAAATCAACCGTCGCGCATGGGACACCACCCACACCTGACACGCCTGCGAAGCGCGAATGATCAAGCGCGCCAGCGCCGGCAACAGATCCGGGTGCAGACTGGTTTCCGGTTCGTTGAGCACCATCAATGACGGCGGGCGTGGCGTCAGCAGCGCGGCGATCAGCAACAGATAACGCAGGGTGCCGTCCGACAGCTCCGCCGCCGACAGTGGCCGCAGCAACCCCTCCTGAAAGAACTCGATGGCAAAGCGTCCGCCGGCCAGCGGTGCGATGTTCAGTCTTGCGCCGGGAAACGCGTCGCTGATCGCCGCCTGCAACGCCTCGGGGTCGCCGATTTCATTGATGGTCTGCAGGGCTGCGGCGAGGTCGCGACCGTCGTGGTGCAGCACCGGCGTACGCGTACCCAGTTGCGGTTGGCGCACCGGGGCGTCGGCGTCGCTGCGAAAGTGATCGTAGAAGCGCCAGCGGCGAATGAACTCGCGCATCTGGAACACTTCCGGCGAACCGCGCAGACTGCCGATCTGATCGAACAGGCTGTCGAAATTCGGTGTGTGCTGCGCCAGCACGTCCCAGCTGCGTCCTTCGCGGGCGCGAATCATCGGGCCGTTGCGATCCACCAGCAGGCTGGCCGGGCGATAGAGCGGCCCGGCCCAGATGCATTCGCGCTTGATCTGCGGATCGAGGCTGAAGCGCGAGGGGCTTGGACGACTGTCCCCCGGCAGCATGAAATGTCCGTTGGAGTCGGGCAATCCGAGGCTGATGGAGTAGCTGAAATCCTCGCCGGCAAACCCCAGGCGCAGACGTTTGACGCCCTGACGCACCGTCGGCTCGATCGCCACTTCGCCGTTGCGCATGCGCCGACTGATGGTTTCCGGCCCGGCCCAGAAGGTCGAATCCAGCCCGCCCTCGCGGGCCAGCGCATTGACCACGCCACCCTGGGCGGTCTCCGCCAGCAGCCGCAAGGCCCGATAGAGATTGGACTTGCCGCTGCCGTTGGGGCCGGTGATCAGGTTCAGCCGGCCCAGCGGAATCACCAGTTTGTTGATCGAGCGGTAATTGGCCACCGCGAGGGTCTTGAGCATGAAAATCCTTCTCTTGAGGCGACCATTGTAGGAGCTGCCGAAGGCTGCGATCTTTTGATCTTGCTTTTGTAAAGTCAAAAGATCGCAGCCTGCGGCAGCTCCTACAGGGGAAATATAGAGATCACGCAGGCGAACGTTGAACCCTGTTCTAAGCTCACAGTCGTATCGTCACTTGCACGTTCGTACACAGGAAGGAGTCTGCATGGCGAGTCCCGGATTGAAAACAGTTGTCGTGCTGAGCCTGCTCACGTTGCTGACCGCTTGCGGCAAGAAAGAAGCCCCGGCGGAGTACCTGCCACGGGTCTTTGTGCAAGAGGTCAAACCGGCGGACTATGCCGCTGCCGTGACTCTCACCGGTGACGTGCAGGCGCGGGTGCAGACCGAACTGTCGTTCCGGGTCGGTGGCAAGATCATTCAGCGCATGGTCGATGTCGGCGACCGGGTCAGCGCCAAACAGGTACTGGCCAAGCTCGATCCCAAGGATTTGCAGACCAACGTCGATTCCGCACAAGCCCAGGTCATCGCCGAACAGGCGCGGGTCAAGCAGAGTGCGGCGGCGTTCGTGCGTCAGCAGAAGCTGCTGCCCAAGGGCTACACCAGCCAGAGCGAATTCGATTCCGCACAAGCCGCGTTGCGCAGCAGCCAGAGCGCCCTGAGCGCGGCGCAGGCGCAACTGGCCAATGCCAAGGATCAACTCAGTTACACCTCGCTGGTCGCTGACGCCCCCGGCATCATTACCGAGCGCCAGGCCGAAGTCGGCCAGGTGGTCCAGGCCACCGCGCCGATTTTCAAACTGGCCCGCGATGGCGATCGTGACGCGGTGTTCAACGTTTATGAGTCGTTGCTGGCTGAGCGCCCGGCGGAGCGTTCGATTGTCGTCAGCCTGCTCGACAACCCCAACATCAAGACCACCGGCACGGTGCGTGAAATCACCCCGGCGGTGTCGGCGCAGTCCGGCACGGTGCAAGTCAAGGTCACCCTCGACAGCCTGCCACAGGGCATGCAGCTCGGCTCGGTGGTCAGCGCCACGGCCAAGGGCAGCGGCAAGTCGGCGGTGGAATTGCCATGGTCGGCGCTGACCAAAAACATCAGCGATCCGGCGGTGTGGATGGTTGACGACAAGGGCGAAGCGCAGCTGCACAACGTCACCGTCAGCCGCTACCTGATCGGCAAGGTCATCATCAGCGACGGCCTCAAGGGCGGTGAGAAAGTGATTGTCGCGGGTGGGCAACTGCTGCACCCGGGCATGAAAGTCGAAATCGCCGAAAACACCTACGAAGGTCTGCAACCGGGAGCGCAGCCATGAAGCGTCTGGGGCTGTTGTCCATTGGTGTGCTGCTGGCCGCCTGCTCGAAAAGCGAGCCACCGCCGGAGCCGGTTCGGCCGGTATTGTCGATCAAGGTACAGGCGCTGAACGAGGAAACCCTCGGGCGTTTCGCCGGCAGCATTCAGGCGCGTTACGAGAGCAACACCGGGTTCCGCGTCGGCGGGCGCATTGCCAGTCGCAACGTCGATGTCGGCGCCGAGGTGCAAAAGGGTACGCTGCTGGCGACCCTCGATCCGTCCGATCAGCAGAACCAGTTGCGTTCGGCCCAAGGCGACCTGGCCAAGGTCCAGGCGCAACTGATCAACGCCCAGGCCAATGCCCGTCGGCAGCAGGCGCTGTTCGATCGCGGGGTTGGCGCGCAGGCGCAACTGGACATCGCCACCACCGACCTGAAAACCACCCAGGCCTCGCTCGATCAGGCGCGGGCGGCGGTCAACCAGAGCCAGGATCAACTCGGTTACACCGAATTGCGCGCCGACCACAAAGCCGTGGTCACCGCGTGGAATGCCGAGGCCGGTCAAGTGGTGACAGCAGGTCAGCAAGTGGTGACTCTGGCGCAACCGGACATCAAGGAGGCGGTGATCGATCTGCCGGACACGCTGGTCGATGAAATTCCTTCCGACGTGGTGTTTCTGGTGGCCGGGCAACTCGACCCGAGTATCAACACCACTGCAACCATTCGCGAAATCGAACCGCAGGCCCAAAGCGCCACGCGCACCCGCCGTGCGCGGCTGACCCTGGCCAACACGCCGGACGGTTTCCGCCTCGGCACGGCGATCAGCGTGACCCTCAGTTCAGCGATCAAGCCGCGCATCGAATTACCTGCCACCGCCCTGCAGGAAGCCGACGGCAAGACCCGCATCTGGGTGATCGACACCCAAAGCAAAACCGTCGCGCCCCGTGACGTCAGCGTGATCAGCCGCGCCGACGGCACGGTGGTGCTGGCCGGCGGGGTCAAGTCCGGCGAGCAGGTGGTCACCGCAGGCGTTAACAGTCTCAAACCCGGACAAGCCGTGAAACTCGACGAGGACAGTCAATGAAAGGCTCTTTCAATCTCTCCGAATGGGCCCTCAAGCATCAGTCGTTTGTCTGGTACCTGATGTTCGTCGCGCTGCTGATGGGGGTGTTTTCGTATTTCAATCTGGGCCGCGAAGAAGACCCCTCGTTCACCATCAAGACCATGGTCATCCAGACCAAATGGCCGGGTGCGACCCAGGAGGAAACCCTCAAGCAGGTTACCGACCGCATCGAGAAAAAACTCGAGGAACTCGATTCTCTCGACTACGTGAAAAGCTACACACGCCCCGGTGAATCTACGGTCTACGTGTACCTGCGCGACACCACCAGCGCCAAGGACATCCCGGAGATCTGGTACCAGGTGCGCAAGAAGATCGATGACATTCGCGGGCAGTTTCCCCAGGGCATTCAAGGCCCCGGGTTCAACGACGAGTTTGGCGATGTGTACGGCTCGGTCTACGCGTTTACCGCCGACGGCCTGACCATGCGCCAGTTGCGCGACTATGTGGAGCAGGCCCGCGCCGAGATTCGCAACGTCCCGGGGCTGGGCAAGATCGAAATGATCGGCCAGCAGGACGAAGTGATTTACCTGAACTTCTCCACCCGCAAGCTCGCCGCGCTGGGCATCGACCAGCGTCAGGTGGTGCAGAGCCTGCAATCGCAGAACGCCGTGACCCCGGCGGGGGTGATCGAGGCCGGCCCGGAGCGCATTTCGGTACGCACCTCGGGGCAGTTCGCTTCGGAGAAGGATCTGGCCGAGGTCAATCTCAAGCTCAATGACCGCTTCTATCGTCTGGCCGATGTCGCCGACATCAGTCGCGGTTACGTCGACCCGGCCACACCGGAATTCCGTTTCGACGGCAAGCCGGCAATCGGTCTGGCGATTGCCATGCAGAAGGGCGGTAACGTCCAGGAATTCGGCAAGGCGCTGCACCAGCGGATCGACCAGATCACCGCTGATTTGCCGGTTGGCGTCGGCGTCCATACGGTGTCCGATCAGGCCGTGGTGGTGGAAGAGGCGGTCGGCGGTTTCACCAGTGCGCTGTTCGAAGCGGTGGTGATCGTGCTGGTGGTCAGCTTCATCAGCCTCGGCGTGCGCGCCGGGCTGGTGGTGGCGTGCTCGATTCCGCTGGTGCTGGCGATGGTCTTCGTGTTCATGGAATACAGCGGCATCACCATGCAGCGGATTTCCCTCGGGGCGCTGATCATCGCCCTTGGCCTGCTGGTGGACGACGCGATGATCACCGTGGAGATGATGGTCACGCGCCTGGAAATGGGTGAGACCAAGGAGCAGGCGGCGACGTTCGCCTACACCTCGACCGCATTCCCGATGCTCACCGGTACGCTGGTGACCGTCGCCGGTTTCGTGCCCATCGGCCTCAACGCCAGCTCCGCCGGCGAGTACACCTTCACCCTGTTTGCGGTGATCGCGGTGGCGATGCTGGTGTCGTGGGTGGTGGCGGTGTTCTTTGCGCCGGTGATCGGCGTGCACATCCTCAGCACCAACGTGAAACCCCATGAAGCCGAGCCGGGCCGCATCGGTCGGGCGTTCAACGGTGGTTTGCTGTGGTGCATGCGCAATCGCTGGTGGGCGATCGGCATCACTGTGCTGCTGTTTGTGCTGGCGGTGTTCTGCATGCGCTTTGTGCAGAACCAGTTCTTCCCGTCGTCGGATCGCCCGGAAATTCTCGTCGACCTGAACCTGCCGCAAAACGCCTCGATCGACGAAACCCGCAAGGCCGTAGACAAGCTCGAAGCCACGCTCAAGGGCGATCCGGACATCGTGCGCTGGAGCACCTACATCGGTCAGGGTGCGATCCGTTTCTACCTGCCGCTCGACCAGCAATTGCAGAACCCGTACTACGCGCAACTGGTGATCGTCAGCAAGGATTTCGAGGCCCGTGAGGCGCTGAGCCAACGCCTGCGCGAGCGTTTGCACAAAGACTTCGTCGGCATCGGCAGTTACGTGCAGGCGCTGGAAATGGGCCCGCCGGTGGGACGTCCGATCCAGTATCGGGTCAGCGGCAAGGACATCGATCAGGTGCGCAAGCACGCCATCGATCTGGCGACCGAGCTGGACAAGAACGAACACATCGGCGAGATCATTTACGACTGGAACGAGCCGGGCAAAGTCCTGCGCATCGACATCGCCCAGGACAAGGCGCGTCAGCTCGGGCTGTCCTCGGAAGATGTGGCGAAGTTGATGAACAGCATCGTCAGCGGCTCGCCGTTGACCCAGGTCAACGACGACATTTACCTGATCAACGTGGTCGGCCGGGCGGTGAACTCGGAACGCGGCACGCCGGAAACCCTGCAGAACCTGCAGATCGTCACACCCAACGGCACGTCGATTCCGCTGCTGGCGTTCGCCACCGTGCGGTATGAGCTCGAGCAGCCGCTGGTGTGGCGTCGCGACCGCTTGCCGACCATCACCATCAAGGCTTCGGTGCGTGACGAGATCCAGCCGACCGATCTGGTGAAACTGCTCAAGCCGTCGATCGATGCCTTCGCTGAAAAACTGCCGGTCGGCTACAAAGTCGCCACCGGCGGTACGGTCGAGGAAAGCGGCAAGGCCCAAGGGCCGATCGCCAAGGTGCTGCCGTTGATGCTGTTTTTGATGGCGACCTTCCTGATGATCCAGCTGCACAGCGTGCAGAAGATGTTCCTGGTGGCGAGTGTCGCGCCGCTGGGGCTGATCGGCGTGGTGCTGGCGCTGGTGCCGACCGGGACGCCGATGGGCTTTGTGGCGATCCTCGGGATTCTGGCGCTGATCGGTATCATCATCCGCAACTCGGTAATCCTCGTGACGCAGATCGATGAGTTCGAGCGCAACGGCTCCGCGCCGTGGGATGCGGTGGTGGAAGCGACCGAGCACCGGCGCCGACCAATCCTGCTGACCGCGGCGGCGGCGAGCATGGGCATGATTCCGATTGCCCGGGAAGTGTTCTGGGGGCCGATGGCCTACGCGATGATTGGCGGGATCGTGGTGGCGACGTTGCTGACCCTGCTGTTTTTGCCGGCGCTGTATGTGGCCTGGTACAAGATTCGCGAACCGCAGAAAGAAACCCGCTAAAAGCGAGTGCTGCGCACTCTATTCGCGAGCAAGCCCGCTCCCACAGGGGGTACGCATTCCAACTGTGGGAGCGGGCTTGCTCGCGAAGGCGTCAGAACTGACTACGCAGATTTACGCCAGACGCTGGCCAGCCAAGGCTGCTGCTCGCGCGGCAATCCCGCCGGCCGGTAGTAATGCTCCAGCTCGACAAACCCCGCTGCCGTCAGCAACCCGCGCCACGCGTCCAGGTCGTGATATGAGCCATAACGCGGCCCGTTCCAGCCCTCACGGTTATCCCCGCGAGGATTGGAACTGAACAACACCCCGCCCGGCTTCAGCGTGGCATGCAGCTGCCCGAGCACATGCGGCAACTCCTGCAACGGCACATGAAACAGCACCGCATTGGCGAAGATCCCGTCGAAGCGCTCGGCTGGCAGATCGAGTTTCAGAAAGTCCTGACACCACACCTCGCAGCCACTGTCTTCCCGGGCCATCTGCGCAAATTTTTCCGCGCCATCGAGACCGACCGCGACATGGCCCAGGCGGGTGAACGCCTGCAAGTCGCGTCCCGGGCCGCAGCCAAAATCGAGAAGGGTGAACGGCGCAGTGCCGTGGATATGCCGTAGCAGCGCGTCGATGTTCTGGCTGACATCGTGATCGCGGGTGCCTTCGCGGAAGTCTTCGGCCACCGAGTTGTAGTGGCCGAGGGTGGTGGCGGTGATCTGTTCCAGATCGGAGGGCGTTTGCTTCATGGTCGAGGGCTGCGCGGCAGTTGGGATTTGCCGAATATACGCCAACCAGCGGGGCCGCTGCGCAGCCCATCGCGAGCAGGCTCACTCCTACATTTGAAATGCGTTCCCCTGTAGGAGTGAGCCTGCTCGCGATAGCGGTTTCAGAGGCGCGGCATGCCTTAACGCTTGTTCAGGCCCCGTGCCAGACGATCTCCACCCAACTGAATCACCGCCACCAACGCCACCAGCAACACAATCACCGTCAGCATGATCTGGCTGTCAAAGCGCTGATAGCCGTAGCGGTAAGCAATATCGCCCAAACCGCCGGCACCAATCGCTCCGGCCATGGCTGACGAGTTGATCATCGTCACCAGCGTAATTGTGAACCCGCCAACAATCCCCGGCAGCGCTTCAGGCAACAGCACGTGCCAGACGATGTGCCAGCGTCGGCAGCCCATGGCCTGCGCCGCCTCGATCAAGCCGTGATCGACCTCACGCAGACTCACTTCGGCAATACGCGCAAAGAACGGCGTCGCGGCGATGGTCAGCGGCACCACCGCCGCCCACACACCGTACGTGGTGCCGACAATCAGTCGGGTAAATGGAATCAGCGCGACCATCAGAATCAGAAACGGGATCGAGCGGAACAGGTTGACGAACGCGCCCAGCGCCCGGTTGAGCAGCGGCGCCTGATAGATCCCGCCCTTGTCGCTGGTGACCAGAATCACCGCCATTGGGATCCCCACCAGCAACGCGATCAGCGACGACACGCCGACCATCAGGAAGGTGTCGATGAATCCCTGCAGCAAACGATCAAACCACATAACCCGATACCTCCACTCGTTGCGCCCACTGCCCGGCGCGCTCGCGCAATTGTTCGGCGCTCAGGGCCGAGCCGCTGACCGCCAGTAACATTTGTCCCAGCGCATGCCCCTGAATCCGTTCGACGCCGCCCTGCAGCAACTTCACGCGTCCGCCGAGAGCGGCGAACAGCGCCGCCAGATCCGGCTCGTCGGCGGCACTGCCAGTGAACTGCAAACGCAGCACCACCGCCGCGCCCGGGGAGGGTGGCTGAGCATGCAGACGGCTTTGCAATTCTTCCGGCAGTGCGTGTTGCAGCGGCGCGAGCAAGGTCTGGCTGACCTCGTGCTGCGGATTGCCGAACACTTCCCAGACCGGGCCTTGCTCGACGATCCGCCCGTGTTCCAGGACCACCACGCGGTCGCAGATTTCGCGGATCACCGCCATTTCATGGGTGATCAACACGATGGTCAGGCCGAGGCGTCGGTTGATCTCGCGCAGCAGGCCGAGGATCGACTGAGTGGTCTCGGGATCGAGCGCCGAAGTGGCCTCGTCGCACAGCAGAATGTCCGGGTCATGCACCAATGCGCGGGCGATGCCGACACGCTGCTTCTGCCCGCCGGAAAGCTGCGCCGGATAGGCCTTGTGCTTGGCTTGCAAGCCGACCAGTTCGAGCAGTTCACGCACCTTCTGCTCACGTTGCGGCTTCGGCACGCCCGCGACTTTCAGCGGCAGTTCGACGTTCTGCCATACAGTCTTGGCTGACATCAGGTTGAAGTGCTGGAAGATCATGCCGATGCGTCGGCGCAGGGCGACCAGCCGGTCTTCATCGAACTCGCCGATGTCGACCTGATCGATCAGCACCCGCCCCGCAGTCGGTTGTTCCAGACGATTGATCGTGCGGATCAGCGACGACTTGCCGGCGCCGCTGCGCCCGATGATGCCGAACACCTCGCCGCGCTGGATCGCCAGATCGATGCCTTGCAGGGCCGCCACCGGGCCTTGCCGCCCCTCGTAGGTTTTACCCAGGCCGATGAAGCGCACATGGGCGCGATTCAGCTCGGGATGCAGTTCGGTTTTTTCAGCATTTTCTGGCTCTGGAATCTCCAGTCGCCGTTGGATTGCGGCCGTCATGTTCAGCTTTCCCAACCGGCCTGATACAGCTTGCCGTGAGCCTTATCCAACGCGGCGCGAACGGCCGGCGAGTGCTGGTAGATGTCGACGAATTTGATCAGACGCGGGTCGTCTTTGCTCTTGGGCTGGATGACGAACTGGATCACGTATTCCTTGTGGTCGAGACCGTCGAACAGCAGCGCCGAGCCGGCATCGAAGGTTTTCGCCAGACGGATGTAGGCCGGGTAGCCCTGGACCAGATCGGCGTCATCGTAGGCGCGCACCAGTTGCACGGCTTCGACTTGCAGGATCTTGATCTTCTTCGGGTTGGCGACGATGTCGTCTTCGGTGGCCTTGTAGCCGACCCCCGGTTTCAGGGTGATCAGACCAGCCTTGGCCAGCAGTTGCAGACCGCGACCGCTGTTGATCGGGTCGTTGGCGATGGCGACGCTGGCGCCTTCCGGCAACTCGTCGAAGCTTTTGTATTTTTTCGAATAGAGGCCGACGTTGTTGATGATCCCCGGGGCGAATGGCACCAGGTCAAAACCGGAGGCGGCCTTGGCGTTTTCGAGGAACGGGATGTGCTGAAAGTAGTTCACGTCGATGTCGCCGGCGGCGAGGCTGACGTTCGGTGCGATCCAGTCGGTGAACTCCACCAGCTCGACTTTCAGGCCTTGTTTGGAGGCCTCTTCGACGGCGGCTTCCAGTGGAATGGCGAAGGCGGCGGTGGTGCCGATTTTCAGTGGTGCATCGGCGGCGAACACCGCCGAGCTGAACAGGCCGAAGGCCAGGGCCAGTGCTTTGACTGGGTGGGACAGGAGTTTCTTGGTCATGGTGGTTTTTCCAGTCAGTGCATGAATTTTGTGGTGTCTGGTCGGGCCTCTTCGCGAGCAAGCCCGCTCCCACATTTTGGAATGCGTTCCCCCCTGTGGGAGCGGGCTTGCTCGCGAAGCTTTTAGCGGCGAAATGAAGACCCGATGTGTTGCTCAGGGAGTTGCGCCGCCCCGTGAAACAGCTTTTCGCGCAAGCTGCCACTCTCATACGCAGTCTTGTACGACCCGCGCCGCTGCAACTCCGGAATCACCAGCTCAATGAAATCGACATAGCTTTCCGGGGTCACGATGCGCGTCAGGTTGAAGCCGTCGAGTCCCGTTTCGGCGATCCACGCTTCCAGTTCATCCGCCACCTGCTCAGGCGAGCCGACCACGGTGATGTAGCGGCCACCGAGGGCGTGCTGATCGAGCAACTTGCGCCGGGTCCAGTCGTTGTTCTGCAGGTTCTTGGTCGCGGACTGGATGGCATTGCTCTTGACGTACTGGATCGGTTCGTCGATTTCGTATTGGGAAAAATCGATCCCGGTGGACGCCGAGAAATGCGCGACGCCGGCCTCGGCGCTGGCATAACTCAGGTACTCGGCGTGCTTGGCCCACGCGGCCTCTTCGGTCGCGCCGACGATCACGTTGAGGCCCATGAACACCTTGATGTCCTCGGGATTGCGTCCGGCTTCGACGGCGCTGGCGCGGACCTTGTCCACCTGCACTTTGGTCGACGGCTTGTTCTGGCCGCTGATGAACACGCATTCGGCGTGACGCCCGGCGAACAGCAAACCGCGGTCCGAACTGCCGGCCTGGAACAGCACGGGTGTGCGCTGCGGCGACGGCTCGCAGAGGTGATAACCCTCGACCTGATAGAACTCGCCGTGGTGTTCGACCTTGTGCACCTTCTCCGGCTGCGCATAGATGCGCTGCTCACGGTCATTGAGCACCGCGCCGTTTTCCCAACTGCCTTCCCAGAGTTTGTAGAGCACTTCGAGGTACTCGTCGGCCTGATCATAACGACGGTCATGCTCGACCTGTTCGCGCAGGCCCATGGCCTTGGCGGCGCTGTCGAGGTAGCCGGTGACGATGTTCCAGCCGACCCGACCACGACTCAGATGATCGAGCGACGACATGCGCCGGGCGAACAGATAGGGCGGCTCGTAAGTGAGGTTGGCGGTGAGGCCGAAGCCGAGGTTTTTCGTCACGGCGGCCATTGCCGACACCAGCAGCAGCGGGTCGTTGACCGGCAACTGGATCGACTCTTTGAGCGTGACGTCCACCGAGTTCTGGTAGACGTCGTACACGCCGACGATGTCGGCGATGAACAGTCCGTCGAACAAACCGCGCTCCAGCAACTGCGCCAGCTCGGTCCAGTACTCGATGGTGTTGTAGCGGGTCGACGTGTCGCGTGGATGCGTCCACAGGCCGTGGTTGATGTGGCCGATGCAGTTCATGTTGAACGCGTTGAGCAGGATCTTCTTTTTTGCGCCGCTCATCAGATCGTTCCTCGCAGCGGAGGCTTTTCATCGTTGAGGTAGTAATTGCCCACCGCGTGATACTTCCAGCGTACCGGGTCGTGCAGGGTGTGCACCCGGGCGTTGCGCCAGTGACGGTCGAGGCCGTGCTCGATCAGGGTCGCCTGACTGCCGGCCAGTTCAAACAGAGTGCTGCCGGCGGCCAAGGAGATTTCGGTGCTGATCGCCCGTGCTTCGGCGACGGCAATCGAGGCGGCAGCGACGGTTTCGGCATTGGTCTCGGCCTGGGCCTTGTCGAGGAATTCGCCGGAGCGTTCCAGCAGTGCTTCGGTGGCGTGCAGACGAATGCTCAAGTGGCCGAAGCTCTTCAGGGTCAGCGGGTCTTCGGTGGCCTTGTCGTTACCGGAGTCGATCCATGGCCGGGTCTTGCTGCGCACGAAGTGCAGCGCATCTTCATAAGCGGCGCGAGCGATGCCGGTGTCGATGGCGGCGTGAAGAATCTGCGCCAGCGGGCCGACCGTGGTCGGACGCTCGAAGGCGCTCTGGAAGGGGATCACGTCCTCGGCAGCGACATAGACGTCTTCGAACACCACGGAACCGCTGCCGGTGGTGCGCTGGCCGAAGCCGCTCCAGTCGTCGATCACGGTCAGGCCTTTGCTGTCGCGCGGGACGAAGGCCAGTTGCTGCACGCCGTTTTCATCGACTACCGACGTTGGAATCCGTTGGGCGTAAATTGCACCGGTCGCGTAGAACTTGCGGCCATTGATGCGATAACCGCTGCCGTCGCTCTTGAGGCTGGTGACACGGTCATGGGCGGTCTTGGTGCCCAGTTCTGCCAGGGCATTGCCGAAGCGCTGACCGGCGAGGACTTCGGCGTACAGACGTTGTTTCTGCTCGTGGCTGCCGTTAACGCGCAGTACTTCGAGGGCGTAGAAATGGTTCTGCGGAATCTGTCCCAGAGAACCGTCGGCCTGAGCGATCAGGGCGATGACTTTGGCCAGGGTCACGTTGGACACGCCGGCGCCGCCGTACTCCTTGGGCACGCTGATGCCCCACAGGCCGGAGCGGGAAAACACGTCGAGTTCCGGCAATGGCAGGCGGCGTTCACGGTCGCGCACGGCACTGTCGCGTTTGAAATCTTCGGCCAGGTCGCTGGCGACGATCAGGGCTTGCTCATCGCTGGTGATGACCGCGACGGGGTGAGAATAAGTCATATGCTTCTCCAGATGTCTGGTCGTTAAATCCAGGAATGGCGAGCCGGTAGAGTGCCGTTGAGGCGATAGGCGCCGACCGCGTGATATTTCCAGCGCACCGGGTCGTGCAGGGTGTGCACCCGGGCGTTGCGCCAGTGGCGGTCGAGGTTGAATTCGGCGAGGGTCGCGCGGCTGCCGGCCAGTTCGAAGAGTTTTTCGCTGGCCTGCAGCGAGATCTCGGTGGTCAGCACTTTGGCCTCGGCCACCGCAATTGAAGCGCGGGCGGCGGACTCGGCGGTCAGCGGCGCGGCATGGACTTGGTCGAGCACGTTGCCGGCCTTGCGCAACAGTGCTTCAGCCGCGTGCAGTTCGATTTTCAGTTTGCCGATGTCGGCGATCACGTAGAGGTCATCGCTGGCGCGCTCGACCTTGGCGTCGATCCAGGGCCGCGCGCGAGTTTTGACGAACTCGATGGCATCGTCGATGGCGCCACGGGCGATACCGGCGTCGATGGCCGCCTGAATCAGCTGCGACACGGCGCCTTGAGTGTTTGGCTTCTCGTTGATTTTCCAGTTATCGACGACCAGGCTCGACTCTACGCGCACGTTGTTCAGCAGAATCGTGCCGCTGGCGGTGGTGCGCTGACCGAAGCCCGACCAGTCATCAACGATGCGCAGGCCCGGGGTGCCACGGCGGACGAAGGCCAGCACTTGTTTGCCGTCGTCATTGAGCGCCTTGACCGCCACCCAGTGCGCGAACAGCGCGCCGGTGGAATAAAACTTCTGGCCGTTGATCACGTAGTCATCGCCGTCGGCGGTGATGCGGGCTTTCAATTCCAGGGTATTTTTGGTTCCGCGCTCAGGACCCGCATTGCCGATGCGCCAGCCTTCCAGAACACTCTGGAACAGCTGTTTTTTCTGCGCTTCGGTGGCGCTGCCGAGTACCAGATTGATGATGCCGAACTGGTTCTGCGGGATCTGTCCCAGCGCCGGATCGGCCGCGGAAATGATCGCGAACACTTCGGCCAATGTGACGAATGAAACCTGTGGGCCGCCGTACTCACGCGGGATGGCAATGCTGCCGAGGCCGCTGCGGGTGAACTGTTCGATTTCCGACCACGGCAGCTTGCGCTGACGATCACGTTTGGCGGCCTGCGCGCGGGCGACTTGCGCCAGATCGTGGGCAGCCTTGATGGCTTGGGCGTCGTTGCGCAACACCTGCGCGGGCAACAACAACGGGGCGATGTCCAGATCCGACTGGACGTTTGCGTCTGCCAGACTGGACATCAGTGCCGCTCCTTGGCTGCACGCAATGCCCTGGCGATCTGCACTGGGGTGATTGTGTTCCGGACCATACTACCTACCTCACATCTTATGAAAAACGCCGCAAAAGTGCGGCGAACGAAAGAATGTCCGGTGGTCCGGTTCATATACCCTAAGCGTGTATAAATATTAAATAAACTAACTTTTAGGAATATGTATAGAAGGGGCGGTGGTCGGGTTGGTTAACAGTCTCTCAGCCGTGGCAATACAACCCGTGGTGAGGGGATTCATCCCCGACAGGCCGCGCAGCGGCCTTTTCTGAGTCATAAAAAACGGGATTGCTTCGCAGTCCATCGGGGCGGTGCGACGTTTCGCTAAATCACCTCACTACAAAGCCCCATGAGCACAGGAATGCGGCATCAATCCTTGGTCGATTCAGCAGCCTTCAGCGCTTGGCGCAGCGGCACCTTCAGATAAGGATTCACGCAACCGATCTTCAGCGTCCGGGGCGGCGCCCAGCGTGAGTTGTTGCCCACCCAGTCGATGACGCAGTAGGTCACGTCCAGACGCAGATCCTCACCCCCCTCGACGATCACTGCCGGTGGCACCCAGACCTGAATCGGCAGGCCGACATCGGCAGCGGTGATCCGGGCCAGGTCCATACGCACGTCGCCCCAGCGCAAGGTGATGGCGTCGTCCTCGGCCATGTTCAGGTAGGGTTCGATGGTCAGTGGCACACCGCGTTTGATCTGATTGGGGTTCACGCCCTGGCGGCGAATGGTGTCGGGCAGCGAGACGGGTGCCAGTTGCTGATTCTCGTCACCGCACAGCGGCGAAGGCTGGCCGCCAGGGCAGTCGAGCTTGACCTGCACCCGCGTGGCCGCCGACAGCGCCGGTCCCTGACCGATCTGCATTACCCGATAGTGGATCCGTGCAGTGCCACTGGCGATAAAGCTTTCCGGCACCCGCAGGCTGATCGAGGCGCCGATGTCTTCGCTGGTCAAGACCCGCGAGGCGACGTAGCAGTTGTTCCAGAACAGTTCGATCAGATCACCGACGTCCATGCCGGAGTAGGGCAGGACATCGATCAGCAAATGCGCGGCAGCGGCCAGATTGATGGCGTTTTTGGATGCGGACGCCAGATTCGGCGCTGCCAGTTCGGGGGCGTGCGAAGTGCGGGTCATCGGGTTCTCTCCTTGAAGTCTTGCGGCGAAGTCCGTTTCTTGAAACAACAAAAGGCGTGATGAATCGGTAATACAACCGTGAACTTTGTTCGGGCTGAGCAAGCGTTGATTCAACTAATGGGTGCCGGTTGTCGACTAGATAAGAGCGTGCCGGAAAGAGTGTCAATAGAGTGCCTTAGTTAATCTGTGAATTACCGATTAATCAGAAGCGTCCTACGCTGATGAGGCATCCTGCCTAGCGGTGATGGCGAATGGAACTACGGTTTTTCGCGAGTTTTGCGATTTTTGTGCCGGTCGATTTAGATCATTTCACAGGCACGATAGCGCGCCGCAGATTACTTGTATCTGTTGCAGAACATATATGTATTGTTTTGACAGGTTTAAGCTGGAGGGATTTGGAAGTTTTCAGGCGGGGTAAGTAAAACTTCCGTCCATGGAAGTTGATGACTCAAGGCAATAAGTATCTCAGGCGTGATTCAGGAACTTGCTGAGAAACTGTTTAGTGCGTTCTTCTTTCGGATTTGCAAACAACGCCTTGGCTTCGCCTTGCTCGACGATCACGCCCTTGTCGAAAAACACCACACGGTTGGCCACGTCGCGGGCAAAACCCATTTCGTGGGTGACAATGACCATGGTGCGTTTTTCTTGCGCGAGACCGCGAATGGTCGCCAGTACTTCGCCCACCAGTTCCGGGTCGAGGGCCGAGGTCGGCTCGTCGAACAGGATCACTTCCGGCTCCATCGCCAGCGCCCGGGCAATCGCCACGCGCTGTTGCTGACCACCGGACAGACGACGCGGATACGCATCTTCCTTGCCGGCCAGACCGACCTTGGCCAGCAGCTTCATGCCTAGGGCAACGGCTTGCTCGCGCGGCATCTTCTTGACCACGATCGGCCCTTCGATGACGTTTTCCAGTGCGGTGCGGTGGGGGAACAGGTTGAAGTTCTGGAACACGAAACCCACGTGCTGGCGCAGGTTGCGCACCAGACTCTGCTGCTGGCTCAGCGGGCGGCGGGTATCGATTTCGATATCGCCGACCTTGATCCGGCCGCTGGTGGGCTCCTCAAGGAAATTCAGGCAGCGCAGGAACGTGGTCTTGCCCGAACCGCTGGGGCCGATGATGGCCACGACCTCACCTTCCTTCACCTCAAGATCGATGCCCTTGAGCACCTCTTGACCCTTGAACTGCTTTGTCAGTTTTTCCACGACAATCATGGGTCAGGACTCCTGGTCATGCCGATTGGCCCGCTCTTCCAGCTTGTTCTGCAGGTGCGACAGCACCGTGGCCAGAATCCAGTAGATCAGCGCGGCGGCAAGATACATGGTGAAGACTTCGAAAGTCCGGGCGGTAATCAGTTGCGCCTGACGGAACAGTTCCGGCACCTGAATGGTGGCGGCCAGTGCCGTGTCCTTGACCAGCGAAATGAAGCTGTTGCCCAGCGGCGGCAGTGCCGTGCGCATGGCCTGCGGCAGAATGGCCCGGCGCAAGGTTTGCGCGCGGGTCATGCCGATGCTTGCGGCGGCTTCCCACTGGCCGCGCTCGATCGAACCGATTGCCGCACGGAGGATTTCACAGGCGTAGGCAGCCATGTTCAGCGAGAAGCCGATCAGCGCCGCTGGCAGTGGATCCAGTTCCAGACCCAATTGCGGCAAGCCGTAATAGATCACGAACAGTTGCACCAGCAACGGCGTGCCGCGAAAGAACGACACGTAGATGCGGGCAATCCAGCTCACCAGTTTGAAGCGCGACAGGCGCATCAAGGCCAGGCCGAAGCCCAGCAGCAAGCCGAAGAACATGCCGCCCAGACTGAGGATGACCGTGTAATACGCGCCCTTGAGCAGAAAGGGCGCGGAGTCCAGTGCGAGTTGGAAAGCTTCTTCCATTATTTGGTGACGTCAGCGTTGAAGTATTTCTTCGACAGCTTCTCAAGGGTACCGTCGGCACGCAGTTCGTCGAGAGCCTTGTTCACCGCAGCCAGCAGCTCAGGCTCGCCTTTGCGCAGGGCGATACCGGATTCCTGACGGGAGAACGCTTCACCGGCAGCCACGGTTTTCGGGGCTTTCTTGGCGTATTCAAGTGCAGCCAGACGGTCGATCAGGATGGCGTCGGTGCGGCCGTTGTTCAGGTCGGCGAACTTGGTCGGATCATCGTCGTAGGTACGCACGTCAGCGCCCGGCACGTTGGCGCGGACCCACTGTTCGTAGTTGGTGCCCAGGCCGACACCGACTTTCTTGCCGGACAGGTCGGCGGCAGTCTTGATGTTCAACTTGGCTTCCTTGTCCTTCAGCACCAGCGCCTGAATCCCGGATACGGTGTACGGCTCGGAGAAGTCATACTTCTTCTTGCGTTCGTCGGAGATGGTCACCTGGTTGACCACGACGTCGAGACGTTTGGATTCCAGCGCAGCGAGGATACCGTCCCACTTGGTTGGCTGAATCTTGGCTTTGACGCCGAGTTTCTGCGCCAGGGCTTCGGAGAGTTCGACTTCGAAACCGGACAGTTTGCCGTTCTCGTCAACGAAGCTGAACGGTGGGTAAGTGCCTTCCAGACCGACGTTGATAACGCCTTTGTCCTTGATCTGTTGCAGCTGCTCACCGGCGGTTGCCTGGCCGATCAGGCCGGCGCTCAGTGCAAGGCCCAGCGAACCTACCAGCAGAGTGCGACGTAGTGCGGAAAAATTCATGACAAGCCCCTGTGTTTTCTTATGGAAGACGCTTAAGGAAAGTTGGCGAATCCGGGAATTGAACGACTGCGTTATCGTGCCCTAAAGCAGCTTATGCGTCTTGCCCGAAATTCGCCTGCGGCGAGACTATAAGATGTCTGCTTTAGACTTGAAAATACTTAATATCTAATTTGATATTCATATATGGAATATGAGGCCTTGACCTGTGGCGAGGGAGCTTGCTCCCGCCTGACTGCGCAGCAGTCGCAATACCTGCCGCCAGTGTTCAACTGAAAATGGGGAAGCAAGTTTGGGGGCGCTGCGCGCCCCAGCGGGAGCAAGCTCCCTCGCCACAAAGGCGCTTCAACCGCTCAGAGCGTCCTTGTAGGCAAACAACGCCGGCGCCCCACCGGTATGCAGGAAGATGATCGGGCCCTCGTCGAAACGCTGGCGGCCGATCCCGTCGAGCAGGCCGGCCATGGCCTTGCCGGTGTATACCGGGTCGAGCAGCACCGCGTCCTGACTGGCCAACAGTTTCACCGCCGCCAGTGTCCCGGCATTCGGTTCGCCGTAACGCGGGCCGAAGTATTCGTCCCACAACTCGACCTTGAAGTTCACTGGTAATTTCACACCCAGCAGCTCCGCCGTGCGTTCGGCCAGACCCTGCACTTTCGGGCGCTGATCTTCTTCGCTGCGCGAGACGGTCACGCCGATCACCGGCAACTGCGGCAGCGCTTCGCTCAAGGCCAGCGCCAGACCGCTGTGGGTCCCGGCGCTGCCCGAGGCCAGCACCACAGCGGCGAAATTCAGGCCGGTATCCTTGATCTGTTCCGCCAGTTCCAGGCCGGCACGTACGTAGCCCAAGGCACCGAGGGCATTCGAGCCACCGATCGGCACCAGATACGGTTTTTTGCCATTGCTGCGCAGGCGCACAGCGAGTGCGGCGAGTTGTTCGTCGGCGTTATCGAGGTTGTCCACCAACTCGACCTTGGTGTCGAACAGATCGAGCAGCAGGCGGTTGCCGTTGCCGGTGTAGTTGCTGTCGTCGGTGCCCAGCGGATTCTCCAGCAGCGCCACGCAACCCAAGCCGAGTTTGGCCGCCAATGCGGCGGTCTGGCGTACGTGATTCGATTGCAAGGCGCCGGCGGTGATCAGCGTGTCGGCGCCCTGAGCGAGGGCATCGGCGGCGAGGTATTCGAGTTTGCGCAGCTTGTTGCCGCCCATGGCCAGCGGCGTCAGGTCATCGCGTTTGATGTACACATCGCGGCCCAGCCAGGCGGACAGGCGTTCGAGTTTTTCCAGTGGCGTGGGTTGGCCGAGCAGGTCGAGACGGTTAAAGCGATCCAGCTGTTGTTTGATCATGAGCCCGTACTGGCGGAGGAAGATGACAGGACTATAGGCAGGCCGTTTTAGCGGGGCAACCGTGAATTGCTTATAGCCAAATGTGCTTAGGCCAGCACTATCGGTTCTTAATTCGCACTCGCGGGCATGCCGTAAAGTAGTCGCCGTTGACGCGGCCAGACCGTCCGGCCGCCCGTGAGGAGTCTTTACCGTGAGCGAGCGTTCCAGCCATTGGCAATTGCAGACCATCGTCAGCCAACTGCGTACCGCGCGGGATCAGTGGCGTACCCAGAATGGCCGGGCCAGCGGCGAGCAGGGTGGCCGTGAGTTACCGTCTCGCGCCGCGATGGCCGAGATTCTCGAGGCGCTGTGTGGTGCGTTGTTCCCGATGCGGCTGGGGCCGGTGGATCTGCGTGAGGAAAGTGAGGACTTCTATGTCGGCCACACCCTCGATACCTCATTGAATGCCTTGCTGGCGCAGGCGCGGCTGGAGTTGCGTTATGTCGCGCGGCACAGCGCTCAAGGCGATGCCGACGTCGAAGCTCAGGCGATCCGTATCATTCAGGATTTCGCCCTGGCCTTGCCGGGCCTGCGCAGCCTGCTCGATACCGACGTGCTGGCCGCCTATCACGGCGATCCGGCGGCGCGCAGCGTCGATGAAGTGTTGCTGTGCTATCCGGGGATTCTGGCGGTGATTCACCATCGTCTGGCGCACCATTTGTATCGCGCCGGGCTGCCGTTACTCGCGCGGATCAGTTCGGAGATTGCGCATTCGGCCACCGGTATCGATATCCACCCGGGCGCGCAGATCGGCCGCAGTTTCTTCATCGACCACGGTACGGGTGTGGTGATCGGCGAGACCGCGATCATCGGCGAGCGTGTGCGGATCTATCAGGCCGTGACTCTGGGCGCCAAGCGCTTCCCGGCGGATGAAGACGGGCAGTTGCAGAAGGGCCATCCACGCCATCCGATTGTCGAGGACGACGTGGTGATTTATGCCGGCGCGACGATTCTGGGACGGATCACTATCGGCCAGGGGTCGACCATCGGCGGTAATGTGTGGCTGACGCGCAGCGTGCCGGCAGGGAGCAACCTGACTCAGGCCAATCTGCAGCATGATGACGGGACGCAGAAGTAAGTTCCTGAATCTGCGTTGCCGCGTCAGGCCTCTTCGCGAGCAGGCTCGCTCCCACACTGGAATGCGTTTCAAATGTGGGAGCGAGCCTGCTCGCGAATGGTTTTTTGGGTCAGATCGAGATAATGGCATTCAGCCAATTCTCCATTGAACGAATCCCCTCAAACCCGCGTCATACCCCTCCTTGGGCTACTGTAGGAAAACTACCGCCTGGCCCTGCGATTAGTCCTTACCACCCTATCCATGTTTAACTTGAACGTTCATTCAAGTTAAACCGGTGGTTCGCTGCCCGCTCACAACAGGAGGCTTACCTTTGCTGAGTCCGATCATTTCAGCCACGTTTCAACCCCTCGAGGTGCACGTTTCATGAGTGCATCGTCTACTCCCACCAGCGGCCTGGTCCGCATGAATCCGCCGGTGTTCTACTTCGCCGCGACGGTGATTCTGCTGTTTGGTCTGGTTGTCATCGCCATGCCGGAGCAGGCCGGAGCCTGGTTGCTGGCTGCGCAAAACTGGGCGGCCAATACGGTCGGCTGGTACTACATGCTCGCGATGACCCTGTATCTGGTCTTCGTGGTGGTCACCGCGTTATCGGGCTACGGCAAGATCAAACTCGGTGCCGACCACGACGAACCCGAGTTCAGTTACCTGTCCTGGGCCGGCATGCTGTTCGCCGCCGGGATCAGCATCACGCTGTTTTTCTTTTGCGTATCCGAGCCACTGACGCACCTGGCCCAACCGCCGCAAGGCGAGGCCGGCACCGCCGATGCGGCGCGGCAGGCGATGCAGATTCTGTTTCTGCACTGGGGCCTGCACGGCTGGGGCGTGTTCGCCTTCGTCGGCATGGCGCTGGCCTATTTCGCCTACCGGCATAACCTGCCGCTGGCCTTGCGTTCGGCCCTGTACCCGCTGATCGGCAAGCGCATCAACGGCCCCATCGGCTACGCGGTGGACGGCTTCGGCATCATCGCCACGGTGTTCGGTCTGGGCGCCGACATGGGCTTCGGCGTATTGCACCTCAATTCCGGTCTGGACTACCTGTTCGGCATCGCTCACACCCAGTGGATTCAGGTCGGCCTGATCACGTTGATGATGGGTGCGGCGATCATCGTCGCCGTGTCGGGTGTGGACAAGGGTGTGCGGGTGATGTCCGACATCAACATGCTGCTGGCCTGTGCGCTGCTGCTGTTCGTGTTGTTCGCCGGGCCCACCCAGCACCTGCTCAACACCTTGATCCAGAACCTCGGCGATTACCTCGGCGCGTTGCCGATGAAGAGTTTCGACCTCTACGCCTACGACAAACCAAGCGACTGGCTCGGCGGCTGGACCGTGTTCTACTGGGCCTGGTGGATCGCATGGTCGCCGTTCGTGGGCCTGTTCATCGCGCGGATTTCCCGTGGCCGCACCATCCGCGAATTCGTCTTCGGCGTGCTGCTGATTCCGCTCGGTTTCACCCTGGCGTGGATGTCGATCTTCGGCAACAGCGCGATCGATCAGGTCCTCAACCACGGCATGTCGGCACTGGGCATGTCGGCCCTCGACAATCCGTCGATGAGCCTTTACCTGCTGCTGGAAACCTACCCGTGGAGCAAGACTGTCATCGCGGTGACGGTGTTCATCAGCTTCGTGTTTTTCGTCACTTCCGCCGACTCCGGCACCGTGGTGCTGTCGACGTTGTCGGCCAAAGGCGGCAACCCGGACGAAGACGGGCCGAAATGGCTGCGAGTGTTCTGGGGCGCGATGACCGCGTTGATCACCAGCGCGTTGCTGTTCTCCGGCAGCATCGATGCGCTGAAATCGGCGGTGGTACTGACCTCGCTGCCGTTCTCGATGATTTTGCTGCTGATGATGTGGGGCCTGCACAAGGCGTTCTATCTGGAGTCGCAGAAGCAGATCGCGCAACTGCATTCGCTGGCACCGGTCTCCGGTTCGCGGCGAGGCACGGGCGGCTGGCGCCAACGTCTCAGTCAGGCGGTGCACTTCCCGTCACGCGACGAGGTGTACCGCTTCATGGACACCACGGTGCGCCCGGCGATTGAAGAAGTGACGGCGGTATTTGTCGAGAAGGGTCTGAACGTGGTCACCCAGCCGGACCCGGCGCACGACAACATCAGCCTGGAAATAGGCCACGGTGAGCAGCATCCGTTCATCTATCAGGTGCAGATGCGCGGCTACTTCACGCCGTCGTTCGCCCGGGGTGGCATGGGGTCCAAGCAACTCAACAACCGCCGCTACTACCGCGCTGAAGTGCACTTGAGCGAGGGCAGTCAGGACTACGATCTGGTCGGCTACACCAAGGAGCAGATCATCAACGACATCCTCGACCAGTACGAACGCCACATGCAGTTCCTGCATCTGGTGCGTTGATCGGCAACTGAGCGCCGGGACGTTTCACGACTCGGCGCTCAGCACCATGAACAACACCATCGCCGCCATCGGCACCCCGAACACCGCACTGCCCACCGCGATCTCCGAACCCAGCGGCTGCCCGGCATGCACCACCCCCACCGCACCATTGATCACCGTCAACGCCAGCCACAGCGCGGCGAAGCTGTAGGCCAGGGTCTGCCGGCTGAAGCCAATGCGCTCGCCGATGTAGAGCATCAGGGCGAGCAGGACCAGACCGAAGAAGATGATGATTGCGGTGTGCATAGGCGTGCCTGCGGGTCATGCGGTGCTTGATCGGACGCCTTCGCGGGCAAGCCCGCTCCCACAGTGATCTCGGTCATTCACAGATTCTGCGTACAACCAAGATCCTGTGGGAGCGGGCTTGCCCGCGAAAGGGCCACCTCGGTGTCATTTAGAGCATAGACAAGTCAGCCCACAACCATACTAGCCAACCCTTCTCGATCGACATATTTCGCGACTCATTCAAATGTATCTGGACGAGAAGGCCCTTTCTCGCTGGCCCGCGTCTGCCGTTGGTCGAACCAATAATCGGGTGTTTGTTCACTCAGCTAATATTTATCCGAGTGTGTATTGTGTGTATGAATCGGTTGTCCACGCCCTAGAGTGACCAGCTCTTGCTGTCGAAAAGGGCGAAGGAAATGCGTAGTCGGGAAATGATCAGGATGATCGAGGAGGATGGTTGGTATCTGGTTGCAGTGAAGGGTAGTCACCATCAGTACAAGCATCCGCGCAAGCCGGGTCGGGTGACGATCAAGCATCCGGATTCAGACCTTCCCAAAGGGACGATCAACAGCATTTTGAAACAGGCGGGGTTGAAATGAAGCCCGTTATTGGAAGTGAAAGTCCTTTTATGGACACGTCAGAGGAAGGATTCACGTTTATGAAATTCCCGGTCGTTTTGCACAAGGATGCCGACTCGGACTACGGAGTGATTGTCCCGGATGTACCGGGGTGCTTCTCCGCAGGGAGCACGGTAGCCGAAGCTTTTGAAAACACTCAGGAGGCTCTGGCCCTGCACTATGAGGGGCTGGTGGTTGATGGTGCACCGTTGCCTCGAGTTCAGGATATTGATGCACATCTCGACAACCCGGATTACGCGGGTGGAATCTGGGGTGTTGTCGACTTTGATATCACACCCTATTTCGGCAAGTCGGTACGCTTCAACGCCACGCTGCCCGAGCAACTGCTGGAGCGTATTGATCAAACAGTCCGGCGTGATCAACGCTACAGTTCCCGCTCCGGATTTCTGGCCGCAGCTGCGTTACGCGAATTGTCGGCATGACGAACAACCTGTAGGGGCTGCCGCAGGCATGTATGTCAGGTGCTCTCGCGCTCGATCACGTTGCACTGCAACAGATTCAGCCGCTGCACATCATCGCTCGGCAACACCCCAAGGCTTTCCAATACCCGCGTTGCCGCCAGTACGCCAATCTCCAGTGCCGGTGGCTTGATCGTGCTCAGGCTCGGCAACAGCATCTCGGCGAACGGGTAATCGCCGAAGCCGAGCACGGCGCAGTCTTCGGGGATCTTGATGCCTGCGCGTTGCCCGGCGAGCAAGCCGCCGGCGGCGAGGTTGTCGTTGGCGAAGATGATCGCGTCGGGGCGCGGGGAGGCGTTCATCAGCGCTTCCATCGCTTGCTTGCCGGCTTCGAACGGCGCGCGGTCGGCGTCCGGGGCGAACACCCACGGTTGAAGTCCGAACTCGCGCACGGTGGCGGCGTAACCGTCGCGACGTTCGAGGGCACTGAGGTCACCAGGGGCGCTGTTCTGCACAAAGGCGATACGGCGATAGCCTTTGTCGTGCAGATAACGCGCAGCGGTCACGCCGACTTCATAGTGCGAAAAGCCGATCTGCATCGGCTCGCGATCCGGCTGGTAATCCCAGGTTTCGATCACCGGAACCTCCGCTTCGGCGATCATCTTTTCCGTGCCCGCACTATGGAAATGGCTGGTCAGCACCAGCGCCGCTGGCGACCAGCCAAGAAATGCGCGCACGGCGTTTTCTTCCTGTTCGGTACTGAAGTAACTCGACGCCAGCAGCAATTGATAACCGTGGCGGCTGAGGGTGTCGCTGAAACCCTGAATGGTGTTGGCAAAGATCGGCCCCGAGATGTTCGGAATCACCATGCCGACGATTTTTCCTCGCGCCGAGGCCAGGCCACCGGCCACCAGATTCGGCACATAACCCAGCTCGGCAACTACTGCTGCAATGCGCTCGCGGCGCTCCGGCGAGACGGTTTCCGGCTGATTGAAATAGCGCGACACGGTAATCGCCGACACCCCGGCCTCGCGCGCTACCGTATTGAGGGTCACGCGTCCGGCGCCACGGCGTTTGCGGGGCTTTTCCTGGGTCAAGGCTCGATCCTTCTTAAAAACCAAAACGCATATAAAAGTAATTTTTCAGTATTGGACGCTCTATGCCGAGGTTGCCAATACTGGCGATGTTAGCGCTAACAAAGCGCATTGTCTGCTACTCGCTCGAGCGAATGCCCAAGACACCGATTCAGGCGCTGTCGTCGCAGAACGGCAGCGGTTCAGGGCCAATTTTGAGCGGGCAATCATGCACAACATTCCTGGGGCGACACACAAACTGGCGCAGTCGATTCGCGCCGCTGGCTGGATCTTTACCGGGCTGGCGGCGTTGCCGCTGCCCACGGCTTTCGCCGCCGACAGCAGCGAACAAGAGCCGACCCTCAAGTCCGTCACGGTCACCGCCACCCGCCGTGAAGAGTCGCTGCAGAAGGTGCCGGTGGCAGTCTCGGTGATCGACGGCGAACAACTGGAACGCGACAACCGCAACGGCGTGGCGAGCATCGTCCAGCAAGTGCCGTCGCTGAATTTCCGTACCGGTGCGTCGAACAAGGACACCTCGTTGTTTGTGCGAGGCGTCGGCACGATTTCCACCTCGCCCGGCGTCGAGCCAACAGTGGCCACGGTGATCGATGGCGTGGTCTATGCGCGTCCCGGCCAATCCACTCTCGACTTGCTGGATCTGGAGCGCGTCGAAGTGCTGCGCGGCCCGCAGGGCACGCTGTTCGGCAAGAACGCCTCGGCTGGTGTGCTCAACATCACCAGCAAGGCGCCGACCAACGAGACCCACGGTTACATCGACCAGTCGTACTACAGCGGCAATGAAAGCCGCACCCGCTTCGGCATTGGCGGCAGCCTGATTCCGGACACGCTCAAGGGGTCGATCAGCACCCTGTTCGGCACTTACGACGGCAACGTCGATAACAAGCACAACGGCCAGGAAGTCAACGGCTACAACCATCGCGGGGTGCGCGGCAAACTCGAATTTACTCCGAACGATGACGTCACCTTCACCCTGATCGCCGACTACATGCAGTCCCACGACGACGGTCCCAACGGCGTCGTCAGCAAGTCGTTGACCCCGGCCTTCGCCAACGCGCTGAGCCCGGTCTATGCGAGCAACCACAACCGCGACATCAACACCGATACCCGCAGCCATGTCGAGGACACCAACAAGGGCCTGTCCGGCCAGCTCGACTGGCAACTGGGCGATTACACACTGACCTCGATCACCGCGTGGCGCGGCTGGGACAACACCCAGTATCAGGACGGCGATCGGCTGAGCACGATCACTGCAGCGTTCCCCGGCACCGCCGACAAGGGCGAGCTGGCCTTCGACCAGTACTCGCAGGAGCTGCGCCTGGCCTCGCCGAAAGGTGAGTTCCTTGAATACGTTGGCGGCCTGTTCTACATGCACGGCAAGGATGACGAGACCTATCAACGCACCTTGACCACCACCACACGCACCGACCGTGGCGTCGCCGATTACAGCACCACCAGCGACAGCTACGCCGCGTTCGGCGAAGCCACGTTGAACTTCACCTCGGACTTTCGTGGCATCGCCGGCCTGCGCTACACCCACGACGATCTGGAATACGATCACCGTCGCGTCTCGACATCGGCGACCACGGTCAGTGGTATTCAACCTGCAACCAGCAGTTCCGGTTCGGTAGACGAGGACGGCTGGTCCGGTCGGCTAGGTGTGCAGTACGACCTCAGCGATGCGGTCACCACGTATCTGACCTATTCGCGTGGCTACAAAGGCCCCGCCTACAACGTGTTCTTCAACATGCAGCCGCGTGACACCGAGGCGCTGAAACCGGAAACCTCCAACACCTGGGAGGCGGGGATCAAAGCGACGAGCTGGAACAATCGGCTGACCACCAACCTCGCGGTGTTCCACAGCGATTACGACAACTATCAGGCGAACTTTTTCGACACCGTCGCCGGGCAAGTGGTGACGCGCCTGATCAACGCCGGCAGCGTCAGCACCGAAGGCGTCGAACTCGATTACGCCTTGCAGGCGACCCAGCAACTGAAGTTCTCCGGGGCGCTGGCCTACACCCGCGCGCGCATCGACCAGTTCAGCTGCCCCGCCGGTGCGGCGGCGTCGTGCAACGTCAATGGCAAGCCGCTGCCGTTCAGCCCGGACTGGAAAAGTTACGTGCGCGCCGACTACACCATCCCGCTGGACAACGGCCTCGATATCGAACTCGGCACCGACTACAGCTGGCAGAGCGAAGTGCAGTACGACATCAGCCAGAACGCCGATACGAAGCAGGGCGCCTACGGCATCTGGAATGCCAGTGTGGCGCTGGCCGATTACAGCAACGGCTGGCGCGTGGCGCTGCTGGGCAAGAACCTCGCCGACAAGTCCTACTCACCGTTGCTGGCCAGCGGCGGCAGCTACATCTACCGCGCCGTGCCACGGGATGACGAGCGTTACTTCGGCGTGCAATTGCGCAAGGATTTCTGAGATGAGCAGACAGTTGAAACTCGGCGCGTTTCTCATGGCCACCGGGCACCACGTCGCCGCGTGGCGGCACCCGGAGGTACCGGCCAATGCCGGGCTGGATTTCGTCCACTACAAGCGTCTGGCGCAGATTGCCGAGGCGGCGAAGTTCGACACGCTGTTCGTCGCCGACAGTGTTGCCGCGCCGACTCAGGACATCGCCAGCCGCATGGCGCGCTCGGATCACTTCGAACCGCTGACCTTGCTCTCGGCCCTGAGCGCGGTGACCGAACACATCGGCCTGATCGCCACGGCGACCACCAGCTACAACGAGCCGTATCACGTGGCGCGCAAATTCGCCTCGCTCGATCATCTGTCCGGCGGGCGTGCGGGGTGGAATCTGGTGACTTCTGACAACGCCGCCGAAGCGCTCAATTTCGGTCGCGATGAGCACATCGGCCACGCCGAACGCTACAGCCGCGCCCGGGAGTTTCATCAGGTGGTCACCGGGCTGTGGGACAGTTGGGAGGACGATGCCTTTGTCCGCGACAAGGCCAGTGGCGCGTATTACGACCCGTCGAAGCTGCACGTGCTGGATCACGTCGGCGAGCATTTTCGGGTGAAAGGCCCGCTGAACGTGGCGCGCTCGCCGCAGGGACAACCGGTGATCGTGCAGGCAGGCTCGTCTGAAACCGGGCGTGAATTGGCGGCGCAGACCGCTGAGGTGGTGTTCACCGCGCAGACTTCGCTGGCCGGCGCACAGGCGTTCTACGCCGACCTCAAGGGGCGTCTGGCCAAGTACGGACGCAGTGCCGATTCGCTGAAAATCATGCCCGGGGTGTTTGTCGTCGTCGGCCAGACAGAAGCCGAAGCGCAGGAAAAATGTGAAACGTTTCAGCAATTGGTCGAACCGGAGGTTGGCGTGGCGTTGCTTGGGCGTATGCTGGGCAACTTCGACTTGTCGAAGTACCCGCTGGACGGCCCGTTACCGGAGTTGCCACTGACCGACAGCGGCCAGCAGAGCCGGCAAAAATTACTGACTGAACTGGCGGGGCGGGAGAATCTGACCCTCGCCGAATTGGGCCGCAGGATTGCCGGCGGACGAGGGCATTACAGTCTGGTCGGCACACCGGCGCAGATCGCTGATCGCTTGCAGGAGTGGTTCGAACAGGGCGCGGCGGATGGCTTCAACGTGCTGGTGCCGCACCTGCCGGGCGGGCTCGAAGACTTCGCCCACGGCGTGGTGCCGGAACTGCAACGGCGTGGGCTGTTCAGAACCGAGTATGAGGGCCGGACCTTGCGCGAAAACCTGGGGCTTGCCCGACCCATAAACAAATTTGTGTAAAGACTTTTGTGGCGAGGGAGCTTGCTCCCGCTGGTCTGCGAAGCAGGCCTAAAACCTGCAATCGCATTCAGCCAGGCATACCGCGCTGGATGGGTTTGCGGTTGCTGCGCAACCGAGCGGGAGCAAGCTCCCTCGCCACAGGTTTGGGATTCACCCTCAATTTGCTGTCAATCAAACAAGAGAGGATTCGATGACTTACACCGCTGCCGAAAACCGCTACGACTCCATTCCTTACCGCCGCGTCGGCCGCAGCGGTCTGGTGCTGCCGGCGCTGTCGCTGGGCCTGTGGCACAACTTCGGCGACAGCACGCCGATCGACACCCAGCGCGCCCTGCTGCGCACCGCGTTCGACCTGGGCATTAACCACTTCGACCTGGCCAACAATTACGGCCCGCCGTACGGCAGCGCCGAGATCAATTTCGGTCGCCTGCTGCGCGAAGACTTCAAGCAGTACCGCGATGAACTGATCATTTCAAGCAAGGCCGGTTGGGACATGTGGCCCGGCCCTTATGGCCAGGGCGGCGGCTCGCGTAAATACGTGCTGGCCAGTCTGGACCAGAGCCTGCAGCGCCTCGGTCTGGACTATGTGGATATCTTCTATTCGCACCGCTTCGACCCGGACACCCCACTGGAAGAAACCGCCAGCGCCCTCGCCACTGCCGTGCAACAGGGCAAGGCGCTGTACATCGGCATCTCGTCGTACTCCGGGGTGAAAACCCGCGAGATCGCTGCGCTGCTCAAGGAATGGAAGGTACCGCTGCTGATTCATCAGCCGGCGTACAACCTGCTCAATCGCTGGGTGGAAAAAGACCTGCTCGACACCACCGAAGAACTCGGCACTGGCGTGATCGCCTTCACCCCGCTGGCGCAAGGTCTGCTGACCGACAAGTACCTCAACGGCGTGCCGGCGGATGCGCGGGTCAACCGCCCAGGTGGCGGTTCGCTGCAGGCTTCGCACTTGTCCGAGGCCAACATTGCCCACGTGCGCGCGTTGAACGAGATCGCCAAACGTCGCGGCCAGAGCCTGGCGCAACTGGCACTGGCCTGGACCCTGCGTGATCCACGGGTGACCTCGGCGCTGATCGGCGCGAGCCGGCCGGAGCAGATCATCGAGAACGTCGGGGCGTTGAAGAATCTGAGTTTCAGTGCTGAGGAACTGGCGGAGATCGACCGGTTTGCCCAAGAGGGCGGGATCAATCTGTGGGAGAAGCCGTCGACTGCTGAATAAGTGACTGGCGCCGAATTATTCGGCGCCTGCTTTGACGCCTTCGCGAGCAAGCCCGCTCCCACATTGGATCGATGGTGAACACTGGTTTCGTGTGCACCACAATCCCACAGTGGGAGCGGGCTTGCTCGCGAAGGGGCCTTTGAAAACAACACAGCAATCAGGCCTTATTTGAAGAACGGCACATCCCCCAACACCGTAGCCCGCTGCATCACCCGTCGTGCCGGACGGTAATCATCCACCGCGTAATGTTGGGTCACGCGGTTGTCCCAGAAGGCAATATCGTCCTGCTGCCAGCGCCAGCGAATGGTGAATTCCGGCCGCGTTGCATGAGCGAACAGGAATTTCAGAATCGCTTCGCTCTCGGTTTCCGACAGCTCGTTAATCTTCGAGGTAAAGCCTTCGTTGACGAACAACGAACGGCGTCCGCTCACCGGGTGAGTGCGGATTACCGGGTGCGACAGCGGCGGATTCTTGCGCCTTGCTTCTTCCCACTGCGCCAGGGCTTGCGGCGTATTGCCGTAGCGTTCCAGCGGAAACGAACGGGTGAAATCGTGAGTCGCGGTCAGCCCTTCGAGCAGCTTTTTCATCGGTACCGACAGTGCTTCATACGCGGCAATCCCGCTGGCCCACAACGTATCGCCGCCGAACTCTGGCAGCAGTTTGGCGCTGAGCACCGCGCCCATCGCCGGCGTTGGCAGGAAGGTCACGTCGGTGTGCCAGATCGCGTTGTCACGGACATCGGTGACCGCGGTGTCGAGGATCAGCACTTCGGGCTGCTCCGGCACGTTCGGGTAGATCGGGTGAATGTGCAGGTCGCCGAAGTACGCGGCGAAACGTGCCTGTTGCGAAGGCTCGATCGGCTGGTTGCGGAAGAACAGCACCTGATACTTGAGCAGCGCCTGCTCGATGGCGTCGCGCTGTTCCAGGTTCAACGGCTGGCTGACGTCGACGCCGCTGATCTGCGCGCCGAGGGCCGAGCTTAATGGGGTGATGGTCAGGCTGCTCATGGTCTTTCTCTTCGAATTCGGGGTGTGATGCTTTTGTGGGAGCGAGCCTGCTCGCGAATGCTGAGTGTCAGGCGAGAGTGCGGTGACTGATCCGACGCTTTCGCGAGCAGGCTCGCTCCCACAGGGGGCACATGAAATTTGTCAGTGGGTTTGGCCGTGCCACGGCACCAGTTTGCGCTGCAGGGCGCGCAGGCCCATTTCCATGGCGAAGGCGATCAGGGCGATCACCAGAATCCCCAGCACCACCACATCGGTGACCAGAAATTGCGCAGCCGACTGCACCATGAACCCCAAACCGCTGGTGGCGGCGATCAGTTCGGCGGCGACCAGGGTCGACCAGCCAACGCCCAGACCAATGCGCACACCGGTGAGGATGTCCGGCAGGGCGCTCGGCAAAATCACATGGCGGATCAGTTGTGCGCGAGTGGCACCGAGCGACTGCGCAGCGCGCAATTTCGCCGGGTCTACAGTGCGCACGCCGGTCGCGGTAGCGATGGCGATCGGCGCAAAAATCGCCAGGTAGATCAGCAGCACTTTCGACAACTCGCCGATGCCGCACCAGATCACGATCAGCGGCAGATAAGCCAATGGCGGAATCGGCCGGTAGAACTCGATCAACGGATCAAGCACGCCACGGGCAATACGGTTGGCGCCGATGGCAATGCCCACCGGCACCGCGGTCAGAATCGCGAAGCCGAGACCCAGACCGATGCGGCTCAGGCTCGCGCCCAGGTGCTGCCACAGAGTTGAATCCATATAGCCCGTGGTCGCCAGCAACCAGCCTTTTTGCAGCACGGCGGAGGGTGGTGGCAGGAACAGCGGTTCGATCAAACCAGTGGCGGTCACGGCCCACCAGATCACCAGCAAGGCGAACAGGGTCAGCAGGCTGATCCACCGCGTGCTGAGGCTGCGCCGCACGGGAATCGCCACCGATGGGGTTTTCACTGCCTGGGCGGAAACGTCGTAACTGCTCATGCGCGCTCCTGCCGTTGTACGGCGCTGCGTTGCGAGAACACTTTGCTCAGCACGTGCTCGCGGGTTTCGATAAAACGCGGGTCGGATTTGATCGCCCGCGCCGACTCACCGGCAGCGTAGCGTTGACCGAAATCCAGCTGCAGACGCTCGACGATCTGCCCCGGATTCGGCGCCAGCAGAATCAGGTCAGTGGCGAGGAATACCGCTTCTTCGATGTCGTGGGTAATCAGGAACACCGGTTTTGCAGTGCGCTGCCAGACTTGCAGCAACAGCTCCTGCATCTGCTCGCGGGTGAATGCGTCGAGGGCGCCGAAGGGTTCGTCCATCAGCAGCACGCGCGGGTCGGCGGCGAGGGCGCGGGCCAGGCCGACGCGCTGTTTCTGGCCGCCGGAGAGTTGCCAGATGCGGCGATTTTCGAAACCGGAAAGGTCGACCAGCGCGAGCATTTCCCGGGCGATCTTTTCGCGTTTGTCCTTGGCAACACCGGCCAGTTCCAGACCGAAAGCCACGTTAGCCAGCACATCCTGCCAAGGCAGCAGCGCATCATCCTGGAACACCACGCCACGTTCGGCGCTCGGGCCTTTGACCGGCACGCCGTCGAGGGTGATGCGCCCGGCGCTGGGTTCAACGAAGCCGGCAATCAGGTTCAACAGCGAAGTCTTGCCACTGCCGGACGGGCCGAGGGCGACCAGCAATTGCTGAGGCCCGAGGGTCAGGGAAATGTCCGCCAGCACCGGTTCCGGGCTGCCGGGATACTGTGCGCTGATGCGCTCCAGCTGTAGCAAGGCCATCGCAGTCAACTCCCGATCAGTTAGTGATGTATTTGGCGCTGACGTACGGCGCGTAGTCCGGCAGTACGGCTTCGACCTTGCCTTGCTCCTTGAGGAACGCGGCGGTGTCGGTAATGGCTTTGGTGGTCGGCGCGCCGAGGCTGATCACCTGATCAGCCGCCAGCGGGTAGACGTTGCCCTGCAGCAGCGATGGAATGTCGCTGGCCTTGGCGCCGGAAAGCTTCACCAGCTTGTCGACGTGGGACTGGTCGGCGAGCCAGGCTTTAGGATCCTTGCGGTAATCGGCGTAGGCGTCGAGGGTGACCTTGGCGAACGCGGTGACGATTTCCGGGTGCTTCTCGGCGAAGTCCTTGCGCACGATCCAGGCATCGAAGGTCGGCGCGCCGAACTTGGCCAGTTCGCCGGAGGTGATCAGCACTTTGCCGTTTTCCTTGGCCACACCGAGGGCCGGATCCCACACGTAAGTGGCGTCGATATCACCGCGTTTCCACGCGGCGATGATCGCTGGCGGGGCGAGGTTGAGCACGGTGACTTTCGACGGGTCGATGTTCCAGTGCTTCAACGCCGCGAGCAGGCTGTAGTGACCGGTGGACACGAACGGCACGGCGATTTTCTTGCCGACCAGATCCTGCGGACTCTTGATTCCGGAACCGTCGCGAGCGACCAGTGCTTCGGCGGCGCCGATCTGGGTGGCGATGAGGAAGGTTTCCACCGGAACCTTGCGGGTGATCGCAGCGGTCAGCGGGCTGGAACCGAGGTAGCCGATCTGCACGTCACCGGACGCGATCGCGGCGATGATGTCGGCGCCGTTGTCGAACTTGCGCCAGCTGATGTCGGCCTTGGTGGCTTTTTCGTAGGCGCCATCGGCCTGGGCGACTTTCGCCGGGTCAACGGTGGTCTGGTAGGCGACGGTAAGGTCGGCAGCCTGCGCCAGAAAGCTCGCAGCAGCCAACGAGGCCACGGCCAGCAGGCGAAGCGGGAAATTCAGTTTCATGGGGGAGTGCTCCAAATCAGGCGACCGACGATCGGCGTGAAAGGAGACTAAATGATCTAAGAATCTAAAAATAAATAACTTTTTAGACTTAGCTTATGAGCGGAAAAATCTAAGCCTGGCCGCTGCGCGGTCATTCGCGAGCAGGCTCGCTCCCACAGGAGATTGCAATCTAATGTGGGAGCGAGCCTGCTCGCGAAAAGGTTCGAAGAACCTTCTGATGTCAGTTGCTGATCGCCAGAATACTCGCCTGATACGACCCGACAAACACATCGAAATCGCCGACCTCGTTCTGCTCCAGCTCCGCCTGTTGCGCCAGCGACGAGCGCGCCAGCTCCTCGAACTTCGCCTGTTCATCAGCAGCCAACGGCTCGCTGCGGAAGAACTCGGCATGCGCCTGGCTCTGACGCAGGGAGAATTGCGCGAAGCTTTCCTTGTGCTCGGCCATGGCCGCCAGCACTTGGGCCGACGGGGTCAGGGACGAATCCTTGACCTTGGCCAGTTGCGCGTCCAGCGCCTTGCTGTGTGCGTCGCCGCCATGGCTCTGATCGAGCAATGCCGCCAGCGGTGCGATTTTTTCCAGCAGATCGGCTGCCCAAACCTTCAGCTCGACCGCTTCGCCGTCACGCTGCAATTGCAGGCCCGGACGGCGACCTTCCTTGACCACACTGAGGAAGTTCGAAGTGGCATTGCCGCACGAAGTGTTGGTCAGCAGCGGACTGTCGTTCAGCGCGCAATACAGCAGAAACGCGTCGAGGAAGCGCGATTCGGTGACGTCGATGCCCATCGGCAGGAACGGGTTGATGTCCAGGCAACGCACTTCGACGTACTGAATGCCCCGGGCCATCAGGGCCTGGATCGGCCGCTCGCCGGTGTAGGTCACGCGTTTCGGGCGGATATTGGAGTAGTACTCGTTTTCGATCTGCAGGATGTTGGTGTTGAGCTGTACCCACTCGCCATCCTGGTGCGTGCCGACTTCCACGTACGGCGGGTATGGCGTGGCCACGGCCTTGCGCAGGCTGTCGGTGTAGCTCGCCAGATCGTTGTAGCACGGCGTCAGGCCGGCCTGGGCGTTGCTCTGGTAACCGAGGTCGCTCATGCGCAGGCTGGTGGCGTACGGCAGGTACAGGGTGTCCGGATCCAGTTGTTCCAACTGGTGCGAACGGCCGCGCAGGAAGCCTGCGTCCAGCGCTGGCGAAGCACCGAACAGGTACATTAGCAGCCAGCTGTAGCGGCGGAAGTTACGGATCAGCGCGATGTACGACGACGACTGGAAATCGCGGTCGGTGCCGACGAAACCTTCGGCTTCGCGCAGCAGCGGCCAGAGCTTTTCCGGCAGGGAAAAGTTGTAGTGAATCCCGGCGATGCACTGCATGGTCTTTCCATACCGCAGGGCCAGGCCCTTGCGGTAGACGTACTTGAGCTGACCGATGTTGGAGGTGCCGTAATAGGCGATCGGGATGTCTTCCTCGGCCGGCAACGGGCACGGCATCGATGGACTCCACAGGTACTCGTTGCCGAGCTTGCTGTAGGCAAAGCGATGAATCTTGTCCAGGCTCGCCAGCGTATCGGCCGGATCGGGCAGGGCAGGGGTGATGAATTCCAGCAGCGACTCGGAATAGTCGGTGGTGATCTGTTCATTGGTCAGCGCGGAACCCAAGGCTTCCGGGTGCGGCGTTTGCGCCAGACGACCTTCACTGGTCACGCGCAGGCATTCACGTTCGATACCGTGGAGGCACTGTTCGAGCAGAGAGAGGTTGGCGCGCTCGCCGAGCAGAGCCAGGCGGCGGTTGAGAAGTTCGCTCAATTTGGATTCCTTCACGCGTCAGTCGCCCCAATATGGGGGTGGGCAGGACGGTCTACAAGGGTGAAGTTGAAACTGGCGTTTTCGCCTGGTTTTTCGGGCTCACGAAGCCCCTTTCGAACCGCCGACTTCAATCCCTGAATCTGGCAGATGCACGCGAAGATTATGCGATCCCTGTGGGAGGGGGGGTTTTCCCCGAGGGGGGGGGGGGGGGCAAAACAAAATTGCTGTCCCACCCCCCCCCCCGGCCCCGCCCCCCCCCCCCACA
>NZ_JAJSLU010000008.1:0-82628 GCF_023063025.1 Pseudomonas sp. YL2 | reverse complement strand
GGCCTCCGACTTGAAGAGGGCGTGTCAGTCAACATCAATTTGCCTGACACACCGCCTTCGCGAGCAAGCCCGCTCCCACAGAAAAGCTCGACGCTGCGATCACAGCGCCGAAATTAACTCAAAATGATGAACAACATCTACAGGACAGCGAACGTGCCTTGCGCTTTTGCGACCAGTTTGTCGCCCTGCATCACGTCGGCCTCGACCACCAGCGTGCGGCGGCCCGGGTGGATCACCCGCGCCGTGCACAGCACCTCACCGTCGGATACGGCGCGGATGTAGTTGATCTTGCACTCGATGGTCGCGCTCTGCTGATCGAAGCCGTGGGTGCTGGAACAGGCCAGCCCCATGGCGATATCGACCAGGCTGAACAGCGCGCCACCGTGCAATTTGCCGCCGCGATTGCGCAGTTGCGGTTCCAGCACCAGGGTGACTTGCGCCACCCCGGTTTCCAGGCTGTGCAGGCGGCAGCCCAACAGCTTGAAAAACGCGCTCTCGACGAGCCCGGCCGGGATCTCCATCAGCGTTTCTTCAACTGCTTGGCGTTGGCGAACAGCGAAGCCATGGCGTTGTTCACCGGTGCGGCTGTGGCCGTTTCCTTGCGTGGCGCGTTGTTCGACGACTGGCGCGGTGCCGAGCCCGGACGCGAACCACGGGCACCGTCGATTTTCTCGCCTGGGGTGTCGCTCATGCGCATCGACAGGCCGACGCGTTTGCGCGGGATGTCGACTTCCATGACCTTCACTTTCACCACGTCACCGGCCTTCACCGCTTCGCGTGGGTCCTTGATGAACTTCTCCGACAACGCCGAGATGTGCACCAGACCGTCCTGATGCACGCCGATGTCGACGAACGCGCCGAACGCGGTCACGTTGGTGACGACGCCTTCGAGGATCATCCCCAGTTGCAGGTCTTTCAGGTCTTCGACGCCTTCCTGGAACTCGGCGGTCTTGAACTCCGGACGCGGGTCGCGACCCGGTTTTTCCAGTTCTTGCAGAATGTCGGTGACGGTGGGCAGACCGAAGGTCTCGTCGGTGAACTTCTTCGGGTCCAGACGCTTGAGGAACGCGGCGTCGCCGATCAGCGAGCGAATGTCGCGGTCGGTTTCAGCGGCGATGCGCTGTACCAGTGGATAGGCTTCCGGGTGAACAGCCGAGGAATCGAGCGGGTTGTCGCCGTTCATCACGCGCAGGAAACCTGCGGCCTGTTCAAAGGTTTTCTCGCCCAGACGCGCGACTTTCTTCAGCGCCGCACGGGTCTTGAATGCGCCGTGCTCGTCACGGTGAGCGACGATGTTCTGCGCCAGGGTCGCGTTGAGGCCGGAAATCCGCGCCAGCAAGGCCACCGAGGCGGTGTTTACATCGACGCCGACGGCGTTTACGCAGTCCTCGACCACCGCATCCAGACCACGCGCCAGTTTCAGCTGCGACACGTCGTGCTGGTACTGGCCGACACCGATGGATTTCGGATCGATTTTCACCAGTTCAGCCAGTGGATCCTGCAGACGACGGGCGATGGACACCGCGCCACGGATCGACACGTCCAGATCCGGGAATTCCTTGGCAGCCAGTTCCGACGCCGAGTACACCGATGCACCGGCCTCGGAGACCATGACCTTGGTCATCTTCATTGCTGGGTATTTTTTGATCAGCTCGATCGCCAGTTTGTCGGTTTCGCGGCTGGCGGTGCCGTTGCCGATGGCGATCAGGTCAACCGAGTGCTTGGCGCACAGGGCGGCCAGAATCGCGATGGTCTGATCCCATTTGTTGTGCGGCACGTGCGGGTAAACCGTGGCGTGATCGAGCAGCTTGCCGGTGGAGTCGACCACCGCGACTTTGCAGCCGGTACGCAGGCCCGGGTCGAGGCCCAGAGTTGCACGCGGGCCGGCCGGCGCGGCCAGCAGCAGGTCGTGCAGGTTGTGGGCGAAGACGTTGATCGCCTCGGTTTCGGCGCCGTCGCGCAGCTCGCCGAGCAGGTCGGTTTCCAGGTGCGTGTAGAGCTTGACCTTCCAGGTCCAGCGCACCACTTCACCGAGCCATTTGTCGGCCGGGCGGTTCTGATTCTGGATGCCGAATTGCTGGCCGATCATGCCTTCGCACGGGTGCATGGTGCCCGGCAGTTCGTCGCCGACTTTTAGCGCGGAGCTGAGGATGCCTTCGTTGCGGCCCCGGAAAATCGCGAGTGCGCGGTGCGACGGCATGCTTTTCAGCGGCTCGTCGTGTTCGAAGTAGTCGCGGAACTTCGCGCCTTCTTCTTCCTTGCCGGCGATCACGCGGGCGCTGATGGTCGCTTCCTGCTTGAGGAAGTTGCGCAGCTTCTCCAGCAGGCTGGCGTCTTCGGCGAAGCGTTCCATCAGGATGTACTTGGCGCCTTCCAGCGCAGCTTTCACGTCGGCTACGCCTTTCTCGGCGTCGACGAAGCGTGCGGCTTCGGTTTCTGGCGTCAGGTTCGGGTCGTTGAACAGGCCGTCGGCCAGCTCGCCGAGGCCGGCTTCCAGGGCAATCTGGCCCTTGGTGCGGCGCTTCTGCTTGTACGGCAGGTACAAGTCTTCGAGGCGGGTCTTGGTGTCGGCGAGCTTGATGTCGCGTTCGAGGGCAGGGGTGAGTTTGCCCTGCTCTTGGATGCTGGCGAGGATGCTGATGCGCCGTTCGTCGAGTTCTCGCAGGTAGCGCAGACGCTCCTCCAGATGACGCAACTGGGTGTCATCGAGGCTGCCGGTGACTTCTTTCCGGTAACGGGCGATGAAGGGAACGGTAGAGCCTTCATCGAGTAGCGCGACGGCCGCTTCGACCTGTTGCGGGCGTACGCCGAGTTCCTCGGCGATGCGGCTGTTGATGCTGTCCATAAAACCACCTGACATATTGTGAAAGCAGGCTCGCAGGCACGGAAATAAAGGCCCGGAGTCTGGTTGAGCGGCTAGAAAATTGCCGCTGCCTGGGTCAAAAGGCACCCCATTGACCCGTGAAATCGAATAATTACTGCGCAGGCCCGGAAAATATCGCGGCCACCTGCGGTAACGATTCAGACGTTGCCTGGCACAAAACGCCGCGCATTATAACCAGCGTTCTGTCATTCGGGGGTGTAGCAGTCTGTAGGTAGAAACCCCGGTTTTCTGGCAGTGAAGGAAAAATCTGCTAACAATGCACACGGTGCGTATAACGGCAGCTACGCCATAATGCGCGCCGAGCTAAAAGGAGCATCCAATGAGCAGCACTGCAAACAATGCTGAAGGCGAAAAAATTCTAATTGTTGACGACGATCCGGGGCTGAGCAGCCTGCTGGAACGTTTCTTCGTCAGCAAGGGCTACCGTGCCCGTGCCGTACCGAACACCGAGCAAATGGACCGTCTGCTGTCGCGTGAAGTGTTCAATCTGGTCGTCCTCGACCTGATGCTGCCGGGCGAAGACGGCCTGACCGCCTGCCGTCGCCTGCGAGCGGCGAACAATCAGATTCCGATCATCATGCTCACCGCCAAGGGCGATGAGATGAGCCGCATCAAAGGCCTGGAGCTGGGCGCCGATGACTATCTGGCCAAGCCGTTCAACCCGGACGAGCTGATGGCGCGGGTCAAAGCCGTTCTGCGGCGTCAGGCCGCACCGGTGCCGGGCGCGCCGGGCAGCGAAGACGAAAACGTCACCTTCGGTGATTACGTGCTGTCGCTGGCGACCCGCGAGCTGAAACGTGGCGAAGAAGTGCACATGCTCACCACCGGTGAGTTTGCGGTACTCAAGGCGCTGGTAATGAACGCGCGTCAGCCGCTGACCCGCGACAAACTGATGAACCTGGCCCGTGGTCGCGAATGGGATGCGCTAGAGCGTTCCATCGACGTGCAGATTTCCCGTCTGCGCCGGATGATCGAGCCGGATCCGTCGAAACCGCGTTACATCCAGACGGTCTGGGGCGTGGGCTACGTGTTCGTACCGGATGGCGCCGCTACCAAGTGATCGGCGATTTGTAGGAGCGGGTCTGCGCAGACCGGGTTGATCGACCCTCTATGCAGACTCGCAATCCGCAATATGCGAGCATGGCTCGCTCCTGCAAGTGTGTAACGGTTATCGATGAAAACCCCCGTCTGGTTCCCCCAAAGTTTTTTCTCCCGCACCCTGTGGCTGGTGCTCATCGTCGTGCTGTTTTCCAAGGCGCTGACCCTGGTTTATCTGTTGATGAACGAGGACGTGCTGGTGGATCGCCAATACAGCCACGGCGTTGCCCTGACGTTGCGCGCCTATTGGGCGGCCGATGAAGAAAATCGCGCAAAGATTGCCGATGCCGCAACCCTGATCCGGGTAGTCGGCGCCGGTGTACCGGAGGGCGAACAACACTGGCCTTACAGTGAAATCTATCAGCGGCAGATGCAGGCAGAACTGGGCGCCGACACCGAAGTGCGCTTGCGCATGCACTCGCCGCCGGCGCTGTGGGTGCGTGCACCAAGCCTCGGTGACGGCTGGCTGAAAGTGCCGCTGTACCCGCATCCATTGCGCGGCCAGAAAATCTGGAACGTACTCGGCTGGTTCCTCGCCATTGGCTTGCTGTCCACCGCCTCTGCATGGATTTTCGTCAGCCAGCTCAACCAGCCATTGAAGCGCTTGGTGTACGCCGCCCGACAACTCGGCCAGGGCCGAAGCGTGCGTTTGCCGATCAGCGATACACCCAGTGAGATGACCGAGGTGTATCGCGCCTTCAACCAGATGGCCGAAGACGTTGAGCAGGCCGGCCGTGAGCGTGAGCTGATGCTGGCGGGGGTCTCCCATGATTTGCGCACGCCGCTGACCCGCTTGCGTCTGTCGCTGGAGCTGATGGGTGATCGCAACGATCTGACCGATGACATGGTGCGCGACATCGAAGACATGGACGCGATTCTCGACCAGTTCCTCGCGTTCATTCGCGACGGTCGTGACGAGTCGGTGGAGGAAGTGGACTTGAGCGATCTGGTGCGTGAGGTGGCCGCGCCGTACAACCAGAGCGAAGAGAAAGTGCGTCTGCGTCTGGAACCGATCCAGCCGTTTCCGTTGCGTCGAGTGTCGATGAAACGCCTGCTGAACAACCTGATCGGCAACGCCCTGAACCATGCCGGCAGTGGCGTCGAGGTCGCGGCTTATGTGTCCGGTGATACCAGCGCGCCGTACGTGGTGTTGAGCGTGATGGACCGGGGGGCGGGGATCGATCCGTCGGAGCTTGAGGCGATCTTCAACCCGTTCACCCGTGGCGACCGTGCCCGGGGCGGGAAAGGTACGGGGCTGGGGTTGGCGATCGTGAAGCGGATTGCTTCGATGCATGGCGGCAATGTCGAGCTGCGCAACCGCTCCGGAGGCGGACTGGAAGCGCGGGTGCGGTTGCCATTGGGGTTGATGTTGCCGCGCGATGCGGTCTGACGATCGGGATATTCAGCGGGGCTGATGGCCCCTTCGCGAGCAAGCCCGCTCCCACAGGGGAACGCATTCCAAAATGTGGGAGCGGGCTTGCTCGCGAAGGCGGCCTGTCAGCCACCACATTTCAAACGGATCAGCCTTTGCCTTTGGTCCGGGTCATGTTCGGCCCGCCATTCTTCTCAAGGTGTTCGATGATGATCCCCGCCACGTTCTTACCGGTGGTGGTCTCGATCCCTTCCAGGCCCGGCGACGAGTTCACCTCCATCACCAGCGGCCCATGGTTCGAGCGCAGGATATCCACACCCGCCACGGCCAGCCCCATGACCTTGGCCGCGCGCAACGCGGTCATGCGTTCTTCCGGGGTGATCTTGATCAGGCTGGCGCTGCCGCCTCGGTGCAGGTTGGAGCGGAATTCCCCAGGCTTGGCCTGACGCTTCATCGCTGCGATCACCTTGTCGCCGACCACGAAGCAGCGGATGTCGGCACCGCCGGCTTCCTTGATGTATTCCTGGACCATGATGTTCTGCTTCAGGCCCATGAACGCCTCGATCACCGATTCGGCAGCCGTAGCGGTTTCGCACAGCACCACACCGATGCCTTGGGTGCCTTCCAGCACCTTGATTACCAGCGGCGCGCCGTTGACCATGTCGATCAGGTCGGGAATGTCATCCGGCGAGTGAGCGAAACCGGTGACCGGCAGGCCGATGCCACGACGCGACAGCAGTTGCAGCGAACGCAGTTTGTCCCGCGAGCGGGCGATGGCCACCGATTCGTTGAGCGGAAACACCCCCATCATTTCGAACTGGCGCAACACGGCGCAACCGTAGAACGTCACCGACGCACCGATCCGCGGGATTACCGCATCGAAGCCTTCCAGCGGCTTGCCGCGATAGTGGATCTGCGGCTTGTGGCTGGCGATGTTCATGTAGGCGCGCAGGGTGTCGATCACCACCATTTCATGCCCGCGCTCGGTGCCGGCCTCGACCAGACGACGGGTGGAATACAGACGCGGATTCCGCGACAGCACAGCGATCTTCATGCAACACCTGTGGAGGAGGTAGATACCGGGAACACCGGCTTGTCTTGTACATATTTGATGCCCGGATTGACCACCAACTGGCCATCGATCAGGGCTTTGGAACCGAGCAACAGGCGATAGCGCATGGACTTGCGGCAGGCGAGGGTGAACTCGACTGCCCAGACCCGATCACCGAGGGCCAGGGTGGTGCTGATCACATAGCGCACCTGCGCCTGGCCGTTGGAGCTTTTAATGGTTTTGCGCGTCACCAGCGGCGCTTCGCAGCGCCGGTGACGCAACTGCACCACCGTGCCCAGGTGCGCGGTGAAACGCACCCACTTCTCGCCGTCGCGTTCGAACGGCTCGATGTCGGTGGCATGCAGGCTGGAGGTGCTGGCACCGGTGTCGATTTTCGCCCGCAGACCGGCGACTCCCAGATCAGGGAGCGCCACCCACTCGCGCAGACCGACAACGGTCAAATGGTCAAATGTCTTCAAAGGTGCTCAACCGGCAGAAACCGCTCGGGCCGCGTGCGGCCGAATTCGCGGTATTCACGCAGAATAAGGGTTAAAAGGCGACAGATATCTACGGCCCGGATCGCCGACCCCTCAAGCAGGTGTCGGCAGGTGTGCATTGTAATCCGGGACGGGGTAATTCATGGCACGACAGAAACGGTAGTACAGTTCATCAATATTTCAGAATGAGGAAATTCCATGGCACAAAAAAGCGAAGAGGACGACAAGGTCCGTCTCGACAAGTGGTTGTGGGCGGCGCGCTTTTATAAAACCCGGGCCTTGGCCAAAGCGGCCATCGAGAGTGGCAAGGTGCATTGCCGAGGCGACCGCTGCAAGCCTGGCAAAGAGCCACGCATTGGCGATGAATTCGAGATTCGTACCGGCTTTGAAGAGCGCACGGTGAGGGTTGAAGCCTTGTCGATCGTACGTCGCGGCGCACCCGAGGCGCAGACGCTGTATACCGAGACCGAGGCGAGTATTGCCAAACGTGAAGCGGCAGCGGCGATGCGCAAGGCCGGGGCGTTAGGCGTGAGCACTGATGGCAAACCGAGCAAGAAGCAGCGGCGGGATCTGTTTAAATTTCGTGGGAACAGCAATAGCGATTGACCGGCACGGCGCACCATTGTGGCGAGGAAGCTTGCTCCCGCTGGAGGCCGAAGGACTCCCAATCCAGTCGATCATGTATTTCAAAGTACAACCGAGTCGACTGGTTCAGTGACTGCTACGCAGCCAAGCGGGAGCAAGCTCCCTCACCACAGGTGTGTGCAAACTGTCAGTTCGCGGCAGACACCACACTCATCCGCGAAACCAGCGGCAGCTTGCCCAGAAAAGCGAAAATCGGTGCAGTCACTTTCAGCCAGAAGTTGGCGGCGTGATAGGCAAACGGCGTGTAGTAACCCCAGCCCAACGCCCACACCGCCAGCAGCATGCCGCCGATGTAATCGTCCTGGCCCCAATGCGCGCCGGCTACCAGACGTGGCAGCATGAACAGTAACGCCAGGCCCCAGACTGTCAGGAACTGGCCGACAGTACGGCTGAACACGCCCATGAACAGCGCCCAGATCAGCAACACCGAAGCGTGGTCACCGGGGAAGCTCTGGCTCGAGCGATCCTTCAGCTCCCAGGCTTTTTCCAGATGCGGGAAATAGTCGCTCAGGTGCACCGCGCCTTCCAGCACCATCGATGGGCTGCTGTGCTGCCAGTCCATGTAGTCGGCGAATTTGGAAAACAGCGCGCGAATCACCACCATCAACAGCAGAATCGAGAAAAAACCGAAGAAGGCGCGACGTACATCAATCGCCTTGAACACCCAGTCACCCTTGATCAGCAGCGTCAGCAGGATCAGACCGACGACGATGTCGAACGGACGCAGACTTGCAATTGCCCAGATGTGGAGCCATATGGGGTTGCTGGCCAGTGGTGCATTGAGCGAGCGGAACAGCCACTCGTCGAAAATCACACACAGCATCTGGCCCGTAGGCCATAACCAGAAAGCCAGTAGCGCCAATGGCACTACGTTGCACAGAACCAGCCGGCCGAGGTTCCACCGTGATTGGAACAAACCCGGATTGTTCATAAAATGCCTCCCGTGGCTGAACATTTCGCACCAAACGGGTGCGGAGAAGCGCGGGATTTTCATCTTTTGTAACCATTTTGTCATCAATTCAGATACCCAGACCTATGACCGACCTACCGGATACCGACTACACCCAACGCTTCATCTTCGATGACAGCGACACTCGCGGCGAACTGGTGGCGCTGGAACGCAGCTACGCCGAAGTTCTCGCCAAGCACCCGTACCCGGAGCCGGTCGCGCAATTGCTGGGCGAACTGATGGCGGCCGCCTCGCTGCTGGTGGGCACCCTGAAGTTCGACGGCTTGCTGATTTTGCAGGCACGCTCCGAAGGGCCGATTCCGCTGCTGATGATCGAATGCTCCAGCGAGCGCGAGATCCGTGGCCTGGCGCGATACAACGCCGAGCAGATCGCTGCGGATGCCACGCTTGCCGACCTGATGCCGGGCGGTGACCTGACCCTGACCGTCGACCCGACGATCGGCCAGCGTTACCAGGGTATCGTCGACCTCGATGGTGAAACCCTGTCGGAATGCTTCACCAATTATTTCGTCATGTCGCAACAGGTCGGCACCCGCTTCAAGCTGTTCGCCGACGGCCGCCGTGCTCGAGGAATGCTACTGCAGCAACTGCCGGCCGACCGCCTGAAAGACGAAGAAGAACGCGCCGAAAGCTGGCAGCACATCACCGCCCTGGCCAGCACCCTGACCGCCGATGAGTTGCTCAGCCTGGACAACGAAACCGTCCTGCATCGCCTCTACCACGAAGAGCAGGTGCGCCTGTTCGATGTACAGAACCTGCGCTTCCGTTGCAGCTGCTCGCGGGAACGCTCGGGCAATGCACTGGTCAGTCTGGGTCTGGAAGATGCGCAGGCACTGGTGGCTGAACGCGGTGGCGAAGTCGAGATCGATTGCCAGTTCTGCAACCAGCGTTACCTGTTCGATGCGGCCGATATTGCTCAATTGTTCGCTGGCGCAGGCGTCGATACGCCGTCAGATACCCGGCACTAAAACGGTTCAGCGCAGGTAAATTCACTGCGTAACGACGGAATTTCGCCGTTACGACGGGAGGACCCTACTCTTTTTGGGCTTTTCTGGCATAATCCGGCCCACTTTTTTCGCGGTAGTAGTGCACGACTTTCTACTACAAAACGTTTGGAGCACACTCGGCCACTGGCCGACGGGGAACCTCATGACGCAAGCCAATAACGCCGTGTACACCGATCTGAGTGTTGATGATCTGGTTAAAGAAGCCCTGCAACGCGGTGAGGGCGAGCTTGCCGATACCGGCGCTCTGGTAGTCCGCACCGGTCATCGCACCGGCCGTTCGCCAGTCGATCGTTTCATCGTTGAAGAGCCTTCCACCCAGGCTGCTATCGCCTGGGGCCCGATCAACCGCAAGTTCCCGGCCGACAAGTTCGACGCGCTGTGGGCTCGTGTCGAGGCGTTCAACAACGCGCAAGAGCACTTTGTTTCCCACGTGCATGTAGGTGCGGCTGAAGATCACTACCTGGCCGTGAAAATGACCACCCAGACTGCCTGGCAGAACCTGTTCGGTCGTTGCCTGTTCATCAACCCGGCCCAGTACAACCCGGCCGGTCGTGAAGAGTGGCAAGTGCTCAACGTGGCCAACTTCGAGTGCGTGCCTGAGCGTGACGGCACCAACTCCGACGGTTGCGTGATCATCAACTTCGCGCAGAAGAAAGTGCTGATCGCCGGTATGCGTTACGCCGGTGAAATGAAGAAAGCCATGTTCTCCGTGCAGAACTTCCTGCTGCCGGCCGCTGACGTGCTGCCAATGCACTGCGCTGCCAACATCGGCGAAGAAGGCGACGTGACCCTGTTCTTCGGTCTGTCGGGCACCGGTAAAACCACCCTGTCCGCCGACGAGAGCCGTTACCTGATCGGTGACGACGAACACGGCTGGGGCGAAGGCGTGGTGTTCAACATCGAAGGCGGTTGCTATGCCAAGTGCATCGACCTGTCCGAGAAGAACGAGCCGGTCATCTGGAAAGCCATCAAGCACGGCGCAGTCCTGGAAAACGTGGTCATCGACGACGCCAAACACGCTGACTACGCCGATGTCAGCCTGACCCAGAACAGCCGCGCGGCCTACCCGCTGGAGCACGTTGCCAAGCGTTCCGAGAAGAACCTGGGCGGCGAGCCAAACGCGGTGATCTTCCTGACCTGCGACCTGACCGGCGTGTTGCCGCCAGTGTCGATCCTCAACGAAGAACAAGCGGCCTACCACTTCCTGTCCGGCTACACCGCGCTGGTGGGCTCGACTGAAATGGGTTCGGGCAGCGGCATCAAGTCGACCTTCTCCACCTGCTTCGGCGCACCGTTCTTCCCGCGTCCGGCTGGCGAATACGCTGAACTGCTGATCAAGCGCATCCGCGGCTTCGGCTCCAAGGTCTACCTGGTCAACACCGGCTGGACCGGCGGTGGCTACGGCGTCGGCAAACGCTTCAACATCCCGACCACCCGTGCGGTGATCGCAGCGATCCAGAGCGGCGCGCTGATCGGTGCCGCCACCGAGCACCTGGACACCATCAACCTCGACGTGCCACTGGCCGTACCGGGCGTTGAAACCAACCTGCTCAACCCACGCAACACCTGGGCTGACAAGGCTGCGTACGACGAAGCGGCCAAGGCGCTGGCCGGTCTGTTCATCGAGAACTTCAAGAAGTTCGAAGTGAGCGACGCGATCAAGGCTGCGGGTCCTAAGTTGTAAGATTGGTTGCAGTAATGAGAAAGCCGCCTCTAGGGGCGGCTTTTTTGTGGGTGACGGTTTAGCTGTCGTTATCGGCTTGACTGCCATTATTCCCGCAGAATTTGGGGTAAACGGCCAGAATAATGCCACTTAAGGGAGGAGTGGCCCGCCAATACAGTTCTCGAAGATATCTTCAAGTCCACGATAGTCACATGCAACCGCATCAACATTTGCCGAAATCCAAGCGTCTTCCTTGATCAGCCACCAATCAACCGTAAAGCCCGCATTGATGATGATCTGCTCAAAAAGGATGCGCTGAGCACGCCCGTTACCTTCGCGAAAAGGATGAATGACATTCAAGTCGCCATAGGTTTCGGCGATAGCCACGACGAGCTCTTCTTTGTTCAGCCCCACGAACCATGCATTACGTTCCATGGCGCGAAATATTTTCTCTGCCTCTGGGAGAATTCTTTCTGCGGTGCAGAAAAAGGTATCCCCCTTCTGAATGTTGACTGTTCGCGGCTGCCCGGCCCAGTCGTAGACATCGCAAAACAGAGTTCTATGGATATGTTGAAAAAGGGTTAGATCATATGGAGGGGGAGGAAGACGAAATCGACTGATAGCGATCTCTGATAGTTCTCGCTCTGCTTTCTGCAGTTCTTCTTCACAGCGAATATTGAGCAAGTTACGCAGAACATCACTTCCAGGATAGCAGTAGGGGTCTTGCCCGACCCCGTACTTGTCCACCATTAGCGTGTGTTCTGACGGTATTTTTCGATGACTGATTCCCGTGATGGAAGCGGTCTTTCAGCATCGCTACGATTGGTATCGAACCCTTCTAGACGCAGGCTCGCCAAGTAGTTAGACCGACGTACTTTTTCGTAATAAGCCTGCTTTTGCTGGAACGTCAATTTGCTCATGGCATGGGCCTCTTGGTGCAGGATTACAGTGTAGCGCAATCGTGTGGACGGATTGGTTGGGATTTTCGATGCTTGCACGAGTGTTGCTCATCTGTATCAGGTTAGGCGTGAGAGCGACCGGAAGACTGTCAGCCTCAGAGCGGTGCTTTCCAGCCGGGCATCTGCTGCTGCGCGACCTGCAGCAGGTCACAGCCATCCTGCGTCAGCAGATAGAGGGCGTGGGTGATATGGGGGATGTCTTCGACGTCGGCTTGTTTGAGGCTGAGGCAGTAGAGGGTTTTCAGCAGGTCGCTGGAGGCACGCAGGCGCTGGACGGCGCATTCGAGGATGTCTTGCGGGTTGGCCGTTGTGTCGATGGTCAGGGGCTTGGTGTCGGTGAGGTTGGATTCGAGTGAGCGGTAGCGATCAGCGGGTAATTGATTCCATGTTTTCATTTTGTTGATCCTCAAATGCTTCAAGTGAAGCCACCACATCGTGACCAAGCGACAGGAGGCGACTGTGTTCGGGTTGGTCAACCGGTGAGGATCGTGCACAGACCCGGCACACCCGAAGGTGTCCCAAACACAGCCACCATAAAACTGCAGGCGATTGAGTGCCGGCAGCATACAGCGGACGCGTCTTCACGATCCATTCAGGTGACCAAGCCCGAGCCGCTGATTTGCCAGCGACAGTTACGACTATAGATTTGTGATCTCAATCCGCGATAGGCGACAAAGAGTCGTGGCGTGTAGGAACGGGATGAAGATTGCATCGGACGTTCCTACCGATTTTTATCGTTTTTCAACGTAAATGCTGATACGCCGAAATATCCAGCAAGCTGGTTGCCAGACCGGTCGCCGGCTTGTAGATCTCGCCCTTCACGCTGGTGAACGGTACACCTTTGCTGCCCAGCGAAACGTAGCGCTCGCCTTGATCCAGCTCGGTGAAGTAGGTGTAGGAATGTTTGTGCATCAGTGTGTATTTGGCTTCGTCGCGTGCGATGCCGTTGGTGAGGTTTTCCAGATCGGCCTGGGTCAGATTCAACGTTTTTTGCAGTTGCACGCCCCAGCGTTTGAGGCAGGTTTCGGCGAGGTGGCGCACGATGCGTCCGGGCTCGGACAGCGCTTTCAGATCACTGGCGCCGGTCGGGACGCCGCCGCTGCTGGTGGCATTGCCGGCCATGGTGGCGTGGCGGCCAGCCATAGGATAGATGTAGGTTTTAGTGCCGGTAGCGGTCTGTGGGATGACGCAGCTGAAACCTTTGGAGCGTTCGTCACGAGCATAGAACGCTACATACTCTTTGACATTGCCCGCGAGTTTTACGCGCTCTTCCTGAAAGTTACCAATGCCTGGCACGGGATCAAGAGCAAAAATATTGACCGGGATGTTTTTCAGCAGACTGTCCTTGAACATTGCATTGGCCAACATGTGGCAACTGATGCCGCCCCGGCTCCAACCCACGAGATTGACTTGAGTCGGAATAACACCATCCTTGCGGTGGGTTTTGATGATTCCTTCCTGTAATTGCTGCTGGGTAATGCTGCGATTACCGTAATTATATTTGCGCCAGAACCAGGAACCCTCGACTTTTACATCTTCGATCGGAATGCCGGCAGCTTTCAGGCGATTGTATTCGGCTTCAGTCAGTTGCTCGCGCTGCCAGTCGCACTTGCCCTTGATGATATTGAGCGCATGCAACACGTTTTCTTCCCAGCCCTTGCCGAACAAGGTGCCGCTCAGGCCGTATTCCTTGGTCTTGGTGAATAGATCGTCAGCCTGCATGTTGCCGCTGCCGGGGCCATCAACCACGATCCACTCGGCAAACTCGTAACCCGTATGATTGGCAGCCAAGGTGGAAATCAGTTCGCCGTTCCAGAAGTTTTCGTGGGCTACGTCGAATTTATTGGAACCAGTTCCGCAAAAAAATATAGTTAAAACAGTCATTGTGTTGCTCTCGGTTAAAGTAAGAGTCAACAACTTAGGTCTTTTTTGGCCGTTTATTAAAGAATTCTGTTGTTTCTGGATTTTAGTTGTTTTCAGTGTCGGTCTGTTGTTGGGTTTTATGTTTTGCTACTTCGAGCAAGTCACAGCCATCCTGCACTAATAAATAAAGAGCATTGACGATGTTAGGTATATCTTTCACGTCGGCCTGTTTGAAACATAAACAGTAAAGGGTTTCCAGCAGATCGCTGGCCGCACGCAGTCGCTGGTCAGCGGCATCAAGCAGATCGCGATGGCTGGACTGAGTGTCGATGACCAATACGGGATTTTCGTTGTAGCAAGTCTTCAAAGGGCGATAGCGGGTAATCATGGTGAGGCTTGTCCTTTACAAAGGCACTCGGGCGGGGCTGATTCAGTGGTCAGTCGCGCCGGCCACTATAGAAGTGCGTGGCGAGCACTCACAAGAGCGCCGCAATGGACGCCGTTCGTAGGGGATTTTCCGAGGGCCGGGCATATGCCCTACAAGGTTTTGCGGTTTTTTCGGGGTCAAACCCCTAGCGCAGAAATTTCCCACAGGATTCACAGGCGTTTCTTGGCAGATCTATGTATGGTGCGCGCCAGAATCTGTAGGACGTTTCCAAACGTCCGATACGCGCTTAAAGGGAATTGAGTATGCAGTGGCTACGTATGGCCTCGATTTTATTGCTATGGGTCAGTGGTTGCCGTTTGGCCATGGCGTCTGATGCCGGCAACGGCTGGATGTTTGCCGACCTCGAACGCACCGGTTGGCCCGATGCGCTCTCCAGCCAGACTGGCATCGATACCGCCTCGCGCGCCGAGGTGTTGATGTTCGGCAGGGCCTTGCTCGCCAGTGAAGCGCTGGACGAGGCAGGGCTGGAGCAGCGACTGGGTGTGCCGCATGTGCAGCTCAAGTCGATCAGGCAGGTGCGTGACGGTCTGTGGGATCGTTTGCTGAGCACCTATCGCAACGCCAGCGTTGACTGTGACGGGCAGCCGTTCTGCCCGCGCGTGCGCAGTGTTGCGGAACTGCGGCAATTGGCGGCGGCCTTCACCGGTGACATCAGCCCGGCTCATGCGTTGTGGGCGAGCAAGAGCCAGGGCGTGCATGAGCAGGTGTTGAACGAGCAACTGCGAGTGGCGGTTTTGCGGCCCTGAACGGGTAAGTTTGTATCGCTGTTTTGTGCCCCCTCGCGAGCAGGCTCGCTCCTGCAGTGGACCGAGTGGTCTGCGCTATTGGCTGTATCATCCCGTATTGAATTGACCCCGGCCTTTTCTCGACTCGCTGCGATCGCCCGCTAGGCTGTTGGCATCACAGCGGTCAACGGAGTGACAGCGCATGCACAACACCCTGGAACAGGTTTTCGGTTATCCACAGTTTCGACCCGGGCAGGAAGCCGTGATCAGCGCGGTACTGGCCGGGCGCTCGGCGGCAGCGATTTTCCCCACCGGGTCTGGCAAGTCGCTGTGCTATCAAGTACCGGCACTGTTGCTGCCACATCTGACCCTGGTGGTCTCGCCACTGTTGGCGTTGATGCAGGATCAACTGGCATTCCTCAAGCGTCACGGCATCAGTGCCGGCAGCATCGATTCGGCACAAAGCCGCGATGACGCCAATGATGTGATGGCCCGCGCCCGTTCGGGTGAATTGAAGATCCTGATGATCTCGGTGGAGCGCCTGAAGAACGAGCGTTTTCGCAATTTTTTGCAGCAGGTGCCGATCTCGCTGCTGGTGATTGACGAGGCGCACTGCATCTCGGAGTGGGGCCACAACTTCCGCCCCGACTACCTGAAGCTGCCGGACTACCAGCGTCAGTTCAATATCCCGCAAACCCTGCTGCTGACGGCCACGGCGACGCCGAAAGTCATCGCCGACATGCAAGCCAAATTCGCCATTGCTGCCGAAGATGTTGTGACCACCGGTTTTTATCGCCCAAACCTCAATCTGCTGGTGGAACCGGTGCGTGGCCAGGACAAGCGCCGGCGGCTGGTGGAGTGGATGAGCGAGCGCGCGAGCCAGCCGAGCATCGTCTACGTCACGCTGCAGAAAACCGCCGAGCACATCGCCGAGCATCTGGGGCGCAACGGCATACAGGCCGAGGCTTATCACGCCGGTTTACCCAACGATCAGCGCGAGGCGATCCAGAAGCGCTTCATGGCCGGGCAGTCCAATTGCATAGTCGCAACCATTGCGTTCGGCATGGGCATCGACAAGAGCGATATCCGCAACGTGGTGCATTTCGACCTGCCGAAATCCATCGAGAACTACAGTCAGGAAATCGGTCGCGCCGGACGGGACGGACAGCCGTCGGATTGCCTGGTGTTGGCCAACCGCGACAGCCTCAACGTGCTGGAAAATTTCGTCTACGGCGATACCCCGGAGCGCGAGGGGATACGTTGTGTGCTGGAGGAAATGCAGGCTGCCGCAGCTGAAGGACAGTGGGAGTTTCTGCTCGGGCCGTTGGCGGATCAGAGCAACATTCGCACGCTGCCGCTGAAGACGTTGTTGGTGCAAATGGAGCTGCGCGGCCTGATTGCTCCGCGCTATGCCTATTACGCCGAGTACCGTTTCAAATACCTGCTGGAGCCGGACGCGTTGCTTGAGCGTTTCGAGGGAGAGCGCAGGGAGTTTGTCGCGGCCATCATTCACACCTCCAGCCGCGCACGTACCTGGGCCACGGTGAATTTCGAGGCGATGTACACGCAGTATTCGGCTGAGCGCAATCGGGTGGTGACGGCGCTGGATTATTTTCAGGAGACGGGCTGGGTCGAGCTTGAGAGCAAGCAGATGACCGAGGTCTACAACGTGCTGCACAGCGATTTCGACAGCGCTGTGCTGAGCGCCGAGTTGCACGAGTACTTCACCCGGCATGAACAGACTGAAGTCGCGCGGATTCACGCCATGCTCGAACTGTTCGCCACTGAGCGCTGCCTGGGTTATCGCCTGGCCGAGTACTTCGGCGACCACAATGCGCCCGAGCACTGCGGGCACTGTTCGGTGTGCCACGGTGATGTCGCGCGGCTTCCGGCACCTCCCGAGTTGCCAGCGCTTGTGGATAAGAACTTCGCGGCGTTGTGCGGTGATTTTATCCACAGGCACGAACAGCACACCGGCCATGTGCCGACGGCGGAGCGCCTGACGCGTTTTCTGTGCGGGATCAGCGTGCCGCTGTTTACCAAGTTGAAGGCGCGGACGATCTCGGGGTATGCGGCGCTGGAGCAGTATCCGTACGCGGAAGTCCGCAGTTGGGCTGACAATCATTTGCTCGAGTAAATACAAACCCTGTGGGAGCGTGTGATGCCATGGCGGCCTGTATTCATGCGCTGAATGTCGCTCATCACGGTAATAAACTTCAAAAACGCCCGGTGCCTGACTATGGTGAAGGCTGTCTTCGGATCGCCAACAAGAGAACAACATGAGCCAGACATCCATCGATATTCAGCGAGCTGCCGTGATCGGCGCGGGCACCATGGGCCGCGGTATTGTCATGTGCCTGGCCAATGCCGGCATCGCCGTGCAGTGGGTCGATAACAACCCACAGATGCTCGAACAGGCGCTGGGCACCGTGGCGCAGACTTATGCACACAACGTGCGCCAGGGCCGGATCAATCAGGTCGAAGCGGATGCACGTCTTGCCCGGATCAGCGCGGCGGCGGATTACCCGGCGATCCGTAATGTCGATCTGGTGATCGAAGCGGTGTACGAAAACCTCGCGCTCAAGCAGAAGATCTTTCGCGAACTGGATGGCCTGCTCAAGCCTGAGGCGTTGTTGGCGAGCAACACCTCGGCACTGGATATTGATGCGATTGCCGCTGCAACAAAACGTCCATCGCAAGTGCTCGGTCTGCATTTCTTCAGCCCGGCGCACATCATGAAACTGCTGGAAATCGTTCGCGGGGCGCAGACGTCGCCAGCCGCACTGGAAGCGGCGCTGGCGCTGGGCAAACGCATGGGCAAGGTCAGTGTGGTGGCGGGCAACTGCCACGGTTTTATCGGCAATCGCATGTTGCATCCGTATGTACTGGAGGCGCGCAAGATGCTGCTCGAGGGCGCTTATCCACAGCAGGTCGATACGGTTTTGCAGGGCTTCGGTTTCGCCATGGGACCGTTCCGCATGTATGACGTCGTGGGCATCGATCTGGAATGGCGCGCGCGCGAATTGGCCGGCAAGGGGCAGGATGCGCCAGAGGTTCAAGTCGACAACCGCTTGTGCGAGATGGGCCGATTCGGGCAGAAATCCGGCAATGGTTATTACCACTATGAGCCAGGCAGTCGTCAGGCCGAGCATGATCCCGAGGTCGATGCGCTGATATTGAGCGTCAGCGAAGGCCTCGGCTTTCAGCGCCGGGAGATTGGGTCCGAGGAAATCCTCGAGCGGTGTCTTCTGGCGCTGGTCAACGAGGGCGCGAAAATTCTGCAGGAAGGCATTGCCGAATCGGCGCATGACATCGATCAGGTGTACCTCAATGGCTACGGCTTCCCGGCGGACAGAGGCGGCCCGATGGCCTGGGCGGACGATCAGGGGCTGGCGGACATTCACAAGCGCTTGCTGGCGCTGGAGACGCGACAGGGCGATCAATGGCGGCCGGCCCCACTGATTGGCGAGCTGGCGGCGCGAGGCAAAGGTTTTTACCTTTAGACTGGACAGATAACTCAAGGAGTCGATACCGATGTCCAGCACCATGGCGCAACGCGCCGATTACCCGCATTTCCAGCCGATCACCACCCGCTGGCACGACAACGATGCTTATGGCCACATCAACAACGTCACCTACTACAGCTTTTTCGATACTGCCGTGAACACTTACCTGATTCAGGTCGGTGGCCTGGATATCCACGACGGCGAGGTAGTGGGTTTTGTCGTGAGTTCATCTTGCGATTATTTCGCCTCGATCGCTTTCCCGGACCTGATCGAGATCGGTCTGCGGGTCGGCAAGCTGGGTAACAGTTCGGTGCAATATGAACTGGCGGTGTTCAAGGTCGGTGAAAGCGAGGCGTGTGCGGCGGGGCGTTTTGTCCATGTATTCGTGGACCGGACGAGTAATCAGCCGGTGCCGATTCCAGGCAGATTGCGTGACGCGCTGGAGCGTCTGGTGGTTTGAACCAGAGCAAAAAAAATCGCAGCCCTTGGGCTGCGATTTTTGCTTTCGCGCTTAACGCAACGGATTAGTCGCGATAGTAGCGGTGATGCTTGCGGTGGCCATAAGCGTGGCCACGGCCAGGGTGACGGTCGCGATAGTAGCGACGGTCGTCACGGCCGCGATCGTAATGACGACCCTCGTCGTTGCTCTGGTTACCCATGTAGTTGCCCAGCGCGCCGCCGGCGCCGCCACCTGCTGCGGCACCGATCAGGCTGCCGGTGGTACCGCCCATGCTGCGGCCAACCACGTTACCGCCGGCTGCGCCCAACGCACCGCCAATGGCCGCTTCGCCACGGCTGTGTTTGTTGGCGCCGACCGCGCTACCACCCGCGCCGCCCAGAGCTGCGCCAATGGTTGAACCTGTGCTGCCGCCTAAAGACTGACCGACGACCGAGCCAAGAACCCCGCCCAATGCGCCGCCCACACCTGCTTCGGTGGTGCCTCCGGCAGAAGCGAAGCCACTGACCAGGCCAAGGGACAACAAGAGAATCGAGGAGAACTTCATAGAGGAGCCTCAAAGGGATGACGGCGCCGATCCTGAGGCTGTGTAACAAGGCTGACAATCGAAATCCGACGAATAACACGACTTGTATACAATTATGCAAGTTGCTGTTTTGTATGCGGAACTTAAGCGATTTTCGCCGGTCTTTAGCTACTTCGGACAGGCCGCTTTTGTGAAAAAGCGGCCTTTTTTGTGGGCGTTGGAAGGGTGCAAGGTACGAAGAGTTTTGTTGAATGTGCCACCGCTTTCGCGAGCAAGCCCGCTCCCACATTTGAAATGCATTCCAAAGTGGGAGCGGGCTTGCTCGTGAAGGGGTCAGTCCAGGCAACGCTTTACGCAGATTTGGCCATGATCAACCCAGTCTCGCTTGCAGCCTCCAGCCGGATCGCAATGAACTTCGACGTCGGCGTATGGCTGCCATCCCCGGTGCTTTCCAGCGGCACCAGCGGATTCACTTCCGGGTAATAAGCCGCGGCCTGCCCCGCCGGAATATCAAACGCGAGCAAGGTAAAGCCCTTCACCCGACGCTCACGGCCATCGTCCCAGATCGACACGATGTCGGCCTTCTGTCCCGGGCGGAAGCCCAGGCGAATGATGTCGGCCTCGTTGGCGAACAGCACATCGCGCTGACCCTTGACCCCACGGTAACGGTCGTCGAGGCCATAGATCGTGGTGTTGTACTGGTCGTGGGAGCGCATCGATTGCAGGATCAGATCCGGCAGTTGCCCGGTGGCGCGGGTACGCTCGTGCACCAGATCCTTGGGCAGCATGTTCGCGCGGAAATTGGCCCGGCCCGACGGGGTGTTCCACTTGCGTGCACCGGCACTGTTGCCGAGGTAGAAACCGCCCGGGTTCTTGACCTTCTCGTTGAAGTCCTTGAAGCCCGGAATGGTATCGGCGATCAGGTCGCGGATGCGCCGGTAATCGGCCACCAGCCAGTTCCAGTCCACCGGTTTGCTGCCCAGCGTGGCGGCGGCGATGCCGGCGATGATCGCCGGTTCCGAGCGCATCTGGTTCGACAGCGGCTGCAACTGGCCGTTGGACGCGTGAACCATGCTGAAAGAGTCCTCCACGGTGACCGCTTGCGGGCCTTCGGCCTGGATATCGATATCGGTTCGACCCAGGCACGGCAGGATCAGTGCGTCCTTACCATGGGCCAGATGGCTGCGGTTGAGCTTGGTGCTGATCTGCACAGTCAGGTCGCAATTGCTCAGCGCCGCGAAGGTACGCGGGCTGTCCGGTGTGGCCTGGGCGAAGTTGCCACCCAGACCGATGAAGACCTTGGCGCGGCTCTCGGCCATGGCGTGGATCGCCTCGACCACGTTGTGGCCGTTTTCACGTGGCACCTTGAACTGGAAGCGCCGTTCCAGCGAGTCGAGGAACGCCACCGGTGGACGCTCGTTGATACCCATGGTGCGGTCGCCCTGCACGTTACTGTGACCGCGCACCGGACACAGGCCGGCGCCCGGCTTGCCGACGTTGCCGCGCAGCAACATCAGGTTGGCGATTTCCTGGATGGTCGGCACCGAATGGCGATGCTGGGTGATGCCCATCGCCCAGCACATGATCACGTTCTTGCCTTTGGCGTACATGCGCGCCGCTTGCTCGATCTCGACCAGGGTCAGGCCGGACTGCGCGACGATCTGCTCCCACGGCGTGTCATCGACCACGCCGAGATACTCCAGCACGTTGGCGCTGTGCGCATTGAGGAAGTCATGATCGAACACTGCCGGCGTGCCGGCCTTCTGCGCATCGCGCTCCCACTGCAAGAGGAACTTGGCCATGCCGCGCAGCACCGCCATGTCGCCGCCCAGTGCTGGACGGAAGTACGCGGTGTTGGTCGGCTTGTCGCCGTTGGTGAGCATTTCGATCGGGTGCTGCGGGTGCTGGAAACGTTCCAGGCCACGCTCTTTCAGCGGGTTGATACACACCACTTGCGCGCCGCGCTTCACCGCTTCACGCAGTGGTTCAAGCATCCGCGGATGGTTGGTGCCGGGGTTCTGGCCCCAGACGAATATCGCGTCGGCGTGTTCAAAGTCGTCGAAGGTTACGGTGCCTTTGCCGACGCCAACGCTTTGCGCCAACGCCACACCGCTGGCCTCGTGGCACATGTTCGAGCAGTCGGGGAAGTTGTTGGTGCCGTAGGCGCGCACGAACAGCTGATACAGGTACGCCGCTTCGTTGCTGGCACGACCGGAGGTGTAGAACTCGGCTTGATCCGGACTCGACAGCGCTTGCAGGTGTTTGCCGATCATTGCAAAGGCATCGTCCCAGGCGATGGGTTTGTAGCGGTCGGTCTCGGCGTCGTAGACCATCGGCTCGGTCAGGCGGCCCTGGTATTCAAGCCAGTAGTCGCTTTGCTCCAGCAACGAGGTCACGCTGTGTTTGGCGAAGAATTTGCTGTCCACCCGACGCTTGGTCGCTTCCCAGTTCACCGCTTTGGCGCCGTTTTCGCAGAACTTGACCATGCCGCTTTCCGGCGAATCGCCCCAGGCGCAGCCCGGGCAGTCGAAGCCGCCGTTCTGGTTGGTCTTGAGCATCATTCGCAGGTTTTTCAACGCGTTGTCGCTGGTCAACCAGGCTTGGGCCACGCTGATCAGCGCACCCCAGCCGCCGGCTGCACCTTTGTAAGGTTTGTAGCGCGGGACAGGTTTCTGGTCGGCTTGATGATGTTGGCTCACGCTTGATTCTCCATCGCTGGGCTGTAGACCCGCGGCGCATTCTTCTGCGGCAGGTGGATGAGATTGAGGTTGTGGCGACGGGCCCATTGCACGGCAAGGCCCGTGGGCGCGGACAGGCTGACCAGAGTCTGGATGCCGGCGCGTAAAACTTTCTGGATCAATTCGAGACTGCAACGGCTGGTGACAATCGCCAGGCCGCCTTCTGTGGAAATCTTCTGGCGGATCAGGCCGCCAATCAGTTTGTCGAGAGCGTTGTGCCGGCCGATGTCTTCACGGCCCAGCAGCAATTCACCGCTGGCGTTCATGAACACCGCCGCGTGGACCGCGCCGCAGTGCTGACCGAGCGGCTGGAACGCGCCGATGCGCTGGCGCAGACCGTCGAGCCATGCGGCGGGCGGCAACGGAGCGCCGGGCAGGACTTGTAGATCGGGCAAGGCTTGCTCGACGGCTTCAACGCCGCACAGCCCGCAACCGCTGGTGCCGGCCAGTTGTCGGCGCTGTTGCTTGAGGTTCCAGAACGCGCGGTTGGCGATGGTCACCTGCGCGTATTGCGCCGAGCCTGCGCCGGTCAGTTGCAGGTCATAAATGTCGCTGGCGTCTTCGATGATGCCACTGCCAAGGCTGAAACCGACGATGAAGTCTTCCAGATCGGTCGGCGTCACCAGCATCACCGCCTGACTGATGCCGTTGTAGGCAATCGCCAACGCGACTTCCTCGGCAAGCGCGGTGCTGGCCGATTCCACGAGGGGCAGATCGCTGTAGCTGTAGGTCTGGCTGGCGGCGGGCGCGGGTGTTTCGATTGCAGGCGCCGCGCAAGTTGGGCGCTTGGCGTTCATGGCATCACCGACGGATTGATCAACGCTAAGACTAGGCGCGGCAACTTGTCGCGTCTAATCGGTACTGTCGATCTATTGATAGATGGCGTCGATCAAGCGGCTGCCGGGTCATTGGTCGGCCCGGAACCGGGTTGGTCTGGTGTGGTCTAGGCTTGGACGTCTGGAATCCCAATCAAGGAGTGTGCGCTATGAGTCTGTTGAGCTTTGTGAAAGAAGCCGGTGAAAAGCTGATCGACCTGCTGACCCCGGGTAATGCCAATGCCAGCGAGCAGTTGAAGGAACATATCAGCAAGGTCGGGTTGGGCAACCCGAATGTTCAGGCAACCGTGGACGGTGACAAGGTGACGGTCACCGGTGAAGTTGCAAGCCAGGAGGAGAAGGAAAAAATTCTGCTGGCGGTGGGTAACATCGAAGGCGTGGGCAGTGTTGATGATCAGATCACCGTGACCGGGCCGGTTGTGGCTGCCGCACGTTTTGTCGTGGTGAAAAAAGGCGACACCCTCAGTGCGATTTCCCTCGCGGTGTATGGCAACGCCAATCAGTACAACAAGATCTTTGAGGCCAACAAACCAATGCTCAAAGATGTAAACAAAATCTACCCGGGCCAGACCCTGCGTATCCCTGAGTAACTCACAACCCCTGTAGGAGCTGCCGAAGGCTGCGATCTTTTGATCTTGTTTTTTAAACAATCAAAGTCAAGAGATCGCAGCCTTCGGCAGCTCCTGCAGGAAATCAGAGTCCCTGGATCAAATCGCGGTAGTCTTCAACCGCCGCAAACTCAGCCGTGTCCTTCGGCCCCTTGCGACTGTCCGGCTCTTTCACCGCCAACAAATGCGTCACGCCAAATTCCCGCGCACTACGCAGAATCGGCAACGTATCGTCGATGAACAGACTGCGTGCCGGATCAAAATCGATATCCGCCTGCAAGGCATCCCAGAACTGCGGATTCTCTTTGGGGAAACCGTAATCGTGCGAGCTGATCAGCCGCTCGAAGTACGGCGCCAGTTCGATCCGTTCCAGTTTCAACGACAGTGAATCGCGGTGCGCGTTGGTGATCATGATCACCCGTTTGCCGGCCTTTTTGATCGCCTGCAGAAAGGTGTCGGCATCCGGGCGCAGCGCGATCAGGTGCGCGGTTTCCAGTTTCAGTTCACGCACCGAGAGTTTCAGTTCGGTGCTCCAGAAATCCAGGCAGTACCACTGCAGTTGCCCGGCATGGCGCTCGAACAGCGGCTGCAATTCCATATCGGCCATGGCCCGGCTCACCCCGTGCAGTTCGGCGTAGCGTTGCGGCAGGTGTTCCAGCCAGAAATGGTTGTCGAAGTGCAGATCCAGCAGGGTACCGTCCATGTCCAGCAGGACGGTATCGATGTCAGACCACGGTAAAGAAGGCATGGCAACGTCTCGAGCGGTAGAAAGATATCCGACACAAACAATCGGGAAAGCCGCGTTATAGTAACGCGTTCACGCCAAGGAGCTTTGCATGCGCCAGAAACCCACTGTACTCGCCCGCGAGATTGTCGCCACCAGTCGTCTGTTTTGCGTCGAAGAACTGAAGCTGCGTTTTTCCAATGGCGTGGAACGCACTTACGAGCGTCTGGTCGGCAAAGGCGCGGGTTATGGCGCGGTGATGATTGTGGCGATGCTCGACAGCGAACACGCGGTGCTGGTCGAGGAATACTGCGGCGGCACTGACGAGTACGAACTGTCCCTGCCCAAAGGCTTGATCGAGCCGGGTGAAGATGTGCTGGCAGCGGCCGAGCGTGAACTCAAGGAGGAGGCCGGTTTCGGCGCGCGCCAGCTGGAACATCTGACCGAGTTGTCGCTGTCGCCCGGTTACATGAGCCAGAAGATCCAGGTGGTGTTGGCCACCGATTTGTACGAGGAGCGTCTGGAGGGCGACGAGCCGGAGCCGATGCGGGTCGACAAGGTCAACCTGCGTGAACTGGCGGCGCTGGCGCAAAACCCGCAATTTACCGAAGGCCGCGCCCTGGCGGCGCTGTATCTGGCGCGTGATCTGCTGACGCAGCGCGGGTTCTTTCAGTCATGAGTGAGATGTCGATGAAGTTTTCCCATCCGTTGATGGCGCCGGTGGTTGAGCTGGCGTTGCAGGCTGGCGAGGCGATTCTGCCGTTCTGGCGCTCTGGCGTGGAGGTCACCGCCAAGTCCGATGATTCACCGGTGACCGCAGCGGACATGGCCGCGCACCATGTCATCGTCGCCGGGCTGACCGCGCTGGACTCCAGTATTCCGATTCTGTCCGAGGAAGACGCCAACATCCCGCAGAGCGTGCGCGCCGGGTGGCAGCGTTGGTGGCTGGTGGATCCGCTGGATGGCACCAAGGAGTTCATCAGCGGCAGTGAAGAATTTACCGTGAACATCGCCCTGATCGAAAACGGGCGGGTGGTGTTTGGCGTGGTGACGATGCCGACCAATGGCCGGTTCTATGTCGGCGGAGCCGGTCTCGGCGCGTGGCGTGGGGACAAAGGTGGTTCTCCGGTGGCGATTCAGGTGCGTGAGGTGCTCGCGCCCGGTGAAGCGTTCACCGTGGTGGCGAGCCGTCGGCACTCGAGTCCGGAGCAAGAGCGGCTGCTTGCCGGTCTGAGCGCCAGCCTGGGCGAGTTGCAACTGGCAAACATCGGCAGTTCGTTGAAGTTTTGTCTATTGGCTGAAGGGGCGGCGGATTGTTATCCGCGATTGGCGCCAACTTCGCAGTGGGACACCGCTGCGGCGCAGGGCGTGCTCGAAGGTGCTGGCGGCGAAGTGTTGGATCTGCAGGGCGAAGCGTTCTGTTATCCGGCGCGGGAATCGCTGCTCAATGAGTTCTTTCTGGCGTTGCCGGCGAAGGCGGCGTGGCGTTCAAGACTGTTGGAGCTGGCTCGGGGGTAAGTGGGTGGATTCTCGATTCCCCTCACCCCAGCCCTCTCCCGGAGGGAGAGGAGGCCGATTGGGGGATGCTGGTGAGGTTCACCGACTTGAGCCAGTTCTACTGAATCCATAATCGCTGCCGATCTTTCAGGTCGATGCCTGACGCAAGACGCCTCGGTCAGTCCCTTCTCCCTCCGGGAGAGGGTTAGGGTGAGGGGCTGTTGACGTTCAGCGGTGCAGAACGTATTGCCCGCTGAACGTCACTGCATTCTCATCACTGCCGGCGTTGACGATTCGCGTATTGAGCGTCAACCGTGCGCGCCCATAACGCTGATACATCGCCAGAAACTTCTTCCAGACCGCCGCTTCCGGTGGCGGACAAATCGCCGTGGCATCACCGGTCACGGGCAGCGGATAACTGATCTGGCCTTCCTGAATCACGATGTGCCCGTCGTCGATGCCTTCTTCTTTCAGGCGCAGATGCAGCCAGCCCCAACCCGCCAGCACCGCGCCACAGTAGAGACTGCCGCCGAACATGGTGCTCTTGTGATTGACGTTCTGCTCCAGCGGCAAGTGCAGACTCAGCTGTTGCTCGTGCCAGGCGAGGACCTTGAGGCCCATCTCGCGCGTCAGGGGAATGTCGTGATGCAGCACCGATTCCAGATAGTGACTGTCGCGGCTCATTCGGCTTCGTCTCCATGGGCGTTACTGTCGGCGAAATTCAAGCCGTGCTTGCGCAGTTTGTCGTGCAGGGTCTTGCGCGGAATACCCAGGGCTTCGGCGAGGCTGCGCACCGAACTGTGCGAGCGCGCCAGCTCGGCGGCAATCAACGACTTCTCGAAGTTTTCCACTTGCTCGCTCAGGCCACCACTGATGACTTCCACAGCGGTGCCGCCGCCTTCACTTCCACTGTTATCCAGCGCCAGTTCCAGACCGAGGGCGAAGCGCTCGGCAGCGTTCTGCAGTTCGCGCACGTTGCCCGGCCAGGTGTGGCGCAACAGCAAGGCGCGTTGCGCCGGCTGCAGTTCATGCGGTGGCAAGCCATGTCGGGCGCTGGCTTCGTCGGCGTAATGCTGGAACAGCACCAGCGCATCTTCGCCGCGTTCGCGCAGTGGCGGAATGCGCAGCGGTGCAACGTTCAATCGATAGTACAAGTCGGCGCGAAAACGCCCTTGATCGGCAGCCTGACGCAGATCTTCCTTAGTCGCGGCGATGACGCGGATGTCCAGCGGGATCAACTGATTGCCACCCAGCCGTTCGACCACACGCTCTTGCAGCATGCGCAGCAGTTTCACCTGCACGTCCATGCTCATGCTTTCGATTTCATCGAGGAACAGCGTGCCGCCGTTGGCGAATTCGAACTTGCCGATCCGGCGTTTCTGCGCGCCGGTAAACGCGCCCGGCTCATGCCCGAACAACTCACTTTCGACCACCGATTCGGCCAGCGCCCCGGCGTTGATCGCCACGAACGGGCCGTTGCGCCGGCTCGACAAATCGTGCAGCGCACGGGCCACGACCTCTTTGCCAGCGCCGGTTTCACCGAGGATCAACACATCCGCCTTGGTCGCCGCCAGCGCGCCGATCTGCTCGCGCAGGCGCAGCATCGGCGCCGAGTGGCCGACCAGTCGCGCGCTCAGTTCGTTGCGATCGCTCAGGGCCAGACGCAAGCTGCGGTTGTCCAGTACCAGCCGGCGCAGGGCCAAGGCGCGGCGCACGCTGTCGAGCAGCGCGTCACTGGCGAACGGTTTTTCCAGAAAGTCATAGGCGCCGGCACGCATCGCCTGCACCGCCAACGGCACGTCGCCGTGGCCGGTGATCAGCAGCACCGGCAGCTCCGGATCCTGAGCGTGCAATTCGCTTAACAGTTCCAGGCCGTCCATGCCCGGCATGCGGATGTCGCTGACCACCACGCCGGGCCAGTCACGCTCCAGTTGCCCGGCCAGACCTTTGGCTTCGGACAGCGGAAGGATTTTCAGCCCGGCCAGGTCCAGGGTCTGGCCGAGGGCCTGACGCAGGTGCGGATCGTCGTCGATCAACACCACCTGAATGCGATTGTCGATGGTCATGCACTTCGATCCTCGGACGGTTGCAGGCTGACCCCGGGCGCGCCGGCGCGCAGCCGCAGGGTGATCAAGGCGCCACCTTGCTTGTGGTTGGCGAACGACAGTTCACCACCGAAGGCGCGCATCAGGGTTTCACAGATCGCCAGCCCCAGGCCAAGGCCCTGAGTGCGGGTCTTGGTGGTGTAAAAGGGCTCGCTGGCGCGGCCGAGGGCTTCCATGCAAAAGCCCGGGCCGTTGTCGCGAATGTACAGATTGACGCCCTCGGCGGTGGATTCGGCACTCAGCCACAGTTTGCGCGGCGGGCCTTTTTCGGTCAGCGCATCGAGGGCGTTGGCCAGCAGATTGCCGAGCACCTGGCGCAGACGGGTTTCCCCGGCCTCGACCCACAGCGTGGCGGCGGGCAGGTCGCGGATCAGCTCGACTTCCATGCTGCGGCGCCGTTTGGCGAGCAATGCCAGCGCATCGTCCAGCGCCGGTTGCAGAGCCACGCTTTCCGGGGCGTGGCGATCACGGCGGGCGAAGGCGCGCAGGTGCGCGATGATCGAGGCCATGCGCCCGGTCAGCTCGCTGATCAGTTTGAGATTGCCACGGGCGTCGTCGGTGCGTTGATGATCGAGCAGCACTTCGGCGTTTTCCGCATAACTGCGAATCGCCGCCAGCGGCTGGTTGAGCTCGTGGCTGATGCTCGCCGACATGGTGCCCAGCGCCGAGAGTTTGCCAGCCTGCACCAGATCGTCCTGGGCGCGGACCAGCTCCTGCTGAGCCTGTTCACGCTCCAGCACTTCCTGCTTCAGGCGGCGGTTGAGGCCTTCCAGATCGCTGGTCCGCTCGGCCACCCGACCTTCCAGTTCACGACGGGCCTTGGCTTCGAAGGCGATGCGTTCCAGGTAATGCCGGCGACGCTGCATCATCAGCCCCAGCAACAGCATCACCACCAACAGCGTGGCGCCGCCGATTGCGACCACGGTGCGCACCGGACGATCGATCAGCGTGCGCGGGGCAAGAATACTGACGCTCCAGCCGGTTTCGGCGATATCGACGGTTTGGGTCAGCCAGGCGCTGTCGCTGAGGTTCAGCGGACGTGGCTCGCGGGTCGGATAAGGCAGGATGGCGGTGATTGCCGAGCGCTCGGTGTCGCTCAAAATGCGGGTTGAACGAAAGCGCCATTCCGGGCGCGAGGTGAGAATCACCACGCCGTTGTGGTCGGTCACCAACAGTTGTTCCGGGGTTTTGCCCCACAGGCTTTCGGTGTGATCGAGGTCGACTTTGATCACTAGCACGCCGATGATTTTTTCGCCGTTGCGCACTGCCGCGGCGAAGAAATAACCGCGTTTGGCCGAAGTGGTACCGAGGCCGAAGAAACGCCCCAGACGTCCGGCCATCGCTTCGCTGAAATACGGACGGAAAGCGAAATTGCGCCCGACAAAGCTGTCACGTTTGTCCCAGTTCGACGCCGCGAGAGTCTGGCCGCTGGTGTCCATCAGGTACATGACTTCGGCGCCGGTCTGTGCGGCGATGTTTTTCAGCAGGCGATTGGCGTTGCCCTGTGTGACACCGTCGTCCGGTGCACCGAGCACGGCGCGCAGGGCCGGCAGGTCGCCGAGGATCTGCGGCAACACTTCATAACGGTGCAGGGTGCCCAGCAGGTTGGCGACGTAGAGGTCGAGGGTCTGGCGGTTTTGTCCGGCCAGTTCACTGCGGTAATAGCGCTCGGCCAGATGCTCCAGCGGCCACAGCAGCGGCGCCAGGCACAGCGCCAGCAGGGCGAGGCTGCGCCAGCGGGGTCTGCGGGGGAGAGATGGTTTCATGAGCCGGATGCGCCTGTGGTGACAGGCGCATTATGCCTAGGCTCAGGCGAAGACGTCAGCGTCCTTGAGCAGCGCGCCGACCTGATCCTTGGCCGACAGCTTCGGCGCTTCGTCAAGTTGCCAGTCAATGCCCAGAGCAGGGTCGTCCCAGCGAATGCATCGTTCCGACGATGGATCGTAGTAGTCGGTGGTCTTGTAGAGGAATTCGGCGAACTCGCTCAGCACTACGAAACCATGGGCGAAACCTTTCGGGATCCACAGTTGACGGTAGTTTTCGGCGGAGAGATGTACAGCCGTCCATTTGCCGAAATTTGGCGAACTGCGACGGATATCCACGGCTACATCAAGCACTTCACCGGCGGTCACCCGAACCAGTTTGCCCTGGGTATTTTGCAGCTGGTAATGCAGGCCGCGCAGCACGCCTTTCTGCGAGCGCGAATGGTTGTCCTGAACGAATTGAGTGTCCAGACCGGTTGCATCCTGGAATGCCTTGGCGTTGAAACTCTCGTAGAAGAAGCCGCGCTCGTCACCAAATACCTTGGGTTCGATGATCAGAACACCGGGCAGATCGGTGGTGATTACATTCATGAGGGGTTTCCGGATAGGTGTGGATGGCCGACATTCTTGCGCAAAGCCCCGACGGATGCGAGCGCTGGAATAACCGCGATCGGGGGTTGCGCATCCACTGCAGCAATGGCGATATAGGCACCTAATAAAATCTCAGGGGTCGTCCCATGCCGCTCGCCACGTTGATTCATCGCGCCAGTTTGCCCAGCCCGCAGGTTTCTGAAGCGCAGGCCCGGCAGTGGTTGGCCGAGCATTACGGGCTCAGCGGCACGCTACTGGCGCTGGGCAGTCAGCAGGACCTGAATTATCGGGTCGACACTGAACGTGGGCGCTTTGTCCTGAAAATCTGCCGCGGCGATTATGCACTTGTGGAGTTGCAGGCTCAGCATGCAGGCCTCAAGTACCTTGCCGAGCACTCGTCGGTGCAAGTGCCCAGAGTGATCCCGGCCAGTAATGGTGAGGATCTGCTGTCGCTGGAAACCGACGGCGAGCCAGTGCACGTGCGGTTGCTGGACTACATCGAAGGTCAGCCGCTGACTCATCTTGAGCATTTGGGCCATGACGTAGTGGCTGGATTCGGTCAGTTGTGTGGCGAGATGGACCTGGCGCTGGCCGGCTTCGATCACCCGGGCCTTCAGCGCACGCTGCAATGGGACGCGCGCCACGCCAGTGCGCTGATCAGCCACCTGCTGCCGGTGATTCGGGATGAGGGCCAGCGCGCCTTGATCGCGCACGCCGCCGAACAGGCCGAACGTCGCTTGCAGCCGTTGCAGGACAAGCTGCCGGTGCAGGCGATCCACATGGACATCACCGACGATAACGCTGTCTGGCAACGCGATGCCAAGCGTCGTTGGCAATTGCAGGGCGTGATCGACTTCGGTGATCTGGTGCGCACCTGGCGTATCACCGATCTGTCGGTGACGTGCGCGGCGCTGCTGCACCATGCCGGCGGTGATCCGTTTGTGATTCTGCCGGCGGTGCAGGCCTATCACGCGGTCAATCCACTGCAACATGAGGAATTGCTGGCGTTGTGGCCGTTGATCGTGGCGCGGGCGGCGGTGCTGGTGCTCAGTGGCGAGCAACAGGTCAGCATCGACCCGGGTAATACCTATAGCCGCGACAACCTTGGCCACGAATGGGAAATTTTCCACGTGGCCACTTCTGTACCCCTGGCGCTGATGGAAGCGGCGATCCTCACGTCAGTCGGCCAGCGTCTGCCGACGGTCGGCAGCGAGGGTTTTGCGCCACTGTTGCCAGAGCTGGTCGGGCGTGAATTTGCGCTGATCGATCTTGGCGTCCTGAGTCCGCATTTTGAGGCAGGCAACTGGGAGCAGGAGGGTATCGATCAACGACTGCTGACTGAAGCCGCTGCCACGCATGGCCTGGCGGCCAGTCGTTACGGGCAATACCGCTTGTCGCAGACGCGAGTGGACAGCGCGGTCGAACCGGAGACGTTCCCGCTGCACGTTGAGTTGCGCGTGCCGCAGGGCTCGGCGGTGGAAGCGCCGTTTGCCGGTGTGCTGCATCACGCGGCGGATGGTGTGGTGCAACTCGACGGACCGCAGCTCAGCGTGCGGCTGAGGGGCGTGAACGCCTCGCTGCACAGCGGCGCGGCGCTGGTCAAAGGTCAGGTGCTGGGTGCGGTCAGAGGCCCGTTGATTGTGCAGTTGAGCCGCGTCGCATCGCTGGATGCGCCGTTGTTCTGCAGTCCTTCGCGCGCTGCCGCGTGGCAGGCGTTGTGCCCGTCGCCGGCAGCACTGCTGGGGCTGGCCTGCGATGCCGAGCCGGAGCTGGACGCCAAAACCTTGCTCGAACGGCGCGACGCCAGTTTCGCCCGCACGCAAAAACATTATTACGTCGACCCGCCGCGCATCGAGCGTGGCTGGCGCAATCACCTGATCGACATGCAGGGCCGTTCCTATCTCGACATGCTCAACAACGTTGCAGTGCTCGGCCATGGTCATCCGCGCATGGCTCAGGTGGCGGCGCGACAGTGGTCGCTGCTCAACACCAACTCGCGCTTCAACTATGCAGCCGTGGCGCAGTTCTCCGAACGCTTGCTGAAGCTGGCGCCGGAAGGCATGGATCGGGTGTTTCTGGTCAACAGTGGCAGCGAGGCCAACGATCTGGCGATCCGTCTGGCGTGGGCCTACAGCGGCGGGCGCGACATGCTCAGCGTGCTGGAGGCTTATCACGGCTGGACGGTCGGCGCCGATGCGGTGTCGACCTCGGTTGCCGACAACCCGCGCGCGCTGGAAAGCCGCCCGGACTGGGTGCACCCGGTGACCGCGCCGAATATTTATCGTGGCCAATTCCGTGGCCTGGATTCTGCGCCGGACTATGTGCGCAGCGTCGAAGCGCAACTGGCGCATATCGCCGCGCAGGAGCGCCAATTGGCCGGTTTCATCTGTGAACCGGTGTACGGCAACGCCGGCGGGATTTCCCTGCCGCCCGGTTATCTGAAGCAGGTTTACGCATTGGTGCGGGCCCAAGGCGGGGTGTGCATCGCCGACGAAGTCCAGGTCGGTTACGGGCGCATGGGTCACTTTTTCTGGGGCTTCGAAGAGCAAGGCGTGGTGCCGGACATCATCACCATGGCCAAGGGCATGGGCAACGGCCAGCCGCTGGGCGCCGTCATTACGCGTCGGGAAATCGCCGAAGCGCTGGAGGCCGAAGGCTATTTCTTCTCTTCGGCCGGCGGCAGTCCGGTGAGCTGCCAGATCGGCATGGCGGTGCTGGATGTGATGGAAGAAGAAAAGCTCTGGGAAAACGCCCAGGTGGTTGGCGGGCATTTCAAGACGCGGCTGGAGGCGTTGATCGATAAACACCCGCTGGTGGGCGCGGTGCATGGTTCCGGGTTCTATCTGGGGGTAGAGCTGATCCGCAACCGTGAGACGCTGGAGCCGGCCACCGAGGAGACCACGTTGTTGTGCGATCGCCTGCGCGAGCTGGGAATCTTCATGCAACCGACCGGGGATGACCTGAATATTCTCAAGATCAAACCGCCGATGGTCACCTCGCGCGGCAGTGTCGACTTCTTTGTCGACATGCTGGATCGGGTACTCGAAGAAGGTCTGTAAACGCTGCTTTTGTGGGAGCGGGCTTGCTCGCGAATACGGTTCTTCATTCAAAGGTGATATCGACGGATGTGCCGCCTTCGCGAGCAAGCCCGCTCCCACATGGGGGCATGTGCTAATTCGATTTGTATCGGTATTTAACTGTTTTTTTTAGACGAGAGTCATTTTAAAGCATTTAAAATACGATATTTATCGGTTATAAAGTCGCCATCGCTTTGCAACCCTTCTACGGTTCCCAGGAGTCCTGTTCCGATGACCACTTTGAAAAGTACCCCGCGTGACGATGGCTTCTACATGCCGGCCGAGTGGGCGCCGCAGACCCAGACCTGGATGATCTGGCCAGAGCGCCCGGACAACTGGCGCCTGGGTGGCAAGCCGGCGCAGGCCGCGCATGTTGCAGTGGCCAAGGCCATCGCCCGTTTTGAACCGGTGACGGTTGCCGTGTCGGCCGGTCAGTACGAGAACGCTCGCGCACGCCTCGACGTGCCGAATATCCGCGTGGTCGAGATGTCCAGCGATGATGCCTGGGTACGTGACACCGGCCCGACATTCGTCATCAACAACAGCGGCGAAGTGCGCGGTGTGAACTGGGACTTCAACTCTTGGGGTGGTTTTGAAGGCGGTCTGTATTCGCCGTGGAACCGTGATTCGCAGGTCGGTGGCAAGATTCTCGAAATCGAGCGCAGCCCGCGTTATCGCACCGAAGGTTTCGTGCTGGAAGGCGGCTCGATTCACGTCGACGGCGAAGGCACGCTGATCACTACCGAAGAGTGCCTGCTCAACCACAACCGCAACCCGCACCTGGGCCGCGAAGAGATCGAAGCGGTGCTGCGCGACAATCTGTCTGTGGATAAGATCATCTGGCTGCCGGATGGTCTGTTCAACGACGAAACCGACGGTCATGTGGATAACTTCTGCTGCTACGTGCGCCCGGGCGAAGTGCTGCTGGCGTGGAGCGACGATCCGCAGGATCCGAACTACCCGCGCTGCCAGGCGGCGATGAACGTGCTGCAAAGCAGCACCGATGCCAAGGGGCGCCCGTTCACGGTGCACAAGATGCCGATTCCGGGGCCGCTGTACGCGACCGAAGAGGAGTGCGCCGGTGTCGATCCGGTCGACGGTACGCAGGAGCGCAACCCTTCCGTGCGCCTGGCCGGTTCCTACGTGAACTTCCTGATCGTCAACGGCGGCATCATCGCGCCGAGCTTCGACGATCCGATGGACGCGCCTGCGCGGGAAATCCTGCAGAAGCTGTTCCCGCAACACGAAGTGGTGATGGTGCCGGGCCGTGAACTGTTACTGGGCGGCGGCAATATCCACTGCCTTACCCAACAACAGCCAGCCCCGCACAAAGAGTGAGTTGAGACGTAACAGCTTGAGTTGATTCATAAATCGGCCAGGCAAAGATTAGCTTGCTACACATTCAAACAAGCCCGCGGCCCTGTTGGACCGCGGGCTTGTTTGTATCCGCCTGTCGACAAATCGGAAACCTTGGCATAGCTCTTGTATCGGACAAAGTGCACTAGGGAGAGGGGGGAACTTCAACAGTTCTGTCATATACCTTGGATAACTTAGCCGCTCACGAACGGGGAGAGAGCGCTGAAATGAACGCCGAAGTGAACGTAGTCAGCGAGCGGACTTTGCATCCCATGGCCGTCAACGGCGAATCGCTCCAGATTGTCGCGCACTTTTTGAAGTCCAATGGAACGCGTCAGATCAGGGAACCTGATCCGCGCCGGATGATGATCGAGCGCTACCCCGCTGGCCTGTTCAGCGAGGCCGAACTGGAAGCGTTATGGGCTGTGATGGAAGGATAAGAAAAACAACAGGGATTGGTAAAAGCGCTGCCGGGATGGCGGCGCTTTTTTATGCACGATGGAAACCATTGCGAACATTGAACCTGTGGAGGGGGCTTGCTCCCGAATGCAATCAGTCAGTGACGATGGTGTTGCCTGACACGACGCCTTCGGGAGCAAGCCCCCTCCCACAGGATTTGTGTGCATTCAGAAACTGTAGGTACCGGTCATCACCACACTGCGCGGTGCGCCTGGCTGGATCTGATATTGGCTGGTGGCCGAGGCGTAATACTCGCGGTCGGTGATGTTGTTCAGTGCCGCGCGCAAGTCCCAGTCCTTGAAACGGTAGCCGACCAGCGCATCCCAGCGACCGTAACCCGGCAGCACGGTGGTGTTGGCGTTGTCGGCATAACGCTGGCCGACCAGGGTCAGACCGGTTTCGCCGTACCAGCCCATCTCCGGTTTCCAGGTCAGGAACAGGCTGCCGTTGTGTTTGGCCACGTTGTTGACGCGTTTGCCTTCCAGGCCGTTGTTGTCCTTCTCGATGGTGGTGTCCTGCACGCCGACGCCACCGCGTATGTACCAGTTGCCGACCAGTTTGCCGGTGGCGGTCAGCTCCACACCCCGTGAGCGCTGAAGACCGGTCATGACGGTCAGGGTCGGATCGTTCGGGTCGCTGGTGCGGCGGTTGTAGAGTTCCAGGTCGTAAACCGCCAGCGTGGTGCTCAAGCGATCATCCAGCCAGTCGCTTTTCACGCCGATTTCTTTCTGTTTGGTAAGCTCCGGACTCAAGTCGTTGCTATTGCCGGCAGCCCCCGGGGTGATGCCGATCAGGCCGCCGCCAACGGGCGAGAAGGTCTTCGACCACGAGGCATAGAACGAATGATTCTGCAGTGGCGTCCAGACAATCCCGAAGCGCGGGCTGGTGCTGTGGCTGTCACGATCCTCAGTGAGGCTCTTGAGCTGGTTGGTCGACTCGATATCGAACGTGTCGTAGCGCAAGCCGGCCAGCAGTTGCCATTGATCGTTCAGACGCAACTGATCCTGCACGTACACCGCGCGGCTTTCGACTTCGGTGTGGCTGTCGCTGAACACCTGCATGCTGCCGGTATGACGGAGCTCGCGGTTGGGGTTGAACAGGTCAAGTGACGGCACCGGTTGTGCGCCTGGGGTCCTGCCGGTCGCGGCGTTGTACAACTTCGGATCGCGGCGCTGGCTGCCGATCTCGACGCCGGTCAGCAGGCGATGCTCAAGACCAAAGGTATCGAAACCGCCTTCCAGCTCAAGGTTGTTGTAGACGTTGCGGGTGGTCAGATCCTGCTGCCAGTGCTGGCGCGCAACCTTGTTGGTTTTCGGGTCGAAGCTGGTCAGGTAGGTGTTGTCGAAATCGCTGTCGAGCTTGAATATCCCCAAGGTCTGGCGCAGCTGCCAGTTGTCGTTGATCTCGTAGGTGAGTTTCGAGCGCAGGGACTGCGCCTTGTCGTCGATGAAATCGTGATCGTTGCCGTAGGTGGTGTCGCGACCGACATCCGCCGGGCGGCCATTCACACCGGGAATGCCGCGATCCGGTGTGCGGTTGTAGCGGCTGTATTCGTATTGCACCAGCCAGTTCAAGTCTGGGGTCAGTTGCCAGCTCATCGACGGCGCGAACAGCTGGCGGTTGCCGCTGACGCCGTCGCGGAAGCTGTTTTCATCCATGTTGCCCATGTTCAGGCGCAGGCTGAGGTTTTCGCTGGGGTCGGTGCTGAGGTCGGCGTACAGGCTGCGCAGGTCGTCGCTGCCGCCCTGGGCCTCGATGGTCGAACGACGACCGAACTCGGGCAGCTTGCTCACGCGGTTGACGATCCCGCCCTGGCTGCCACGGCCGTAAAGTACCGCCGCCGGACCTTTGAGCACTTCGACCCGTTCGATGTTGTGCAGGTCGCGCTTGTACTGGCTGTCGTCGCGAATGCCGTCCAGATAGAAGTCGTTGCTGGCGTCGAAGCCGCGGATACGCAGGCTGTCGAAGCGCGTGTCGGCGCTGCTGCTGACGTTGGGAATCCCGCTCAGGGCGTCACCGATGTCATTGGTGCCGTAGTCGGCGACGTTCGTGGTCTTGATCGAGTCGATGGCCTGCGGCACGTAACGCACCGGGGTGGAGGTGCGAGTCGCGGTGTTGCTGATCTTGACGCGCGGGTCCTCGGCTTGTTCTTCGGCGCTGATCGCGGTGGCGGGCAGTTCGGTGGCGGAGTAAGCAAAACCGCTGGACAGAAAGGCAGACAATCCAAGGGTGACAGGCGTGAGGCGGAACGGGGCAGGCATGGAAAAGCGCATCCGAAAGGGTAAGGAAATTCAAACGCGCGAATGGTAATGCTTTGCATTTGCTCCCGTAATTTATTCCCGAGAAGTTCCCCTGTCAGATTGTTTCAATTTATGTCGATTTCGACACATCCTGACCGGTCGATCCATTCGACCGATTCTCGAAACAGTCTGAGAGCCAATCCGGCGTTTTTCCCCAATACGCGTAGGAATAGTCTGCCGGCATCGAATTTTTCTACTTTGCTGCCGGAGTTCTCCCATGATCCTTCACTACATTTACGATCCATTGTGCGGCTGGTGCTACGGTGCCAAACCGCTGGTGCAAGCGGCGCAGCAAGTGTTGCCGGTCGTTGTCCATGCGGGCGGAATGATGAGCGGTGCGAATCGCCAGCAAGTTTCGCCGCAATTGCGCGATTACGTCATGCCCCACGATCGGCGCATTGCCGAATACACCGGACAACCCTTTGGCGAAGCGTATTTCGAGGGTCTGCTGCGTGATCACTCGGCGGTTTTCGATTCGACGCCGCCGATCGCGGCGGTGATGGCGGCAGAGTCCATCGACGGTCGCGGTTTGCAGATGCTCGGACGTTTGCAGACGGCGCATTACGTGGAAGGACGGCGGATTGCCGATGAATCCGTACTTTTCGAACTCGCCTGGGAGTTGGGCTACACCGAGGACACCTTTGCGGCTGCGTTTAAATCCGTTGATACGACAGCGCATGTAAAAGCCAGCCGAGAACTCTTGGCACAACTGGGCGGCCAGGGATTTCCGACATTGGCGCTGGAGCGGGACGGGCAATTCACCTTGATCGACATCAGCCCATGGCTTGGCAAACCGCAGGCCTTCGCCGACTGGTTGGGGCAAGCGGTTGTCACTGTTGAGTCGGGGCAATCCCCCGCGCAATGCGGTCTCGACGGTTGCGCGTAATCGCACTGGATTCACTGGCTGAGCGCATTTCCGAGCAATACGCTATCGCAAAATTTACGATTCTTAGACGATTTTTACCTATTTAAAGACGATTCTTGAAATTGACACATTATTGAGGGCGCGGCTACGATTCGGCCCAACGCCTGTGGCCAACCGCCATGACTCAAAAATAATAAAAGGGCCCGACACGGTTTTGCCGTGGGCGGGTCTTTTTGTTTCGGGGTGAAAAAAGAGTGCAATAGCGCCGTTTCAGCCGTTCGACACAGCGCGTTTCAACCCGTAATAAGGAAAACAAAATGTTGAACAAGCGAATCAGTCTGATCGCACTGGGGATGTTGAGTGCCACTTCGGCAATGGCTGACGGCCAGGCCGAGTCCAAGGGTTTTGTAGAAGACAGCAGCCTGAAAGTGCTGCTGCGCAATGCCTACATCAATCGTGATTACAAAGACGGCAATCCGGACAGAGCCGAGTGGGGCCAGGCGGCCATCGGTACGTTCTCTTCCGGCTTCACCCAAGGCACCGTTGGTGTGGGTGTCGATGCTTTCGGTCTTTACGCACTGCGTCTGGATGGCGGCAAGGGCCGCAGCGGCGCCGGTGGTATCGACTTCTTCAAACAGGGTGACAGCGGCAATGCGGCTGACGACCTGTCCAAGGGTGGCGCTGCGGTCAAATTCCGCGTGTCCAACACCGTGCTGACGTACGGCGACCAGATGCCGGCCCTGCCGGTGCTGAACTACGACAACTCGCGTCTGCTGCCGGAAAGCTACACCGGTACCTTGATCACCTCCAAAGAGATCAAAGGCCTGCAACTGGACGCCGGTCGTTTCACTGCCGAATCGCGTAAAAGCGCTGAAGGCCGTGACAGCGGTGGTCTGAAGTCGATCAACGTGTTGGGCGGTAGCTACCAGTTCACCGAACAGTTCAAGGCGGCGTTGTACGCTTCCGACGTTGAAGACGTCATGAAGAAGCAGTACGTGAACGCCAACTACGTGTTCCCGATCGACAAGGATCAGTCCCTGACCCTGGACTTCAACGGCTATCGCACCAAGCTCGACAAGTCCTATGCCGACATCAAGAACACCGGCGGCCAGGACAACAAGATCTGGAGCCTGGCGGCCACATTCGCCACCGGCCCGCACTCGTTCACCGTGGCGCACCAGCGCAGTACCGGTGACAGCAACCTGGGTTATCCGTACGGCGGTTATCAGAACGATGGTCGTCGTCAGGGCGACGGTGGCAACACCATTTACCTGGCCAACTCGTACTGGTCGGACTTCAACGCTGAAGACGAGCGCAGCTGGCAACTGGGCTACGGCCTGGACTTCGGTGCCTTTGGCGTACCTGGCCTGAGCTACAACTTTGCTTACGTGCGTGGCGACAACATCACCACCGACACCAGCAGTGGTGGCACCGAGCGTGAGATCTTCAACCAGGTCAAATACGTCGTGCAAAGCGGTCCGGCGAAAGACCTTAGCGTGAAACTGCGCAGCTCGATTCTGCGCGTGTCGCAGAAATCCGCCGACTACAACAGCAGCGGCAACGAAGTGCGTGTGTTCGTGGACTACCCGATCAACATCTTCTGATGAACGATCCGGTGTAAGAAACATGAGAAAACCCCGACTGGCTCGGGGTTTTTTTTCGACGTCTTTTTCGCAAAAACCGTAAAAAACCCGTGTTTTTGTCACGTAAAAGTTGTTTTGAAGCGTCTTCAAGTTCCGTTTCAAGCAGGGCTTTAAATGCCTGAAATTCTTTCTCATGGACGCAAATTCTCCACCTAATAGATTAGGCCGCTCAACGCAGCGGAGAATTTGGTAATGATCGTTTTGAACAGAGAAGTGGGCGAATCGCTACGGCGCGACAAATATGTCAACGTCCAGGGTGGTGACTTCAATCTCTACGGTCATTTTGCCGACTTCGTCAGACTGACCAAAAGTTGGGAAAACATGGAGCCAGACAGTTACTACGGTCAGGCCGAAGCCGGCATGCGTTACCGTCGTTACAGCGACTTTGAGTACAACCCGAAAACACGTGAATTGAAGCAACTCGAGCATCGCGCGTACGTGCAGTCGAAAGAGAACAACGCCTACGTGGGCGGTGTTGTGCGGCACTTTCAGGACTTCTCTGATGAAGTGATCACTTCGCCGGTAATGCGCAGCCTGATCGACACCGATTTTGAAGTGTACAAAAGCGTGTTGCCGGAAGAATTGCACGATGAGATTTGGCAGTGCCAGATTCATCAGATCCGCATCGAGATCAAACCCGGCAAGCAACTGGAAATCACCCCGGAAGGGATTCACTGCGACGGCTATCCGTTCAGTGGTGTGCACTTCTGGGGGCGCAACAACGTCGAGGGCGCGGAAAGCCGTTTGTACGATGTTCACGAGCATCAACTGGCGTCGACCACCTACAAGGAAATCCTCGACACCACGTACTTTCTTGATCGCGACATGCGCCATTACGTGACTCCGGCGCGCAACACCCACACGCATGCCATGGCGTACCGGCAGATTCTGGCGATTTCCTTCTCGCGGCCCGGGACCGCTTTCGACATTGTTCGCTAATCAGATCACCCCAATCGATGGCGTCGAGTGCTCGACGCCGGTGGTGCTGCGACGCGCCACCGCCAAGGACGCGCAGCGCATGGAGCGCTTCTTCCGGCAGTTCGACGAAGTGTCGTTCTGCGAATGGCAGGACGCCAAATGCCTGCGCGGTGTATTGATCCAGAAGACCACCACGGCCTATCTGGCCTTCGACGTCGAAGGCGAAATCGTCGGTGCGGTGCTCGGCGGCATGCTCGGTAGTCGCGGCACCATCAACCACTTGGCGGTCAGCCCACGCTATCGCAGTCAGGGCGTCGGCCAGCGGTTGGTGGAAGCGGCGTCATCCGACATGAAACGGGTCGGTGTATTACGGATGTTTCTGTTCGTCGACGATGCTAACCTCGCGGGCAAGCGATTCTGGACTGCCCAGGGTTTTTGCGAACCCCACGGCGAGCGGACATTTGAGAGGGATCTATGAATGAAACGTCCGGCAGTGCGCCGCTGATGGCTGCTCATCAGCCATCGCGCACGTTTGCCGAAGCCAGCCCGGTGGTGGCCGGTTACTTCACGGTGTCGTTCGTGTTCGGGCTGATGGCGGTCAACGCCGGGCTGCCGATGTGGCTGCCGGTGGCGATGTGCTTGTTCGTCTACGCCGGCGCTTCGCAATTCGCCGCACTGGCGCTGATCTCCAGCGGCGCTTCGCTGACCACCATCGTGCTGACCACCTTCCTGATCAATGCGCGGCACATGCTGATGTCGGTGTACATGGCCAAGGCCTTGCGCGCATTGGGGCTCAGCCGCATGGAGCGCTGGGCTTACGCCGGTGGTCTGACCGACGAGTCCTTCGCGTTCCACAGCGTCAAACTGGGCACCGGCGCGCCGGTCAACATTCGTTACCTGATCGGCTTCAACCTGTTCTGCCACACCTCTTGGGTGCTGGGTGGATTGTTGGGCGCCGTCTGCGCGCAATATGCATCGCACCTGATCAAATATCAGCTCGACTACGCACTGACCGCGATGATGCTCTACGTGCTGGTGTCGCTGTGCAACACCCGCAACAAACTCATCGCCGCCGCGGCTGCCGTCGTCTGCATGGGCGCGCTGAGCCTGGTCGGTACTTCGCCGTTCAACGTTTTCATCGCCACGTTCGTGGGCTGCGGAGTGGGTGTATGCCTGACCAAACGTTCCTGATTCTGGTGGTCGCGCTGATGATGGCCGTGACCTTCCTGCCACGCGCGCTGCCACTGCAAGTCAACACCGAGCACTGGCCGCCGTTCGTGGCGCGGGCGCTGGAGTACCTGCCGGTGGCGATCGTCGCTGCGATCAGCCTGACACCCTTGTTGATCAAGGATCAGCACCTACAGCTCGATCGCCCGGAATTTTATGCAGCCATTCCGACGTTGTTATGTGCGTATTTCAGCAAAAACCTCTTTCTCAGTGTGGCGGTTGGGACGGCTGCGTACATTGCGCTCGGCTCGTTCATGTAGCGGCAGATCGACCACGTCATTCAGGGCCTGCCCCGACAGGTTCGGGTTGTTCACCGCCAGACGCACTTCGAGGAAATCCTCGAATCCGGGGAAAATCGTCAGGCCGTTCTTTTGCGCGGCCTCACGAGAAACCATGCCCACCGCGTCCATCTGCGTGATCAGCGACAGGGTCAGGGTTTCGCTGCAGGAATAGACCATGCGTTGACCGTTCTCGTGATTGCCCAGTCCGGCGTCGAGAAAACGCAGGAAACTGTGGGAATACGGACAATCTTCCGCAGGACGCACCTGAAACTTGTTGCCCAGCAATGTCAGTGGATCGTTTTCCTGCCCGCAATGCGCACCGACCACCTGCACCTGCACATCCGGCAAAACAATGCTCGGCAAACCCGGCCGCTGCGGGCCGATCAACACCGCAAGATCAAAGTCTTCATTCTTCAGCTTGCTGAGGTTCTCCATCGACTCGGCGTAGCTGAATTCCATCTGGTAATCGGGAAACACCTCGATCAGGCGTCCGATCATTCGCCGGTTGAAGTCAGACGACAACGTGTTGTTCAACGCAACCTTCAATGTGCGCTGGCCCGGCACCTTGAGCGCCTCGACCTTTTCTTCCATCTGTCGCGTGGCAATCAGCACTTTGTCCATGTAGGGCGTCAGCTCCGTGCCTTGCGGCGTCAGCGTCAGCCCTTTGTTGGAACGTCGAAACAAGCGGAAACCGAACTGCTCTTCGACCTTGTTCAACTGCGCGGCCAGGGCCTGCACAGTCAGGCACGAATGCTCGGCTGCGGCCGACAACGAGCCGGTCTGCACGATGCGCATGAGGTTGCGTAAGGTTCTGCTATCCATGGGTAATGCCCTCTGAAGTGGGCTGGGTATTGTTGTTTACGAGACTGCCGATCCGGCGTCATATGCCGGCTATATTCCAGCACCTGAGCATAGTTGTCGCGGGTTTAGTAGCGAATTGATGTCCCCGCCGATGGCTGGAAGCTGACACAGGATCGGGATTTTTGATGACGTGGGGGTGATTGGGGTCAAGAAAAGTGCCCGATTCGGACGAGTCGGGCACTTTTTTTACGCCTCGGACTACAGCTTTTTTGAATGTTTCCCACACCGAAACGCCACTGTTTTGCACCGTTGTCGGAAGCCTCCTATAGAAAAGAGCGAACGGGCTTATTTACCGCCCATGCACAAGTGGCTGAAATATCAGGTAGTTATTTTCGGGACTTCTAGTCCGAGGCCATGGATTTCCAGGCAATGCCGGCATCCGCGAAGCTAGCGAGTCGATGCCATGAGTTTGCAGGGGAGCAGGGCGTTACCCGATCAAAAAAACTGGAAAGATCTGGGCCTGCCGGATATTCGCGATATTGACCCCGGCCTTCTGATTTCTGCGGTTAGAGAGCTGCCAGGTGAACTGAGTCTTAATGCAGCGTGGGAGCAGGTTGCCAGAGTCTTCGGACTTGATCATGGTCTTGATGCTGTTCTGATCGAAACGCCATATGTGCCGATTTTGGTGAAGCGCGAGCATTTGCTTCATACGGTGGAAAAGCGCCCGAATGCCCGTGAGCGGTTCACCGAATTTGCGCGAGATACCCTGACGAGGCCGTTAGAGATATGGCGGGTTTCCTACGATGACGCCTCGTTTCGACTCTCTTTCATCGGTGCTTACAACGCGAGATACCAAATGCTGGTGGTGGTTCATGTTGAGCGCGGCAACGTACTCTGGAATTTCATGAATTGTGACAAGAAAGGCTTGAACAAGCATCGGCATGGTGAGCTGTTGTATCGACGTTACCGGTAGCTCAAACGAAAAAGGGCAGCCTTCTCAGGCTGCCCTTCACATGAATGTTGCTTGATATTGTGCTCCCTCAAGCAGGGGAGAAGAGGTCTCACCCGAGCGCTGATTTTCAGGTCATCAACGGGGTTCCTAACGCCGACTATTGCCACCTGAAGGCAGTCGGTTTCGCGCTCTTGAGCCGGATTCTCTGCCACCGAGCATTGAGATGTCAACCTGGGTTTTGAGGATTTTCATTCGTATATGAATAACTCTATTGAAAATATTCATATCTGTACTACGCTCAGCTTGCGGACCTGCGAAGAAGGACAATCATGCCTACCTCATCCCCAGCCCTCACCCCGCGTGAACAACTCGACGTCCCCGAAGCCGGGCGCGTCGCGCTGAAGTTCTTCTTCAACCTCATGGAACGCTGGGGCTGCAATGCCGAGCAGCAGCGCACGCTGCTGGGCGGCGTCGGCAACACCACGTTCTACAAGTACAAACACCTGCCGCCGAACATTCGCCTGCCACACGACACGCTGGAGCGTATCTCGTACCTGATGGGCATTCACAAGGCATTGAGCATCATCTTCAGCAACAGCCGCGAGCGCGCCTACACATGGGTCAGCAGCCCGAACACGGCGGCGCCATTCAATGGCCGGACCGCGCTGGATTACATGCTGGCGGGGAGGGTGGTCGATATCGCCGACGTGCGCCGCTACCTCGACGGGGTGCGCGGTTGAAGGCCCCGCCACTGGCCGATCCGCAATGGCCCAAGGCCTACCGGATCGTCAACAGCAGCTTCCCGCCGATTGCACTATTTGAAGACGTGCTCGACCCCGAAGACCTGGAAATCGCCTACGCGCTGGAAGCGCTGACCAACGATCGCCTGATCGAACAGGCCGGCGTTCTCGCCCGCGTGCGTCCCGAAGACCGGCTCTCCGGCCCCGGTTCAACTCCGGTGATGGCGGCGTTTACCCACATCGGCAAAAGCAGCCGCTTCACCGATGGCACCTTCGGCGTCTACTACGCCGCCAGCAGCCAGGCCGCGGCCATCGCCGAAACCTGCTATCACCAGGAGCGTTTCCTCGCGGCCACCAACGAAGCGGACCTTGAGTTGACCATGCGTACTTACGTCAATCATGTGGTTAAGCCGCTGCACGATGTTCGTGATGGTTTTGCACATTTGCATCAACCCGATCCGGAAGCCTACGGCCCATCCCAGGCATTTGCCCGACAACTTCGCGAGTCTGAATCGTGGGGGATGCTCTACAACAGCGTTCGCCTGCCGGGCCACGAATGTGTCGCCGCTTTCCGGCCGCCAGCGGTGTCGATTCCGAAGCAGGGCAAACATCTGCGTTATGTGTGGAGTGCGAGTCAACGCAGGATTTCGTTTGTGTTTGAGATCAGTCAGGTTTGAAGCGCGATCTTATTCGACAGCCTGCTCGTAGCCGACCTGAGCAACCGAATGAGAAAACTCATTAATGCTCAATGAATTGGAACAATTCCGGAGGGATTTGCTGGAATCTGTACGTCAGATGAAGGCCGGTAAAGCTGTACGTGTAACCAAGGTGCCGCGCCCCGCACCGGCAGAAGCACATCCCTCGATAACGAGCCATCCAGATCAATGACGATTTGGGGCTTCACAGGCTTGAGGCAGTGTGGACGTAATGTGGACGTACCAGAAACAACAAAGCCCCTGCATTTCTGCAGGGGCTTTGTTTTGTATGGTGCCGGCACCAGGAGTCGAACCCGGGACCTACTGATTACAAGTCAGTTGCTCTACCAACTGAGCTATACCGGCGTGTGGGCGACGATTATAGCGATTGGGTTGGTTCTGTAAACCCCTGAATTCAGACTATTTTTACGCAGGCGCTGGATCAGGCTTGGCGTGAGCGGTGTCGCCGAGTTTTTAGCCGCAAAACCGAGGTGCTATGCGATCAAGCCAGAATGAGCGTGAGGGCAGGATTTCTGCACCGTTCAAGCACCCATTTCACCCGTTTATGTCGTTTTGATTGGAAGCTTATGCACAACGGATCGACGCAACTGCAGTATTGCAGGGGATTTTGTGGACACGTTCTCATTTTGTGCGCAAATCCCTGTTTTACAGGTTTTTTATCAGTATGAACAAAAAATGACCAATGCTGTTTAAGCGGTCTAACGGCCGTGAATATTGGATCCACGGGAAAACCATCAACAGAGTTATCCACAGGCTGTAAAGATTTCAAGCGCGCTCGGCCAACAGCAGGAAATTACGCGGAGTCAGCGGTGCGTCGCAGAAGGTGCCGAGGCGTACGACGTATCCCTGTTCAGCGAGGAAAATGGCTCGATCAAGATTCAGCCAAAGCTCCAGCGGTCGTCGGAACAGTCCGCGCAGTAATTCCAGGTTGCGAACTTCGGCCAACCGCTGCCAACCGGCGGCTTCCAGTGCCTGCCAGTCTGGCGTGCCGATTGTGGATAACTCTTTCAGCGCTGCCAGATCGCGGCAGTAATCGGCGAAAGGTTTGTCCAGCCAGGCGCTGGGCAGGGACGGGGTGGGCAAGTATTCGTCTACTCCGCGCACTTGTCGTTGCAGCAGATCAAAGGCCAAACGTCGGGCCATGGAGGTGTCGCGCTGACGTCGGACCCGTGCGCCGGCGGTGACGGTTTCGCTCATGGGCAGTGCCAGGTCTTCAAGCGAGAGTTGTAGGGCGGATCGCATGCCGGCGCAGGACAAGGCCTGATACTCGCTGCGATCAATCCGGTTGTAACAGCACGGGGCGATGGCCATCTGCTGACATCCGGCCGCGCTCGCCAGTTGCATCAAGCGCACATGCAGATCGCCGCAGGCATGCAGGGCGACCGCGGTGTGCTGAGCACTTATAACGCTTGCTGCGTCTGCCGCCAGCACATCCTGCTCGACATGCAGGGCGTGCAAATGATGACGCTGACTCAGGGCCTGACCGCTGGCGACCAACGCTGGATCGTATTCGATACAAGTCAGTTGTTGCCCCGTACTCAATAGGCGTCTGCCCAGATGTCCCTTGCCGGAACACCAGTCCAGCCAGTGCGTCGGCTGCGAGGCAAAAGACAAGCGACTGGCGAACGCCTCGATCTGCTGCCACTTGCGCCCCGGCACATCGACATTCAATCGATGGCCTGAGGTTTCCAGCGCATGTTCCGGCAACTCTCCGACTGCGCTCAGCTCAGCCGACAACGCCGCCAATGAAGCGAACGGCTCCGGCGCATCGATGAGATCGGCAGGGTGGTTATGCACAAGCTCTGCATCTTCCAGCGATCGTCCGCGTAGCCACGAAGCCAATTCGGGGTAGGCGGTTTCCCATGCAATCGAAAGATAGGTGAACGGACGAGGTTTCCACAGCGCCTGATGCTCAATCAGAAAAGCATCCAGCGCGGTGAAGCGGGCGAGTAGGGCCTCGCCCGTCAGCACGTGGGAAGTTTCAACGCCCTTGGCAGGCATCGACGCGCAGCCAGCGCTCCAGCAGCTTGAAGCCGCGCACCAGCACGTAGGACATCAGCAGATAGAACACGCCGGCGGCGAAGAAGATTTCCACCGGCAGGTAGGTGCGGGCAATGATCGTGCGGGCCATGCCGGTCAGTTCCAGCAGGGTCACGGTACTCGCCAGCGCGCTGGCCTTGAGCATCAGGATCACTTCATTGCTGTAGGCCGGCAGGCCGATGCGCGCCGCTCGCGGCAGCATGATGTAGAACATTGCCTTGGGTTTGGACATGCCCAAAGCCCGCGCCGCCTCGATTTCGCCGGGCGGAATCGCCTGGATCGCGCCGCGCAGAATTTCGGCGATGTACGCCGCCGTGTGCAGGGTCATGGTCGCGGTGGTACACCAGAACGGATCGCGCAGGTACGGCCACAGTGCGCTGTTGCGCACCGCATCGAACTGCGCCAGGCCGTAGTAGACGAGGAACAGTTGCACCAGCAACGGCGTGCCACGGAAAAAGAAGATGTAGGCGTAGGGCAAGGCGCGCACATACCACAGCTTTGAGGAGCGGGCGATGCCCAGCGGAATGGCCAGCAACAGGCCGGCAATCACGGCAATCGCCACCAGTTCCAGGGTCAGGGTCGCGCCCTGCGCCAGTTTCGGCAGCCACTTGATGATCACTTCCCAGTTCATGAAGCGCTCCTCGCAAAGCCGCGAGCGGCGCGTTTTTCCAGGAAGTGCATGCCGGTCATCGCCAGCACGGTGAGGCCCAGGTACATGACCGCCGCCACCAGATAGAAGGTGAACGGTTGTTTCGACACGGTCACGCCGATCTGTGCGTGACGCATGATCTCTTCCAGGCCGATCACCGACACCAGCGCGGTGTCTTTCATCAGGATCATGAACAGGTTGCCCAAGCCGGGCAGGGCGATGCGCCACATCTGCGGCATGATCAGCTTGGTGAAGATCCGCCATTTCGACAGGCCCAGCGCCACACCCGCTTCGCGATGGCCTTTGGGAATGGCAAGGATCGCGCCGCGGAACACTTCCGTGGCGTAGGCGCCGAAGCACAGGCCCAGCGCAATCACGCCGGCGGCGAAGGCGCTGAGTTGCAGGTCGGGATTGCCGAAAAACTCACCGAGGCTGCGCATCAGGTTGACCGTACCGAAGTAGATCAACAGCACCCAGAGCAATTCCGGGACGCCACGCACCAGCGTCGAATAAGTGCCGCCAAGCCATTGCAGCGGCTTGTACGGGGAAGTCTTGGCCAAGGCGCCGAGCAGGCCGAGCACCAGTCCCAGGCACAGGGCCGTCAGCGCCAGTTTGACGGTCATCAGCGCACCGGCGGCGAGGGCCGGGCCGAATCCGTAGAGGTCGATAATCATGGATTTCTTTTCAAATCGCGGCAGGCAAGGCCGGGAGCCGGCGCCGTCGGATCACGGTGCCGGTCCCGCAGGTCAGATCAATAGATGCTGAACGGGAAGTACTTGTCGTTGATCTTCTTGTAGGTACCGTCAGCGACGATTTCCTTCAGCGCGGCGTTCAGCTTCTCACGCAGTGGATCACCTTTGCGCACGGCGATGCCGATTTTGTCGCTTTCCACGACCGCGTCGCCCTTGAACTCATAGTTCTTGCCGGCGTCGCTTTTCAGCCAATCGTAGTTGGCGTACTTGTCGGCCAGGATGGCGTCGACACGACCGGAGGTCAGGTCCAGGTAGGCATTTTCCTGGGTGTCGTAGAGTTTGACTTCGATATCGCTGCCGTAGGTGTCCTCAAGCCAAGTGCCAGCGAGGGTGGCGCGCTGGGTGCCGATGATCTTGCCTTTGAGCGAATCCTTGTCGGTTTTGAAGTCTTTATCTTTCGGCGCGATGAACTGCAGCTTGTTCGAGTAGTACGGGTCGGTGAAATCTACCGCGCCCTTGCGCTCTTCGGTGATCGACAGCGAGGAGACCAGGAAGTCGAACTTCTTGGCGTTCAGCGCAGGAATGATGCCGTCCCAGTCGGAGGTGACCACGCTGCACTCGACTTTCATCTTGGCGCACAGGGCGTCGCCGATGTCTTTGTCGAAGCCGACCACGTTGCCGCTGGCGTCTTTGTTGTTGAACGGCGGGTAAGCCGCTTCGATGCCCATCTTCAGAGTCTCGGCCATGGCACCGGCGCTGAACGCGAGGGTGACGGCGGCGGCCAGGAAGACCTTTTTAAAATTCTGCATGCATGTTGCTCCGTTAGCGGTTGCTGGACATGAATTGTTTGCAGCGCGCCGAAAGCGGGTTTTCGAACACCTGCTGAGGCGATCCTTGCTCTTCCACCAGCCCCTGGTGGAGGAACACCACTTCGCTGGAGACCTGACGGGCAAAGCCCATTTCGTGGGTCACCAACAACATGGTGCGGCCTTCTTCGGCCAGTGCGCGGATGACACTAAGTACTTCCTGAACCATTTCCGGGTCAAGGGCGGAGGTGGGCTCGTCGAACAGAATCACCTTCGGCTGCATCGCCAGCGTGCGGGCAATCGCCGCGCGTTGTTGTTGACCGCCGGACAGTTGCGCCGGGTAGGCGTGGCGCTTGTCGGCGATACCGACCTTGGCCAGCAGCGCTTCGGCGACTTCGATCGCCTCGGCCTTGCTCTGGCCGAGCACGCGGCGCGGGGCCTCGATGATGTTGTCGAGCACACTCATGTGCGGCCACAGATTAAAGTTTTGAAATACAAAACCTATCTCGGAACGCAGGCGATTGATCTGTTTGCCATCAGCGGCAACCAGTTCGCCATTCTTGGCGGGCTTGAGCTTGAGTTCTTCCCCGGCCACCAGAATCTGACCCTGGTGCGGGTTTTCCAACAGGTTGATGCAACGCAGGAACGTGGACTTGCCGGAACCGGAGGAACCGAGGATCGAGATCACATCGCCGTCGCGGGCGGTCAGCGAGATACCTTTGAGCACCTCAAGCTGTCCGTAGCGTTTGTGCAAGTTGCGGATTTCAAGCGCGGGCGTGGCCTCAGCCATGTGCGTTCCTCATATATGTTGCGCTCCTGCTGTTGGCGGGCCTTCCTGGCGAGGCGGCCAAGCTAGCATAGCGTTTCAATGGCAGCCAACAGCGCTACGAGCGGTAAGCGGATGGCGTGTGGCAGGTTGTCGCATCGGCACAGCAGACTGTCGCCACATCAACAACCGAACGGGTGTTTGAACGTGCAAACCCGTGGGTGTTGCGTAAAAAAAGGCGCGATGTTGCCAGCTTTGGCGGGGTGTTGGAAGCGCTATCCGGCTGAACGTACACGATTCGCCCTCTAATTGTGCATCCCACACTTTTTCAGTGTGTTTCTGGTGCGCTGAATCGTCTGAAAAGTGAGTCGCAGGGTAACGCTCTGGCGAATTGCCATTCATTCCAATGACTTGCGATGACTGTCCGGTCTCGCTGAAAGCCGCGGCCCAGAAGAGTTTGAAACATTTTGGCGCATTTATTGCGTGCAGAATCTGGAACGCCCTGTTGGTTTCTTTTTACGAGAAGGAAAACCAGACAGGACGGACGCAATCGCTTTCCTCGCAAAGGTAGTTCCGATGAGCAGTACCCCAAGCTCCAATGGCCTCGAACAGGGGCTCAAACCGCGTCATGTGACCATGTTGTCGATCGCCGGTGTTATCGGCGCCGGTCTGTTCGTTGGCTCCGGCCACGCGATCGCTGCCGCCGGCCCCGCCGTGCTGCTGGCCTACGCCGCCGCCGGTACCCTGGTGGTGCTGGTGATGCGCATGCTCGGTGAGATGGCTGTCGCCTCGCCCGACACCGGCTCGTTCTCGACATACGCCGACCGTGCCATCGGGCACTGGGCCGGTTTCACCATCGGCTGGTTGTACTGGTGGTTCTGGGTATTGGTGATTCCGTTGGAAGCCAACGCCGCCGCGACCATCCTCCATGCCTGGTTCCCGGGGATCGAGATCTGGGCGTTTGCACTGATCATCACCATGCTGCTGACGGTCACCAACCTGTTCAGCGTGAAAAACTACGGTGAATTCGAATTCTGGTTTGCCTTGATCAAAGTCCTGGCGATCATAGGCTTCATCGCGCTGGGTCTTGCGGCCGTTTTCGGCTTCCTGCCGAACAGCCAGGTCAGCGGTGTTTCGCACCTGTTTGATTCCGGCGGCTTCCTGCCAAACGGCATGGGCGCGGTGCTGGGTGCAATCCTGACCACCATGTTCTCGTTCATGGGTACCGAAATCGTGACCATCGCGGCTGCGGAATCGAAGAACCCGGGCAAGCAGATTTCCAAGGCCACCAACTCGGTGATCTGGCGGATCGGCCTGTTCTACCTCGTATCGATCTTCATCGTTGTGGCCCTGGTACCGTGGAACGATCCTACGCTGGCCAACCTCGGTTCCTACCAGACCGTGCTTGAGCGCATGGGCATTCCGAACGCGAAAATGATCGTCGACATCGTGGTGCTGGTCGCGGTAACCAGCTGTCTGAACTCGGCGCTGTACACCTCGTCGCGCATGCTGTTCTCCCTCGGCAAGCGCGGTGATGCACCGGCGATGTCGACTCGGGTCAACAAAAGCGGTACGCCTTACTGGGCTGTCATGCTGTCGACCGGCGCGGCGTTCCTCTGCACCTTCGCCAACTACGTGGCCCCGGCTGCCGTGTTCGAATTCCTGCTGGCCAGCTCCGGCGCCATCGCGCTGCTGGTGTACCTGGTGATCGCGTTCTCGCAACTGCGCATGCGTAAACAACGCATGGCCCGCGGCGAGAAAATCGTCTTCAGCATGTGGCTGTTCCCGGGCCTGACCTACGCGGTGATCATCTTCATCGTCGCGGCCCTGACTATCATGCTGTTCCAGGAAGCCCACCGCGTGGAAATCCTCGCAACCGGCCTGCTGAGCCTCATGGTCGTTGCCGCAGGCCTGCTGGTGGCGCGCCGCCGCAAGCTGGAAAACCGTGGTGCGGTGGTGTTGAACTGATCCGTAACGCGTAATGCAAAACGGCCGCTGTCAGTGATGACGAGCGGCCGTTTTTGTTTATGCGCGGGGTTTATTCGCCCTTGTCTTCCTGGGTGTCCAGCGACTTGCCGTAAGTATCCAGCGCAATCCCGAAATCGGTGATGAACTGTGGCTCGGTCAGCCAGGCCTGGGCGGTTTCGATGTCCATGCCGTCGGCCCACATGCGGTAGTCGATCAGCATGTCGGCGGCCAGGTGAGTGGCGGCCATGCCTTCGTTCTCGGCATTTTCCATATCCAGCAGCTCTGGATGGTCAACGATGATGAACGCCAGTTCGCGCAGCAGGGTCAGCAGCATTTCGTTGCGGCTGACGGCTTCGGCTTCGCGCATTTTGCTGAACATCGCCAGGGTGTATTCCGGGATCGGCTCGTCCAGATGTCCGAGGCTGTCGTCCTGGTCCAGCGGCTTACGGCCGACCATGCGGATGTGTTTGGCTTTGGCCTTGGCGCGTTTGGCGCGTTTCTGTTGCTTGTTCAGAGATGCCATGGGAACTCAGTTCTTCTGTTGGGTTTGTGCGGCGATCGCGTCGGACGCCGCCACATAGTCGGCCTGGAAGGCCGGGGATTCGATCCACGCCAGGGCGCCGGCTTCGTCGGTTTCCTGGGACCACTGGCGATACTCGATCAGCGCGGCGAGGATGAAATCCATCGCGCCTTCTTCGCCTTCCTGCTCGTAGACCAGTTCCAGCAGCGGGTCTTCGAGGAACGCGGTGCACATGGCTTGCTGGCTGATCTTCTCGGCGTCGATCATTTTCTTGAACAGCTCGGTCAGGTCCACCGACTCGAAGTCGATGCGGTCATCGTTCGGGTCCAGTTCGACCGGCGCCTCGGCGCGTTTGGTGCGGTTCTGCTTGGCCTTGGTCTTGGCCCGGGCGGCGCGTTTTTGCTGCTTGTTGGCGGAGGCCATGGTGTGTTCCGTCGTACGTTGAAAGGGCTTAGCTGCGTGGCACTGGCCATCCGGGTGTGTCGGGGGCCAGCTCGCCGGTTTGCAGCCAGGTCAGAGCAATGGGCCATAGTGTGGCTTGGTATGCGCTGCGAAAAAAGGCGAAATGTCCGACTTGTTGTTCGCCGATGTCCTGCGGCTCGATGCGCAAGTGGGTTTTGTGCGCATGACTGAAGTAGCCGAGCAGGCGTTCGATGGCCGGGATCGTGCCGTACGGGTCGTCGCTGATGCTGATCGCCAAGGTCTTTGCGCGGACATTGGCGAAGGGCAGGCGACCGCTTGCTTTCAGCAGTCGGCGGCCGCTCGGACGCTGCTCGTAGCGCGCGGCAGGCGTGCTCCAGTCGCGTACGACGCCTGCTGGCGTATCCTCGAGCCAGCCGAGGCGTTTGCCCGGGAAATAGCCACAGAGCCGCGTCAGCAGCGGCATCAGCAAATGCCATTTACCAAACATGCGCCAGCGCTGTGCCGGCGCATAGTCGCGCCAGTAAGCGAACTGCGCGCCGACTGTCACCAGTCGACGAATGACCTGCCCGGACTCGCCGAGCCCAGCCGCGCAACCGCCGAAACTGTGGCCGACCACATCGATTGGCTGGCCGGTGAATTCCCGTTGAGCGCGCTTGAGCATCGCTTCGAAATCCAGCGCGCCCCAATCGGTCCATGAAGCCTCAAGGCCTTTCAGGGTTGCAGGACGCGATTCGCCGATGCCTCGGTAGTCGTAGGTGATCACGTCGAAGCCGTTGGTGAATAGGTAATCGGCGAAGCGTGAATAGTGTCGGCAGCGTACCGAGGTGGCAGCGTTGATGATGACCACCGGGCGTTGCGGGTCAGGCAGGGTGTGCCGCCAGGTGAAACCGTCGAGCACAAAGCCATCGGCGGCGACTTCCTTGAATGCCTCACCTTGTTTGCCTGTCAACGCCGGTGACAGTGACTGCATGTCTTGCGTTGCTGGCGCATCCTGACAGCTCATCGCTTTCGACCCTTTCGAGGAGCTGTCAACAATAGCCTTCGCGCCACACGGGAACAATCCGCCGTTTCTATTCAGCGGATTGCAGGAGCAGGCGTTCTTCGATCAGAGCCTGTTCCCGATTGAGTTCGGCGCGCAGCTCTTCCTCACTCGGCAGTATGGTTTTGTAACTGCTGGCGAACAGTTGCTCATTGCCCTTGAGCATTGAGTAACGCGCGACCGAGTCATTGCTCTCTGCACACAGAATGATCCCGACTGTTGGCTTGTCGCCTTCGCTGCGCTTGAGTTCGTCGTACATGCGCACGTACATGTCCATTTGTCCGACGTCGCGAGCGCTGAGCTTGCCGCGCTTGAGGTCAATGATCACGAAGCATTTGAGTACGTAGTTGTAGAACACCAGGTCGATGTACAGATCGTCACCATCGGTGCTGATGCGTTGTTGTCGAGCGACAAAGGAAAAGCCTTTGCCAAGTTCCAGGAGAAAGCCCTGCAGGTGGTCGATGAGAGCCTGTTCGAGACGACTCTCCCTGACTTTGCCAGCCGACGGTAGCCCAAGGAATTCAAGCATGACGGGATCACGTATGAACTCGCGCGGATGGGGTTTCATGGCTGCAATGTTGGTGGTGGCTTCTTCGATCACATCGGCCTTGTCCCGACTCATCAACAGTCGCTCGTAGTAGAGCGTATTGATCTGGCGATCAAGGGCGCGGCTGGACCAGTTCAGGTTGGCAGATTCTTCCATGTACCAATGACGAGCCTTGTCACTGGTGACGCCCAAAAGCCGCCGATAGTGTGTCCAACTCAATTCGGAACGCACTGCGTTCCAAATGGGAAACAACTGATAAAAACTCCGCATATAGCGCAGATTTCGATCATCAAACCCCCTCCCGAACTGCGCCGTCAGATCCTTTGCCAACAAGGCCAGCAACCGCTTGCCATACCCCGCCCGCTGCGCCCCTTGCTGTTCAAACTCGACAATATGCCGGCCGATCTGCCAACAGGTCTGGACTTGAATCGTATCAACCGCACGCAGCACTTTTTGCCGCGCCTGGCGGATCAGTTCGCCCAACTCTCCCAGCAATGAATCGATTTTCGGGTCTTGCGCATCATCAGGTTTTAACGGGTTCATCGAGTCTTCCGCGTCATTGGAAACAGACGCAAAAGCATGCCGGGATTCACCGCTCGGCGATGTCGGGCGAGCCTGTGAAGTCAGCAGGAAGGCGGGATGGGTAGTGCAGGACGTTGCCGGCAAAAGGCGTATTGATAGCAATGGTCTGTAGTCCATTTCGTACATGCGCCAAGTACCAATCAATCTAAAACAAGCCTTGCGGTGCCAAATCTAAAAAAGGGTAACGATTGGGTTCTTCAGAACCCGGGAGTCGCCATCATGAAAAACATTCGTTCATTCATGCTGCCGCTCGCTGCTGTCGGTTGGCTGCTGTTGCCTGGCATGTCCCAGGCCGCCAACCTGGATCCGGTCGACAGTGCCGGCGTGCAAGTCCAGCAACAACAGCAAAACGGCATCAACTACCTGTCCGGCGGGATCGGCCTGGACGAGTCAAAAGCCATTCAGCAAGCCTCTGGCTACAACCTGCACATGACGTTCGCGGTGGGCGCGCAAGACCAGTACACCGCTGATGTCGATGTGGTGATTCAAAAGTCGCCGGGGCAAACCGTGCTGACTCTCACCCAAACGGGGCCGCTGGTGTACGTGCAACTGCCACCCGGTAAGTACACCGTGGTCGCCACGCGCAATGGCGAAACACGGCGTGACGTGACAGACGTTGGCAGCGGCACTGCACGCAATCTGGTGTTCCATTGGAATGACGCTGGATAACCTCGGGTGCATTGAGGAATCGAGGCGCGGGTATCCCGCGCCTTCCTTTATCCCCGCGTACGCTTGGCCTGCTGCTTGTCACTGGGCTCGCGCGCCATTCGGTGAATCCATAGTCCGATCCAGCCGACGGCTATCAGGAATACGGTGCCGATGCATTGCGACACGATCTCGAACCAGAACATTCGGGGTTGCTGCGCGAGGGTGTAGGTATGGCGCGGGCCGGTTCGGTTCCAGGTAGTGATGGATCCGCTGATCAAGCTGTGGATGATCAGATAAGTCGACGCGGCGATTAGGAAGGCGATCAATACGCCGACCAGCACCGTCAGCCAGAATGCAACCCGACTCTGGCGATAGGGGGGCGGATGGGGCAGGGGCACGCGGGTTCTTTTCTGGTTCATCGAGCGGATGACCCTCTTCCATAAGGTGCGGCCAAAGTAGCGCGGATCGTCTTTGTTCGAAACCCGTCGCGCATTTGCGCAGCCCAGAAAAAAGACTGGATTGAGCCGCCATCAAATCGCAGGCATAAAAAAACCCTGAATCTTGCGATTCAGGGTTTTCGGTATTTGGTGCCCAGAGACGGAATCGAACCGCCGACACGGGGATTTTCAATCCCCTGCTCTACCGACTGAGCTATCTGGGCAACGGGGCGCATTAAAAGGGTTTTTCGGATTTACGTCAACGACTTTTTTAAAATTTCTTAAATTAATTCCGTCGCTTACGATCCGCCCCCCGATTTTGCGGGTTTACTCCGCAGGCGGAACGTAGCCTTCCGCCTTGGCGTATTCCTCGCCGGAGAAGTACTTGTCCATTTCGCCCTGCAGATATTTGCGGTCTTCGGCGTTCATCATGTTCAAACGCTTTTCGTTGATCAGCAGGGTCTGGTGTTTCTGCCAGTCAGCCCAAGCCTTGGCCGAGACGTGGTCAAAAATATCCTGACCTTTGGCGCCCGGGAAAGGAGCGCGTTCCAGCGCGGGCAGTTCTTCTTTGTACTTGCGGCACATGATGGTGCGGGTCATGACGACTCTCCTGCGTTCAATACGGCGGCCGCGCGCTCGAGCAAGGTTTTGACCGGGGCGGCAAGGCCCAGGCGCGGCGGGGTGGCGAGGTTATACCAGAGCCAGTCGGCCTCGGCCACGTGCTGACCGGCCTCCTGCACCTGAACCAGCCAGGGTTCGATGGACAGCTGGAAATGGCTGAAGGTGTGGATGAGGCTTGGCAGCGCCTGCTGCTCGCCCATGGTCAGCGAGTGCTGGTCGGCCAGATGTTGCAGGTCGTCGAGATCGTCGAGTTCCGGCAGGCTCCATAAGCCGCCCCAAAGCCCCGTGGACGGGCGGCGATAAAGCAGAATTGCGCCTTCGCCGTTGGCCAGCAGCGGCATCAGCGTGCGTTTCTGCGGGATGGCCTTGCGCGGTTTGGGGATCGGGTAGCGCGTCTCCAGCCCGAGCATGTGCGCCTCGCAGCCCTTTTCCAGCGGGCACAGCAGACAGCTCGGTTTGCTGCGCGTACACAGCGTGGCGCCGAGATCCATCATCGCCTGGGTGTAGGCATTGACCCGATCGTGCGGCGTGAAACGCTCTGCGTTGGCCCACAGCTGTTTGGCGACCTTCGGTTCACCCGGGTAACCCTCTTGCGCAGTGAAACGCGCGAGAACGCGTTTGACGTTGCCATCGAGGATCGGCGCGCGCAGGCCCATGCTGATGCTGGCGATGGCGCCGGCGGTGGACAGGCCGATCCCCGGCAGATCCGTCAGCTTTTCGACGTCTCGCGGAAATTCACCGCCGTACTGGCTGACGACGATCTTCGCGGTCTTCTGCAAATTGCGCGCGCGGGTGTAGTAACCGAGCCCGGTCCACAGGTGCAGCACTTCGTCCTCCGGCGCTTCGGCCAAAGCTTGCACCGTTGGCAGCGCGGTCATGAAGCGGTCGAAGTAATTGAGCACGGTGCTGACCTGGGTCTGCTGCAACATGATCTCCGACACCCACACCCGATACGGGTTGATGTCTTGCTGCCAAGGCAAATCGTGGCGGCCGTGGCGGTCGAACCATTCCAGCACCGCCGTGGAAAACTGCTCCGCTGTCATCGCTTGAACAGCCCCTTCAATGCGTTTTTCAATTCCGGGCTGACCTTGTCGCCGAGTTTTTCATCGATCTTCTCGCTGAGTTTGTCGCCGGCCATTTTGGTCGCGACCTGGCCGAGACGTTCGTTATCCACACGGCAGGCCTTGGCGCCCAGCTCCAGTGGGCCACGGCAACGCAGGGGCCACTCGATGCCGACGAATTTCTCGCCGACCTGACAGGCCGGATCCGGCATCGCGCTGGTGTCGCCTTCGACGATGATGCCGACGCGGTAATCCATGCCCAGCACCCGCAGGTCGATGTCGCCATCGCCGTTGACGGTCATGCCGGGGATGCGCACTTTCAGGTCGGGGTTGCTGGCGATACCGTTGCGGAAGGTCAGGTTGCCCTTGAGTTCCTGGAACGGCGTGTCCTTGCCCCGTGGCTCGCCGCTGAGGGTTTTGCGGTTGAGGGTGGCGATGCCTTTGCACAGTTGCTGTTCAAGGTTGGCGTTGAGCAGCACGCCGTTGTTGATCACGAAACTGGCGTTGCCGTTGAGGGTTTCGATCAGCGCCTGCTGGCTGTTGCCGCTGCCGGTGAGGCTGCTGGTCAGTGTGACCAGGCCTTTGACCGGCGGATTCTTGCCTTGGCTTTCGAGGATTTTCTCGGCCGGCACGCGGTTGATCCTGGTTTGCAGGTTCAGCACCGGCGCACTTGGGCGTACGTCGAGGGTGCCCTTGGCTTCGAAGTCGCCGTTGTACAGCCCGCCGCGCAGGTTTTCCAGAGTCAGCAGGCCGCCCTGGCCAGTGGCTTTGAGCGCGGCGTTCTGGATCGGCAGTTTGTCGAGGGTCAGCTGGCCGAAGGTCAGGTCGGCATCGACGTCGAGTTTGGCCAGACGCTCGACCGGCAGCAGACGCTCGGTGCTCCAGGCGCTTTTGCTTGGTTTGTCCGGCAACGGTGTGCTGCCGGCGCCGGCCATGGCATCGGCTTCGGTGCTGGCGACTTCGGCCTGACGCACTTGCGTGGCGTTTTTGGCTTTTTCCGATTTCGGCGGCAGGTAGCGGTCGACGTCGAACGTGTCAGCCTTGAGGATCGCGCGCAGCGACTGCTTGGCGAAATCTTCCACGGCAATGCGCCCGCTGAAGCTGCTGTCGTCGAGTTTCAGGTTGATGTTGTCGAAGGCGACGCTGGTTGGCGTGGCGGCCACGCGGCTGACCAGTTCGACCTTGCTCAGGCTGCCGGGCGCCATGGCTGGCAACGTCTGGCCGATGCTGTCGACAAATTTCGCCAGATCGAACTGGGCGATCGAGATCCCGCCGGTGATCTGCGGGGTCTTGTCGAGGTCGTTGGCTTTCAGCTCACCGAGGGCACGCAACTGGTTGGCGGAGATCTTGATCCCGGTCCATTCGGCGACGTTCGCCGCCTTGTCCAGGGAAATCTGGCCTTGGGCGGAGAAGGTCATGGCCTTGCCCTGTAGTGGGTCGCCGGTCAGTTCGCCGGACAGTTTCATGTCTTCGAACTTGTAACGTTGCAGGGCGCGTTCGATGCGCAGCTCGCCGTTGAGCTCGGTGCGCACCCGCAGCACAGGCTGATTGGTGCTGAGGAACGCCGTGGCTTTCAGCGGAATGTTGGTCGAGTCGTGTACTGCACCGGTGCTCAGCTGGATGCTTTCGGCGCTGTACTGCTTGCCGGTCTGCTCGTCGGTGTATTCAACCCGGGCGTTGTTGACGGTCAGGCTGTCGATGTCGAGGCGGATCGGCTGCGGCGGTTTTTCCGGCTGGACGGGGGCCTCTGCAACAGGCGGGCTGGCAGGTGTCGGGCTGCCGGCAGGCGTGGCGGGAGGTGGCAGCTTGCCGATGTCTTCCCAGTTGCCGTGGCCGTTCTTGTCGCGTTTCAGGCGCAGGTTCAGGCCTTCGACGCGCACATCGCTCATCTGCACTTCGCGGCGCAACAGCGGCAGCACGCGCACGGACAGGCCGAGCATCTGCAGGTCGGCATACGGTTCGGTCGGGTTGATCAGGGTGGCGATGCTGGCCTCATGCAGTTCCAGGCCGAGCCACGGGAACAGGCTCCAGCCGATATCGCCATTGAGCGTCAGCTCGATGTGGGCCTTGTCGCGGGCTATCTGGCGGATCTCGTCTTTGTAGTCGTTGGGATCAAACAGGTGGGTCAGGGCGAAGCCCGCCGCCACAATGATCAGCAACAGCCCGAGAAGTACCAGACCCAGGATTTTGCCGAACGCTTTCATGGGCGAGTCCTTGTAGTTAGTCGAATTCGTAATTTAGCCGGGGAGTATAGCGCTGCATCCGCCCGGTTCGGGGCGCTGTCATGTCGCGATCACGTCCAGCGGCAATTGCAATCTGGCGGCCAGCGCCTGGATTTCAAGGTGTCCGGCCGGTGCCAGCAGGCGCAGTTGGGCACCCGCTTGCGACGCCATTTTCTGTGCTTGGTTCACCAGTCTCTCGGCTACCCCACGGCGCCGGGTGACTTTTCGTACACACAAATGTGACAAGTACCAAATCCTGTCGTGCCTTGTCAGGCGTGCTGCACCGAGCAGGCGATCGTTGAAACGTCCTGCAATCAAAGAGCCGTCAGCCAGGCTGTTTTCGATCAGTTGAGCGTCCCCGGAATACGGTGCGAACAGCCATTGCGGAGCGTCACGATAGATTTTTTGCAGGTCCTGTTGATCCTGGTAACTGGCATCGTTCAGCGCTTGGACAGCGATCGGCATGGCTTTTTCCTGTGGGGACGAGATCAGATGACACGAAAAAGGTGATATCAGTTTGGTTTTTCTGTCACGTGCAAATGGTAACCTTCGCCGGTTCGTCCGTCCTTCTGCGACTTAACGTCGCGCCTTCAAGGAGCTTCACCCGAAAAAACGGTCATGCCTGCGTGCATAAAGGCCGAGGGTGAGCAGTGGCTGGCGAACCATACTAATAATTGGGGGATACACAATGAGCACGAGCATCACGGCGGACGGCCTTCGCGCCGACCAGCCTGCGTTCCTGTCCAAGGAACGCATCATCGCCAAGCCCGGTTTCAACCGCTGGCTGGTTCCACCGGCCGCTCTGGCCATCCACCTGTGCATCGGCATGGCCTACGGTTTCTCGGTGTTCTGGTTGCCGCTGTCCAAGGCGCTGGGCGTCACCGCTCCGGTGGCTTGCGCACCGGACATGAGCTTCATCGCTCAGGTCTTCTCTTCGCAATGCGACTGGCCGATCTCCATGCTCGGCTGGATCTACACCCTGTTCTTCATCTTCCTCGGCTGCTCGGCAGCGATCTGGGGTGGCTGGCTGGAACACGCCGGACCACGCAAGGCCGGTGTGGTATCGGCACTGTGCTGGTGCGGCGGTCTGCTGATCTCGGCGCTGGGTATCTACACCCACCAGATCTGGCTGATGTGGATCGGCTCTGGCGTGATCGGTGGTATCGGTCTGGGCCTGGGCTACATTTCGCCGGTCTCGACCCTGATCAAGTGGTTCCCGGACAAGCGCGGCATGGCGACCGGCATGGCGATCATGGGTTTCGGTGGCGGCGCGATGGTCGGTGCACCGTTGGCGACTGCGCTGATGAGCCACTTCGCTTCGCCTGCCGGTGTCGGCGTGTGGCAGAGCTTCGTGGCCATGGCTGCGATCTACTTCGTGTTCATGATCGGTGGCGCCCTGGCTTACCGCGTGCCGCCAACCGGCTGGAAGCCTGAAGGCTGGACCGCTCCGGCAAAGAAAGCCTCGAACGCGATGATCACTCACCGTCACGTGCACGTGAATGTGGCGTGGAAAACCCCGCAGTTCCGTCTGGTGTGGCTGGTGCTGTGCCTGAACGTGTCGGCCGGTATCGGCATTCTCGGCATGGCTTCGCCACTGCTGCAGGAAGTGTTCGGCGGCAAGTTGCTGGGCGTTGACGTGCCGTTCGGTCAACTGGATGCCGGGCAACTGGCTTCGATCGCTGCGATCGCTGCCGGCTTCACCGGTCTGCTGAGCCTGTTCAACATCGGTGGCCGCTTCTTCTGGGCTTCGTTCTCGGACTACCTGGGTCGCAAAAACACTTACTTCGTGTTCTTCGCCCTCGGTTTTGCCCTGTACGCGCTGATCCCGAACATGGGCCATCTGGGCAACGTTGCGCTGTTCGTGGCGGCGTTCTGCATCATCCTGTCGATGTACGGCGGTGGTTTTGCGACCGTTCCGGCGTATCTGGCCGACCTGTTCGGCACGCAAATGGTCGGTGCGATCCACGGTCGTCTGCTGACTGCCTGGGCCGCCGCCGGCGTGCTCGGCCCGGTGCTGGTGAACTACCTGCGTGAGTATCAGTTGAGCATCGGCGTTGAACGCGCTGCCGCTTACGACATCACCCTGTACATCCTCGCCGGCCTGCTGGTGCTGGGTTTCCTGTGCAACCTGATGGTGCGTCCGGTGGCCGACAAGTACTTCATGACCGACGCTGAACTGGCCGCCGAACAGGCGCTGGGTCACGACAAAGGTGCTGATGCCAGCACCGTGCTGGAGTGGAAAGCCGCACCGGGCAGCAAGCCGCTGGCAATCGCTGCATGGCTGGTGGTGGGTATTCCGTTGGCGTGGGGCGTGTGGGTGACCCTGCAGAAGACGGCGGTACTGTTTCACTAAACAAAACCTAGTACCCCTGTAGGAGTGAGCCCTGCTCGCGATAGCGGTCTGACAGTCACGGAAATGTTGGCTGTCACGCCCTCATCGCGAGCAGGCTCACTCCTACAGTTGTTTTCGGGGTGCCTGTAATGGCTTGTATGGACATGTCTACCCGCGACAGCCGGGCGTTCTATCCGTCAGCCATCTCACGTCGCGTGTTTCTGTTTCGGCCTCGCGTGCCTATAATGGCTGCCTTTTTCGCCCAATGATTTTGCGGAGCTGGTGATGGCCGAACGTAAGGCGTCTGTCGAGCGCGACACTCTGGAAACCCAGATCAAAGCCTCGATCAACCTTGATGGCACCGGAAAGGCCCGATTCGATATCGGTGTTCCTTTTCTTGAGCACATGCTGGATCAGATCGCCCGTCACGGGTTGATCGACCTGGATATTGAATGCAAGGGCGATCTGCATATCGACGACCACCATACCGTGGAAGACGTCGGTATCACCCTCGGCCAGGCCTTCGCCAAAGCCATCGGCGACAAGAAAGGCATCCGTCGCTACGGTCATGCTTACGTGCCGCTCGATGAAGCGCTGTCGCGTGTGGTGATCGACTTCTCCGGCCGTCCAGGCCTGCAGATGCACGTGCCGTATACCCGCGCCACCGTGGGCGGCTTCGACGTCGACCTGTTCCAGGAATTCTTCCAGGGCTTCGTCAACCACGCCTTGGTCAGCCTGCACATCGACAACCTGCGTGGCACCAACACCCACCACCAGATCGAAACCGTGTTCAAGGCTTTCGGCCGCGCGCTGCGCATGGCCGTCGAGCTGGATGAGCGCATGGCCGGGCAAATGCCATCGACCAAAGGCGTTCTGTAATGCAGACGGTTGCAGTTATCGACTACGGCATGGGCAACCTGCACTCGGTGGCCAAGGCCCTCGAGCACGTCGGCGCCGGCAAGGTGCTGATCACCAGCGATGCGGACGTGATCCGCGAAGCCGACCGCGTGGTGTTCCCCGGCGTTGGTGCGATTCGCGATTGCATGGCGGAGATCCGTCGTCTCGGTTTCGACGCGCTGGTGCGTGAAGTCAGCCAGGATCGTCCGTTCCTCGGCATCTGCGTCGGCATGCAAGCCCTGCTCGACAGCAGCGAAGAGAACGACGGCGTCGACTGCATCGGCCTGTTCCCGGGCGCCGTGAAGTTCTTCGGCAAAGACCTGCATGAAGACGGCGAGCACCTGAAAGTCCCGCACATGGGCTGGAACGAAGTGCAGCAGAAGGTCAGTCACCCGCTGTGGCACGACATTCCGGACATGGCGCGTTTCTACTTCGTGCACAGCTACTACATCGCTGCCGCCAATGCGCGGCAGGTAGTCGGTAGCGGTCATTACGGAGTCGATTTCGCTGCCGCGCTGGCCGAAGGCTCGCGTTTCGCCGTGCAATTCCACCCGGAGAAGAGCCATACCCATGGCCTGCAATTGCTGCAGAACTTCGCCGCGTGGGACGGTCGCTGGTAAATGGCTGCCAAGAAGTCCAAACCGCCGATCCTGACCCTCACTCCCGAACAGGAGAACGAGGCCAACCGCAAGATCCAGCGGTTCATGGAGGATCGGTTCGAACTTGACCTGGGTTCGTTCGAAGCGGCGGAAATTCTTGAGCTGTTTACCCGCGAAATTGCTCCGCACTATTACAACAGGGCGATTTTCGATGTGCAGACCCACCTCAAAGAGCGGTTTGAAAGCATCGAAAGCGACCTGTGGGCGCTCGAGAAAAACTGATTTCCGAGCCAAGCTGAACATTCAAATTTGAAGGTTTGCCAGATGCTGATTATTCCCGCTATCGATCTCAAGGACGGTGCCTGCGTACGTCTGCGCCAGGGCCGCATGGAAGATTCCACAGTGTTCTCCGATGACCCGGTGAGCATGGCTGCCAAGTGGGTGGAGGGCGGTTGCCGCCGTCTGCATCTGGTCGATCTGAACGGCGCGTTCGAAGGCCAGCCGGTCAACGGTGAAGTGGTGACCGCGATCGCCAAACGCTACCCGAACCTGCCGATCCAGATCGGTGGCGGTATCCGCTCGCTGGAAACCATCGAGCACTACGTCAAGGCGGGCGTCAGCTACGTGATCATCGGCACCAAAGCCGTTAAAGATCCGGCGTTCGTCGCTGAGGCCTGCCGCGCGTTCCCGGGCAAGATCATTGTCGGCCTGGATGCCAAAGACGGGTTCGTCGCCACCGACGGCTGGGCTGAAATCAGCACCGTGCAGGTCATCGACCTGGCCAAGCAGTTTGAAGCCGACGGCGTGTCTTCGATCGTTTATACCGACATCGCCAAAGACGGCATGATGCAGGGCTGCAACGTACCGTTCACCGCTGCACTGGCGGCAGCGACGAAGATCCCGGTGATCGCGTCCGGCGGTATCCACAATCTGGGTGACATCAAGTCGCTGCTCGACGCCAAGGCGCCGGGCATCATCGGTGCAATCACTGGCCGGGCGATCTACGAAGGCACCCTCGACGTCGCCGAAGCGCAAGCTTTCTGCGATGCGTACCAAGGCTGAGGACTGACCATGGCGCTGGCCAAACGCATCATCCCTTGCCTGGACGTGGACAACGGCCGGGTCGTCAAAGGTGTGAAGTTCGAGAACATCCGCGATGCCGGCGACCCGGTGGAAATCGCCCGTCGTTATGACGAGCAGGGTGCCGACGAGATTACCTTTCTCGACATCACCGCCAGCGTCGATGGCCGCGACACCACGCTGCATACCGTCGAGCGCATGGCCAGCCAGGTGTTCATCCCGTTGACCGTCGGCGGTGGCGTGCGCACCGTGCAGGACATTCGCAACCTGCTCAACGCTGGTGCGGACAAGGTTTCGATCAACACCGCAGCGGTGTTCAATCCGGAGTTTGTTGGCGAAGCGGCGCAGCATTTCGGCTCGCAGTGCATCGTCGTCGCCATCGACGCGAAGAAGGTCTCCGGCCCGGGCGAAACCCCGCGCTGGGAAATCTTCACCCACGGCGGGCGCAAGCCGACCGGCCTCGACGCGGTCGAATGGGCGAAGAAGATGGAAGGCCTGGGTGCCGGCGAAATCCTGCTGACCAGTATGGATCAGGACGGCATGAAAAACGGCTTCGACCTCGGCGTGACTCGCGCGATCAGCGATGCGCTGGGCATTCCGGTGATCGCCTCCGGCGGCGTCGGCAACCTGCAGCATCTGGCCGACGGTATCCTCGAAGGCCACGCCAGCGCGGTACTGGCGGCGAGTATTTTCCACTTCGGCGAATACACTGTGCAGGAAGCGAAAGCGTATATGGCTAAACGCGGCATCGTGATGCGCTAAACCGTACAGGCCAGTGGACAGCATGGCGTACCCAAGGCACTCTTGGGCACGCCATGGATTCCGGTAGCCCGACATGATCAAACGCCTGCTTCTTGTTCTCGCCAGTGCCTCTGTGTTGTTGCTCAACACGGCGCGGGCCGAAAACAGTCCCGACACCGATCTGGTGCTCCTCACCGAAAACTTTCCGCCCTACAACATGGCGAAAGACGGCAAGAATTTCGCCAAGGGCGAGAACATCAACGGCATTGCCGCCGACATCGTCCGCGAAATGTTCAAGCGCGCCGGGCTCACCTACAGCCTGACCCTGCGCTTCCCATGGGAGCGCGTCTACAAACTGGCGCTGGAAAACCCCGGTTATGGCGCCTTCGTGATGGCCCGCCTGCCGGATCGCGAAAACCTGTTCAAATGGGTCGGTCCGATCGGTCCGGACGACTGGATCATGTTGGCCAGGGCCGACAGCAAGATCACCCTCGACACCCTCAACGATGCACGCAAATACAAGATCGGTGCCTACAAAGGCGATGCGATTGCCGAGACGCTGGCCAAGCAGGGCTTGAAGCCTTCGGTCGTTCTGCGCGATCAGGACAACGCGAAAAAACTGGTCAATGGCCAGATCGACCTGTGGGCCACGGGTGATCCTGCCGGGCGTTATCTGGCGCGGCAGGACGGGGTCACTGGACTCAAGACCGTGTTGCGCTTCAACAGCGCCGAGTTATATCTGGCGCTGAACAAGGATGTGTCGGACGCAACGGTCGCCAGGCTGCAGGCGGCGCTGGATCAGATGCGCAAGGACGGGGTTGTCGACGAGATCATGGGGCGCTATCTGTAGCCGTCGGCAACGACTTGTCTGTTGCCTGGTGGGTGCATTCTTGCGGCGGATACTGCAGCAGACTCAGGTTATCGTTCTGGGTGTAAGCCAGATTGATCCCCGCTTGCGAGCCGTCAGCACGACGCAGCTCGTAGAAACTCTCCAGCTGATACACCGCGACGAATTTGCCTTTGCCGGCCATGGCGATCACATAGGTAGCAAATGGAGTCTGCCAACCACTGGTTGACGTCTCGCTGTGAGTGAACTGGCTGTCCAGTCTTGCCGAGAATGGGAGTGACACAGGAGCGTCTGCCTTCGTTGCCCACGGGCTCACAAAACTGATCGCAGTAAGTTGAGTGAACAGACGCAGCGTCTTCGGATTCTGCAGCCGCTGCGCAGTCCACTTGAAAGCCCGTGCCTCCTCGCCTGTGTTGTGTCCGCTCCCAACCAAATAGTACTGGTCGGTTCTTTCCAAACGATAAAACGGCGTGGTGCGTAATTGATCAATTGGCGACAAGTCATCCTTGACCACGAACCATGGCAGCTCGATGACTTGGGCGAGCGTAGCCACTCCCTTGGTCTCTGGGGCTCGCGCTGCGGAGAGCGTCGGCAGCTGTGGCGATGACTGGATCAATGGCGCGATCTGCATCCGTAGTGAATAGGCACCGACATTGCTCTCTGGCCGGTTGAAACTGCTTGCCCCAACAAAGGTGCCTGGTGCGAAATGAATCTCTCCCGGCGGCGCATTCGTCGGCGTGACGCTCCAGGCGCTGAAACTCTGTCTGGCACCGCTGCCCTTGTCATTCCAGATCAGTTCGCCAACGTCCGAGGCGATCACCAGATCGGCGCGTACACAGCGAACCGCGTTGAGTGAAGGTTTTTCGTGATCATTGGAGCAGACCGCGCCCATGGCCACATAGCCTTGCGGGGCGATCGGTCGCCATACGGCCCCGTCTTTCTTCGAGCCTGAGCCGGAATCTTTCCAGATCAGCTCGAAATCGTCCGGGCGCCTTAATGCCGGGCCCCTGGCCGGATCTGCACTGGGTGCATCGGCTTCACAAACCACAGCTACCACGGTGCTGCCGTTAATGTTGTCGTGCCCGGCGACGAACACGTCGCCGAGCGGGAAATAGCCCGGCAATACATCCGGCGCCGGAGTCGGGCGCCAGAAGGTCGCGGGTTTAGCCCGTGAGCCGGTACTGTCCCAGATCCGGTGAAATTCCGTGGTGAAATGGATCAGCAGATTGTCGTGTCGGATCGGCTCGATTTGCCTGGATGGCGCTGCGGCCTGGTCATGAATGGTCATGGTCACTCCTGATAGTTGAACGGCGACTCAAGGGGGTCGCGACCTGTTGCAGGTCTCACTATCGGTAATCGCAACCGGTCTCTGGCGGTAACTATGTATGACGTCGTGACCAGTTATTTCCAAAAAACCGTTCCTTGCCATGGGCAGCCTTGCGCTCCTGTTTTGCCTATTGATGCAGAAGCACAAGGCCGACGTTACTGGTCAGCTCAGGGGGCGCTGTTTTTGAGCGCTTCCCATTCCAGGATGTATTCCTTCAATTCTGAGCGCTGATTGTTGGGGTCGACAGCGTAAACGCAGAGTTTGAGGGGGAAGTTGCTTTGCGGGCGTAGCCAATTGGAGGTCACATGCCTATAACCCTGCGGGTCTTCGCAACTGACTTTTTCAGCAAGGCCGCCTTTTACCTCGTATCGATCAAGACCCTCGTTCTTGCGTTCCGGCCACAGAATCAGTGCCCTGTTTATCTCTTTGTTAAACGAAGTCTCTATGGTCGGAACAGGCGTCGGGCCCGCATCAACCAGATAAGTGGGAACAGTGACGGCATTGCGATAAGTGCCTGCGGGTAATATGTCCTCAGTACTGTTTGTGGCGATGATGCAAAGGTTGCTAGGCCCGGTTTCAGGTCCCATCGGAACATTTAATCGAGTCGGCGCAGTGCCGGTGGTGATTGGCTGGCTGTAGTCTTGCGGAACTTCGCAGTCGACCGGGTCAGCCGTCCGTTTAGTCCGGATAAACCGGGTGCTGGCGGTTATTTCGAAGTTCCATTCTGGATAAACGTAGTTGCCCTGAGCGCTTACGCTGATCTTTGCATGCGTTGGCAGTTGGGCAGGCAGTCTGATAGAGGCTGCCGGAAATAATTCGCACACCTGCGGATCCGTATTGAGTTTGCCATCGAAAAAGCAGTTGTTGAAAACCGAGGTGGGACTGCCGTAACTGCCGCTCGGCATCTGACCGTATCCAGGCAGCGGCGTCAGATGGTGAGCCAAGGTCCCGAGGACGCCATAGACCTCGTTGGTCGCTCGAACGATGACCGGACTCCCCGAGCTTCCGGAAGCAATATCTTTGCATTGGTTGCTGACGGTATGCCGCCAAACCCAGGGCTTTTCGAAAATCGCCGGGGAGGGCATGTGGGTGCAGGCGGACATTTGTAATGGAGAGCCAACGGGTTTGTGCACAATCAGAATGTCGCTATCTTCTGCCGGCGCCTGCCGGGCCAGTTTCATGGGCGTGATGCCCTGAGCCAGAAGTTCACCCTGTGACACTCCAAGCTCCAACAGAGCCAGGTCGACACCCTGAATACTGCTCCAGGCTACTTTCTGCAGAGAAACGGTCCTGGAGGCAGCAGTCGTATCGATGAAGTTGTTGAAGGTAATGCTGGCTTCGATAGGGTCATCTATTCGCATGACCCCGTTTTCCTTGCCCACGCAGTGGGCGCTGGTCAGTGCATAGGCGGAATCGGACGGTCGAGAGCTGTTAGTGTCGATCAGGAAGGCGGTGCAGGAACCGTGCTCGCGGCTTTTGTACTCACCGATTCCCATCCAGTGGTTATTTTCGCCATCTTTGTTAGTCAGGTGTTGCGACGGTGAGAAGTTTTCAGCGCCCTTGCCGTAATCGACAGGGCTGGAACAGGCAGGAAGTGAGAAGGCAGTCAGTAATAAAAAGCTTGGGTGGATATATTTAAAGTTCATGGCCAGTCCTTGGCTAATATATGGGTGTAAGACTGGCGCAGAATAAGACAGTTAGGTTTGAGTCGGTTCTATAAGTTATTGCTGCTTATTTTGGACGTAGAGGCTTATGAGAATTTAATAAGTTGATAGCTTAACGATAAATTCCATTTTTCCCGTGTGCAGCTGTCGCTTTGTTACTCCGCACGCTGATCATCTGCTTGATATCGATCCACTCGATGCCTTGCGCCTTGAGCTTCGGCAATTCACGTTCCAGCACCGCCAGCGTCTGCGGGTAAGGGTGGCCGATCATCACTGCCGAGCCCTGCTTGCGGGCCAGGCTGATCGCCGTCTGCAGCTGGTTGAAAATGGCGGCTTCGGTGCGTTCGTCATCGAGAAACACATCGCGCGAAACACTCGCCAGATCGATCTTCTGTGCTTGCTGCGCCGCCACGGTCTGGGCGCTGGTGCGGCTGTCGACGAAGAACTTGTGCCGACGCTGCAACTCGCCCATCAGCCACGCCATCGCCACCGGCTGGGCGGTCATGCGACTGCCCATGTGGTTGTTGATGCCCGCCGTGTAGGGGACCATTTTGAACGCGGCGTCGAGGCGCTTTTGCAGCTCTTCGAGCGGCAGTTCGGGGTGCCAGGCGTACGGACCGGTGGCCGGATCCATCGGCATGTGCAGGATCACGATCTTGCCGGCGCGATGGGCTTCGCGGGCGAATTCGGTGGCGTGCGGGGTGTCGGGCATGATCGCCGTGGTCACTGGGCCGGGCAGAGCCAGCACACGGCGATCCCGGGGCAGGTTCTGCCCCAGGTCGTCGATGATCAGCGTCAGGTAGGCTTTTGGCGGTGGCGTCCTGGCGGGTTCTGCGTGAGCAGCACCCGCCAGATAGCACAGCAGGACGAAGAGCAAACGCAAAGACATCCTCAACGGCCGGACGTGATGCTCAAGCCCTTAAGCAGGCTCAGGGCCTGGGCCAACTGGTAATCGTCATCCTGCGGCATGGCCTTGGCCTTGGTGCCGGAACCGGTCGGCTTGTCTGCGCCGCCGTTGCCGTTGCCCAAGTGACCTTGCAGGTCGGCTTCCTTGAAGTAGTCGCCGTCCGCTTCGTTGGTGATCTTGGCCTTGCGCACTTCGATGTCCGGAACGATGCCCTGGGCCTGGATCGAGCGGCCGTTCGGCGTGAAGTACAGTGCCGTGGTGATCTTCAGCGCGCGGTCGTTGTTCAGCGGCAGCACGGTTTGCACCGAGCCCTTGCCGAAACTGGTGGTGCCCATGACTACCGCGCGTTTCTGATCCTGCAGGGCGCCGGCGACGATTTCCGAAGCGGAGGCGCTGCCACCGTTGATCAGCACGACCATCGGCACCGCTTCGCTTTCGTCTTTGCCGGTGGCGGAGAAGCGCAGTTCGGAGTTGGCGATCCGGCCTTTGGTATAGACGATCAGGCCTTTCTTGATGAAGTGGTCGACCACTTCCACTGCCGCCTGCAACACGCCGCCCGGGTTGTTGCGCAGGTCGAGGATGATGCCGTTGAGCTTTTTGCCGTTGTCCTTGCGCAGCTTGGCCAGCGCCTTGGAGACCTCTTCGCCGGTCTTGACCTGGAACTGGGTGATGCGAATGTAGCCGTAGCCCGACTCCAGCAGCTGCGCCTTGACGCTCTTCACCTGAATCACGGCGCGGGCCAGGGTCACGTCGAACGGCGTGCCACCGTCGCGCACCAGGGTCAGGGTGATTTTCTGACCGATCTTGCCGCGCATCTTGTCCACGGCTTCGGTCATGGTCTGGCCGCGAGTTGGCGCACCGTTGATCTTGACGATGAAGTCACCGGCCTGAATGCCGGCCTTCGACGCCGGGGTGTCGTCGATCGGCGAGACGACCTTGATGAAACCGTCTTCGGAGCCGACTTCGATGCCCAGGCCGCCGAATTCGCCGCTGGTGCTTTCCTGAAGTTCGGTGAAGTCTTCAGGGCCGAGATACGCGGAGTGCGGATCGAGGTTGCTGAGCATGCCCTTGATCGCGTTTTCCAGCAGGGTCTTGTCATCCACCGGCTCGACATACGCCGCCTTGATCCGGTCCATGACCTCGGCAAAGGTGCGCAACTCTTCCAGCGGCAACGGGGCCTTGGCGGTCGCGGCAGTGCCTGCCGGAGCGACGGCCGGGGCCGGTTGAGCGGCGAACGCCAGAGGCGCGCCGATCACCAGGGCGATCGTCAGGGCCAGCGAGGTAAGGCGGGACAAATGCAGCATGTCGAACGAACTCCTGAATTAGGCGACGCGCTTATCCTTGCGCGTGACACCATTGCGCCGGATCACTCGGGTGACCCTGCTGACGAATTGCGAAATACAGCGCTGGTGTGTCCTGACCGCCACTGTTACCCACAGTGGAGATCGACTCACCGGCTTTTACCACGTCACCGGCCGACTTGAGCAGTGTCTGGTTGTGACCGTAAAGACTCAGATAACCATTGCCGTGATCAAGGATCACCAGCAGCCCGGCGCCACGCAACCAGTCGGCGAACACCACGCGCCCGCCATGCACGGCATGCACTTGGCTGCCGGCAGCGGCGCTGATCATCACGCCATCCCACTTGGTGCGGGCATCGTCGCCACGGCTTTCGCCGAAGCGTGCCAGCAATCGACCATCAACCGGCCATGGAAGTTTTCCCCGGGTTGCAGCAAAAGGGCCACCGAAGGTCTCGCCGCTGCTGGACACCAGTGCGCCGGGGGTTGATTTGACGGGTTTTCGTGGGGCGTCGCTGTTGTCAGCCTGCGCCTCACGCAAACGCTTTTTTTCCGCTTCCTGCTGGGCGATCAGCGCTTTCTGCCGCGCTTCTTCTGCCTCACGGGCCTGTCGGGCCAGGGTTTCTTCAATGGTTTTAAGGACTTTAGACAGGTCTGCCTGATCCTGCTCGCGGGCGGCCAGTTTCTGGTCGCGGGCCTTTACGTCATCGTTGAGCTTGGCGAGGACTTGCTGGCGTTCCTTGCGGACCTTTTCCAGTTCGTCGCGCTGGGTGTCGAGGCTGCTTTTCTGTACCAGCAATTGCGCCTGCTGCATGGCGATGTCTTTTTCGACATTGGCCAGTTGGCGCAGGGTTTCGTTGAAGTTCTTCAACTGCTCCAGGCGGGCCTGGCTCAGGTAATCGTAATAGGTGAGGGTGCGGGCGAATTTCTCGGGATTCTGCTGGTTGAGCAGCAGCTTGAGGTATTCCTGACGGCCATTCTGGTAGGCCGCGCGGGCCTGGATGGCGATCAGTCGCTGCTGTTCAGTGCGCGCGCTCTGGAGTTTTTTTTTCTCCGCATCGAGCCGCTGCAGCTCGGATTCGCTTTTCTTCAGCTCTTTCTGCAGGGCATCGACCTGCTTCTCGAGCTTGCCCATCTCGGTTTCAGTGCCCTTGAGCTCTTTCTGCACACCGGATTTTTCTTCCTGCAGCTTGCCCAGCAGCTTTTTCAGCTCGGCAATGTCCTGACGCGTGGCATCCAGCTGCTGTTGGGTTTGCGCGCGCTCGTCAGCGAAGGCCGGTTGGAGCAGGCAGGTCAGAGCGAGGGCGATCAGGACGCGGAGCATAGAGGCGGGCGGCACCAGGGTAATGGACGGCCTAGTATGCCCGCCCGAGGCTGCAAAAAAAACGCCCAATTGGGCTTGTGTGATAACTGGCTGGAGATACAGCATCAAATAATCTTTGAAACCACCATAAACCAATGTAGGAGTGAGCCTGCTCGCGATGGCGTTCTCACATTCAACAGAGTAGTTGACTGTCAGATTGCTATCGCGAGCAGGCTCACTCCTACAGGGTTTTGCGGCGTTTGATGGATTCGGTCAGACCAGAATCGAGGTACCAGTCATTTCCGCCGGTTTCTCCAGGCCCAACAGCATCAGCATGGTCGGCGCGACGTCCGCCAATACGCCGCCTTCACGGACCTTGAGGTCACGCTTGCCGACATAAATGAACGGCACCGGCTCGGTGGTGTGCGCGGTGTGCGCCTGATGGGTTTCTTCATCGGCCATTTTTTCGACGTTGCCGTGGTCGGCGGTGATCAACGCTTCGCCGCCAACCTTTTCCAGCGCCTCGACGATGCGCCCGACGCAGGTGTCCAGGCATTCCACGGCTTTTACCGCAGCGTCGAACACGCCGCTGTGGCCGACCATGTCGCCGTTGGCGTAGTTGACCACGATCACGTCGTAACGCTGATGCTCGATGGCGTCGACGATGCGGTCGGTGACCTCGGGTGCGCTCATTTCCGGTTGCAGGTCGTAGGTGGCGACTTTCGGCGACGGGATGAGGATGCGCTCTTCACCCGGGAACGGTTCTTCACGGCCGCCGGAGAAGAAGAAGGTCACGTGCGCGTATTTTTCGGTTTCGGCGATGCGCAGCTGAGTCTTGCCGTTTTTTGCCAGGTAGTCGCCAAGCACGTTTTCCAGGCTGCCCGGAGCAAAGGCTGCAGGGGCTGGAATGCTGGCGGCGTATTGGGTCAAGCCCACGTACTGCACTTTTGGCTGGCGCGCGCGCTCGAATTCCTTGAAATCGTCTTCGACAAATACTCGGCTCAGCTCGCGGGCACGATCGGCGCGGAAGTTCATGAACACCACGGCGTCGCCGTCTTCGACCTTGACCGGCTCGCCGATAGTGGTGGCTTTGACGAATTCGTCGCTCTCGCCACGGGCGTAGGCGGCGTCGAGGCCTTCCTGAGCGGTGGCGGCGTTGAATTCGGCGTTGCCGTCAACGATCAGGTTGTAGGCCTGAGATACGCGGTCCCAACGGTTGTCACGGTCCATCGCGAAGTAGCGACCGATGAGGCTGGCGATGCGGCCCTTGCCGAGCGCCTGGAAGGTCGCGTCGAGCAGTTCGATCGACGAAGCGGCGCTTTTCGGCGGCGTGTCGCGACCGTCGAGGAAGGCGTGCAGGTAGATTTTCTCGGCGCCGCGCTTGAAGGCCAGTTCGGCCATGGCGATCAGGTGATCCTGGTGGCTGTGCACGCCGCCATCGGACAGCAGACCCATGAAATGCACGGCTTTGCCGGCGGCCACGGCTTTATCCACGGCAGCGCAGATGGTCGGGTTGTCGAAGAACTCACCGTCGCGGATCGCTTTGGTCACGCGCGTGAAGTCCTGATACACCACGCGCCCGGCGCCGAGGTTCATGTGGCCGACTTCGGAGTTGCCCATCTGGCCGTCCGGCAGACCAACGTCCATGCCGCTGCCCGAGATCAGGCCGTTCGGCACCGTGGCCCACAGACGATCGAGCACAGGCTTCTTCGCCGCATACACGGCATTGGATTCGTGGCTGTCACTGTGACCGAAGCCGTCGAGAATCATCAGGACCAAAGGTTTAGGCGTGGTAGTCATGGAATCCACTCGTGGCTAATAAAGAAGAGGGCGATGGAAAAGGGAGTGGCGAGTTTAATGCTTAGTTCCGACCACGTCACCGCCGGACGGGGTTTGGCCCACCATAGTGGCTGTGTATACTGGCCGACATTTTAACGCCCTGGAACCTCCTTCGATGGTTGCTCACCTGATTGAATTTGCCACTAACCACTACATTCTTGTCGGTATCTTCGTCGTACTGCTGGCTCTGCTGCTGGCGCACACGATGCAGGGCGGCGGTAAAAGCCTGAGCACCGGCGAACTGACCGCACTGGTCAACAAGGACGCAGGCGTGGTGGTGGACATCCGTCCGGCGAAAGATTACGCCGCCGGCCATATCGTTGGCGCGATCAACATTCCTCAAGACAAACTGGCTGCGCGTACCGGCGAGCTGGAAAAGCACAAGGCCAAGACCATCATTCTGGTCGACGCCCTGGGCCAGACCGCTGGCACCCACGCTCGCGAGCTGATGAAGTCCGGCTTCACTGCCGCCAAGCTGTCCGGCGGGATCTCCAGCTGGAAAGGCGACAACCTGCCGCTGGTGAAGTGATATGAGCGAAGTCATCGTCTACTCCAGCGACTACTGCCCTTATTGCATGCGAGCCAAGCAATTGCTCGCGAACAAAGGTGTGGCCTTCGAAGAGATCAAGGTCGATGGCAAGCCGCAGATTCGTGCTGCCATGAGTCAGAAGGCCGGACGCACGTCCGTGCCGCAGATCTGGATCGGCGAAAAGCACATCGGCGGTTGTGATGATTTGTATGCCCTGGAGCGCGCCGGCAAGCTCGACGCGCTGCTCAAGGCCTGAACGGCTGCACCCACGTACAGCACTCCCTAAAAGACCCAAGATCAGAAAGGATCTGAGATGACTGACCAACAGAACACTGCAGCCAGCGAAGAAGAAACCGCACCGCAATTCTCCTTGCAGCGCATCTACGTACGCGATCTGTCCTTCGAAGCCCCGAAAAGCCCGGCGATCTTCCGCCAGCAGTGGGACCCGACCGTCGGCCTGGACCTGAACACCCGTCAGAAAGAACTGGAAGGTGATTTCTACGAAGTGGTACTGACCCTGTCCGTGACCGTGAAAAACGGCGACGAAGTGGCCTTCATCGCTGAAGTGCAACAGGCCGGTATCTTCCTGATCAAGAACCTGGACGCGGCTTCGATGAGTCACACCCTGGGTGCGTTCTGCCCGAACATCCTGTTCCCGTATGCTCGCGAGACCCTGGACAGCCTGGTGACCCGTGGTTCTTTCCCGGCCCTGATGCTGGCGCCGGTGAACTTCGACGCCCTGTACGCGCAAGAGCTGCAGCGCATGCAGGAAGCTGGCGAGACGCCGACCGTTCAGTAAGTATCTGAGCGACGACGCAAGTCCAATGTGGGAGCGGGCTTGCTCGCGAAAGCGCAGTGTCAGGCGACATCAATGTCATCTGATCCGACGCCTTCGCGAGCAAGCCCGCTCCCACATTTGTTATCCGGTGTTATTTGAAGTCGTTCTGCCGCCACGCTTCGTACACGGCCACCGCCACGGTGTTGGACAGGTTCAGGCTGCGGCAGCCTTCACGCATCGGCAGGCGCAGGCGCTGTTCGGCGGGCAGGGCGTCGAGCACTTCCGCCGGCAGGCCACGGCTTTCCGGGCCGAAGATGAACGCATCGCCCGGGACGAACGCGGCGTCGTGAAACGGCCGCGAGCCCTTGGTGGTGAACGCGAACAGCCGTGGGTTGCCGAGGCTTTCCAGGCAACTGGCGAGGTCGGCGTGGCGCTGCAACGTGGCATATTCGTGGTAGTCGAGACCGGCCCGGCGCAAGCGCTTGTCGTCCATCTCGAAACCCAGCGGTTCGATCAAATGCAGGTGGCAGCCGCTGTTGGCGCACAGCCTGATAACGTTGCCGGTGTTCGGCGGAATTTCTGGTTGAAAAAGGATGACGTGAAACATGCACGGCTCCGAAGGTAAAGATGACGCGCATTCTACGCCGCAAGCCGACCCGCGTTCGAAACTATTCCCGCGGGTGATCGGTTCGCTGGCGATTGTCGGCGTGATGGTCGGCTTGATGATCGGTCGCCTGACCACGCCGGACCCCAGTGTGCTGCAGCAGGTCGACGTGACCGGTGACGGCCTGGTGGTGTGGTTCAGCAACGAACCGAAGCTGCACGGTGAAATCATCGATGGCACCGTGGCCCTGTTGTTTCAGGCAGAGGGCAAGGCGCAAAAGGGTCAGCTGAAGCTCAACGGCAAGGACGTGAACTGGCGAACGCGCGTGAGTGACGGTGGGCTGTTGCTGACGGTGCTGGCGGCGCGGCCGCTGCAAGGGGAGTGGGCCGGGAGCAAGGTCGATGACCGCTGGCGGCTGGAGATCCATCTCCGGGAGCAATAAAAGCGGGAATCCCCGGCCTGCCTGTACCAGGGTTCCCAAAACGGGGTGGACTTCGCTGAGAGCGTCGGTCCGGTGTAAAGAGGGAACCCCCGGCCTGCCTGTACCAAGGATCCCAAAAGGGTGGGTTCGCCGCGTTGCGGTTTGAACCCGGTGTAAAGAGGGGAATCCCCGGCCTGCCTGTACCAAGGTCCCCGAAACGGGTGGTGAATCGAATCACCTGTGAGGGTTGTTGCAGGCGGCGTGCCAGTTTTAGTATTTGGAAACAGAAAAATCCCTCAAATGCACCAAAGCCCCGAAAATCGGGGCTTTGGTGTTTTTACTGGCTGGGTTTTTCAGTCTTGCCTGGATGGTTTTTGCACAGGTTGCGATGCCCGATCACGGGTCAAAGTGCATTAGGTTGGTGCACGGCGGGACCACTGTGGGAGCGGGCTTGCTCGCGAAGGCGTCGCGTCAGTCACTGATACGTTTCATGAGCAGCGCTTTCGTGAGCAAGCCCACTCTCACAGAGGGTGTGGTTGATCAGCCCTCATCCCCCTCATCATCATCCCCACCGTCCACTTTCATCCCCAATTCCTTGATCTTGCGCGTCAGGGTATTACGTCCCCAACCGAGCAATACCGCCGCATCACGACGGCGACCGGCCGTGTGCTTCAGTGCAGTCTCGATCATGATCCGTTCGAACGCCGGTACCGCGCTGTCGAGCAGGCTAGACTGGCCACGGGCCAACGCCTGATCGGCCCACTGGCGCAGCGCCTGCTCCCAGTTGGTCACTGGCGCCGAGTCCTGCGGCAGGCTCAGCAGTTCCGGCGGCAGGTCACTGATGTGCACTTCGCGCCCGGAGGCCATCACGGTGATCCAGCGGCAGGTGTTCTCCAGCTGCCGCACGTTGCCCGGCCATGGCAGGTTCTTCAGGTATTCCTCGGTCTCGCTCTTGAGCAGCTTCGGCTCCACCGCCAGTTCTTGCGCGGCGCGGCTGAGGAAGTGCTTGGCCAGGGTCGGGATGTCTTCGCGACGGTCCGACAGGCGCGGAATGTGGATGCGGATCACGTTGAGGCGGTGGAACAAGTCCTCACGGAATTTCCCGGCGTGCACCAGGGTTTCCAGATTCTGGTGAGTCGCGGCAATGATCCGCACATCGACCTTGACCGGCACGTGCCCGCCGACGCGATAGAACTCGCCGTCGGCCAGCACCCGCAGCAAACGGGTCTGGGTGTCGGCCGGCATGTCGCCGATTTCGTCGAGGAACAGCGTGCCGCCGTCCGCCTGCTCGAAGCGGCCGCGACGCAGGTTGGCCGCGCCAGTGAACGCGCCTTTCTCGTGGCCGAACAGCTCGGATTCCATCAGGTCCTTGGGGATCGCCGCCATGTTCAGCGCGATGAACGGCGAGGCCGCGCGCGGACTGTGGCGGTGCAGGGCGTGGGCCACCAGTTCTTTACCGGTACCGGATTCACCGTTGATCAGCACGGTGATGTTCGAATGGCTCAAGCGGCCAATGGCCCGAAACACTTCCTGCATCGCTGGCGCTTCGCCGATGATTTCCGGCGTGCGGGTGAGAGCCGGCACCACTTCCAGGCCTTGCTGCTCCTGCGCATGCTGGTTGGCGCGTTTGACCAGCGACACCGCCTCGTCGACGTCGAACGGTTTCGGCAGGTATTCGAAAGCGCCGCCCTGATAAGACGCAACGGCGCTGTCGAGGTCGGAGTGCGCGGTCATGATGATCACTGGCAGCCGTGGGTGCTGTTCGCGGATACGTGCCAGCAGGTCGAGGCCACTGGCGCCCGGCATGCGGATGTCGGAAATGATCACATCAGGCTGCTGACGGGCCAGACGACTCATCACGCCATCGGCGCTGTCGAAGCTCTGCGTGGTCATGCCTTCCTGCTGCAAGGCCTTTTCCAGAACCCAACGGATAGAACGGTCGTCATCGACGATCCACACGGTTTCACTACGGCTCATGTCGATGTGGCTCCTTGTTCCAGTGGCAGAAAGATCGAGAACGTGGTGTGGCCGGGGTGGCTGTCACACTCGATCAGGCCCTGGTGCTGGCTGATGATGTTCTGGGTGATGGCCAGGCCCAGCCCGGTACCGTCCGGGCGGCCGCTGACCATGGGAAAGAAGATGGTTTCCTGAAGTTCTGCAGGGATCCCCGGGCCGTTGTCGATGATCTCGATTTTGGTCACCAGGCGATGGCGGACGTGGCCGATGGTGAACTGGCGCATGGTCCGGGTGCGCAGGCTGATGCGGCCCAGACGCAGCTCGTTCTGGCTGCTGATCGCCTGCATCGCGTTGCGCACGATGTTCAGCACGGCCTGAATCATTTGTTCGCGGTCGATCAATACGTCGGGAATGCTCGGGTCGTAGTCGCGCACCAAGGTGATGCAGCCCTGGCTTTCCGCTTCGACCAGTTGGCAGACGCGCTCCAGCACTTCGTGGACGTTGCACAGCGCCAGCGACGGCAGCTTGTTCGAGCCGAGCATGCGGTCGACCAGATTGCGCAGGCGGTCGGCCTCTTCAATGATCACGTTGGTGTAGTCGCGCAGGCTGTCTTCCGGCAGTTCGCGGGCCAGCAACTGCGCGGCGCCCCGGATGCCGCCGAGCGGGTTCTTGATCTCGTGGGCGAGACCACGCACCAGCATTTTGCTGGTTTCCTGCTTGGACAGTTGCGCCTCTTCCTTGGTGATCCGCAGCAGGCGATCACGCGGGTGCACCTCAAGCAGAAGCATGGTCGCGCCGTTGCTGAGGATCGGTGTCACTGCGTAGTCCACGGTCAGAGTCTGGCCGGTGAGGGCGGTGAGCATCGCTTCGCGCTTGGTGAAAGGGTGTGCCTGTTCGACCGCCTGACGCAGCGAGTTGAGCGCCTCGGTGGACTCGGTGAACAACTCGCTGATGAACTGCCCATGGCTGCGCTGACCGCTGATGGCCAGCAGCATCTCGGCCGCCGGGTTCATGTATTCGAGGCGCAGTTCGGCGTCGAGCAGGATGGTGGCGGTGGTCAGGTTGTCGAGCAGCAAACGGTGGATTGCGTCGCTAATAGTCATCGGAGCCTCTTTTGGGGGCGGAGCGTGCGCAAGAAGCAGGCGTCGTTAAACGGAAAATGCAAAAACCAAACCAAGGCTCCGAAAAGAAGCGTTCAACCCGTGAAACAGGCGTTTGACGCTCGTTTGAGTGGCAGGGTGCCAGGTCGAACGGGAAGTTTCGAACCAAAATGGGTTGGAATCTGGGTACGGTGCAGTCTATTGCACCAATATAGTGCGTAAAGCTGAATGGCGTTAGAAGAAGCGCAGGAAGGGGTTTTTTTCTTCGGCGGGTTTGTCTTTCAGCGGACATTCCGGGCGCACGCCGTAGTCCTCGCTGACGCAGGGTTTGACCTGGCGTTTCTGCGCCAGCGAGATGCGCAGCATGTGGAATGGCTGGTTGGCGGTGCGCTCGACAGTGCGACCCTGCTCATCAAGGATTTCCACCGACAGGTTGTGACTGCCGCGGTCGATGTTGCTCAGCGGGAATACCGGACTAAGTCCCGGCTCGCCAGTGGCCTGGCCGTCCAGCAGCAGGCGATAGCGATGGCCCTGCTGTAAGCCAGGTTCGCTGGTGACACTGACGATCACCTCGCCCGCGCTGCTGCGAAGGGTCGCATCCGGCTCGGGGATCAGGATGCGCAGCATGTCGTAGTGAAACGGTGGTTGTTCCGCGACCTTTTTTACAGCGCTGATCGGTGCTGCAGCCGTGGGGTTGGCCGACATGCGATTGCTGGTGGCGATAGGCACGCGCTTGGCGTTGCCGCGCGGCTGGTCGGTGTAGACGCGATTGCCCTGCGCGTCGACATAGGTGAAGACCTCTGCCGAAACGGGCAGGGCGAACAGGCACAGGATCAGCCAGAAATTTCTCACGGCTTGTGCACCCGCTGTACGGTGAACACCACCGCCGGGCTCTGCTGGATGATCGCTTCGCCGTCGATCACCTGCACCGCGAGACGATGCTCGCCGCGATCGACATTCACCAATTGCAGGATCGGCACGTTGCTCGGCTGGCCGTAAGGCGCGTCGTCCAGCACCAGCCTTAATTGGTGCGGCGCCTGCAGGCGCGGCTTGATCAACACATTGACAGTGAAGGTGCCGTTGTTGGCCCGCAGCGCTTCTTCGCTGGGCAGGCCGGTCAGCTCCAGCACCTCGTAGGCACTGCGTGCCGCGGGGCGTGTGTCGGTGCTTGAAGGCGCTGGCGCGCTCGGTGCCTGTGGCTCGACACGGTTGAGTGGCGGCAACTCGACCGGCTGCGCCTGAACACCGTCCGGCGAGTGATCGCTGTAAACCGTGTTGCCATTGGCATCGGTGTACTTGTAGATCTGCGCGGCGGCGGGCAGGGCGATCAGCAGCAGGATGTAGAGAAAGGTGCGACCCATGAAATCGACCGGGAAAGAAAGCGATGGGGTGCAGCATAGGCCAGGTGCGGCGGTTGGCCCAACCCAGGACATATCCGGAGATCATTCAGACGCCAAAAATCCCTGTGGGGGTGGGGGTGGCCGCGGAGGCGGGGGGGCAGGGGGCATCCCCGGTCA
>NZ_JAJSLU010000007.1:191389-254302 GCF_023063025.1 Pseudomonas sp. YL2 | reverse complement strand
TATGCGAATACTGCTGATCAGACTGAATGCCATGCTGCGAGACGGCACAGAGTGGCGGTGACGAACGGTGGTAGTAAGACAGTTGCTCCCACATGGATTGCATTTCAACCAGGATAATCAGTCCGCAAAGAAAGCTTTTGTGCCCGGCAATACTTTCTGACACTACACCGAACAAAAACTGTGGGAGCGGGCTTGCTCGCGAAGGCGGCGCACCAGGCAAAAATGATGTCGACTGACACCACGCCTTCGCGAGCAAGCCCGCTCCCACAGGGAATTGCATTTCAAATATAAGAAAATCAGCCTGAACCGAGGTCCCATCAACGAACCACTGCCAGAGTGAATCGAACATGAGCGCCAACGTCGACCAGAACAACCGTCCCGACTACGACCGTGTCCTGCAGGACATCGCCGATTACGTCCTCACCTTCAACGTCGAATCTGCCGAAGCCCTCGACACCGCCCGCAACTGTCTGATGGACACCCTCGGCTGTGGCCTGCTGGCGTTGCGTTTTCCCGAATGCACCAAGCACCTTGGCCCCATCGTCGAGGGCACCGTCGTGCCGTTCGGGGCGCGGGTGCCGGGCACTTCCTATCGCCTCGACCCGGTGAAAGCCGCGTGGGACATCGGCTGCATCGTGCGTTGGCTCGACTACAACGACACCTGGCTCGCCGCCGAGTGGGGGCATCCGTCGGACAACCTCGGCGGAATTCTCGCGGTGGCCGATCACCTGTCGCAAAAACGCGTTGCCAATGGTGAGAAGCCGCTGACGATTCGCGATGTACTTGAAGCGATGATCATGGCCCACGAGATCCAAGGCGTGATCGCTCTGGAAAACTCGTTCAACCGCGTCGGCCTAGACCACGTGCTGCTGGTGAAAGTCGCTTCGACCGCCGTCACCGCCAAACTGATGGGGGCCAATCGCGAACAACTGCTGTCGGCGTTGTCCCATGCCTTCGCCGATGGTCAGGCGCTGCGCACCTATCGCCATGCGCCGAACGCCGGCTCGCGTAAATCCTGGGCGGCGGGTGATGCGACCAGTCGCGGTGTGCGTCTGGCCGACATCGCGCTACGCGGCGAGATGGGGATTCCCGGGGTGTTGACGGCCAGACAGTGGGGCTTCTACGACGTATCGTTCAGCCATACCAATAATGATCTGGCGCTCAAGCCCGAAGGCAAACGTGTCTTCAGTTTCTCGCGGCCCTACGGCAGTTACGTGATGGAAAACGTGCTGTTCAAGATCAGCTTCCCCGCTGAATTCCATGCGCAAACGGCCTGCGAAGCGGCGGTGACCTTGCATCCGTTGGTGCGCAACCGCTTGCATGAAATCGACCGCATCGTCATCACCACGCATGAGTCGGCGATTCGCATCATTTCCAAGGTCGGGCCGCTGGCTAACGCCGCCGACCGCGACCACTGCATTCAGTACATGACCGCCGTGCCGCTGGCGTTCGGCAATCTGCTGGCCGAACACTACGAAGACGCTTTCCACGCCGCGCACCCGATCCTCGATGTGCTGCGCGAGAAGATGGTCATCGTCGAAGACCCGCGTTTTACCCGCGAGTATCTGGAGGCCGACAAACGCTCGATTGCCAACGCGGTGCAGGTGTTTTTCAAGGACGGAACGAGCACCGAGAACGTGGTGGTGGAATACCCGATCGGCCACCGTCGCCGCCGCGCCGATGGCATCCCGTTGCTGGAGGACAAGTTCAAGGCGAATCTGCTGACACGATTCACCGGGCAGCGCAGTGGCGAGATCTTCGCGTTGTGCAAGGATCAGGCGCAGCTTGAAGCGACCCCCGTGAATCGTTTCATCGACCTGTTTGCGATTTGACAACGCGAGCATTGAAGACCCATTGCGGGCGTGAGCCTGCTCACGCTAGCGGTGCGTCAGGCAACATCAATGCTGAATGTGCCGCCGCCTTCGCGGGCAAGCCCGCTCCCACAGGGTTTCAGAGTGTTCATGCATGTTGTGCCAGGCACAAAACCTTGTGGGAGCGAGCTTGCTCGCGAAGGCGCCAAAGCAGACGCCGCAAATCTATTTGAAACGCCGCTCCACACCTTTCTCCACCAGAATCTTCGCCGAAATCTCTTCCACCGAAAAATGCGTGGAGTTGATGTGCGGGATGTTCTCGCGGCGGAACAGGTTTTCCACTTCGCGCACTTCGAATTCGCACTGGGCGTAGCTCGAATAGCGGCTGTTGGGCTTGCGCTCGTTGCGGATCGCGGTGAGGCGGTCCGGGTCGATGGTCAGGCCGAACAGCTTGTGCTGATGGGCGCGCAGGGCGGTCGGCAGGGTCAGGCGTTCCATGTCGTCTTCGGTCAGCGGATAGTTGGCCGCACGGATGCCGAACTGCATCGCCATGTACAGACACGTCGGCGTCTTACCACAACGCGACACGCCCACTAGTATCAGGTCGGCCTTGTCGTAATAGTGGGTGCGCGCACCGTCGTCGTTGTCGAGGGCGAAGTTCACCGCCTCGATGCGCTCCATGTAATTGGAGTTATGCCCGATCGAGTGCGATTTGCCGACGGTGTAGGAAGAATGCTCGGTCAGTTCCTGTTCGAGCGGGGCGAGGAAGGTCGAGAAGATGTCGATCATGAAACCATTGGACGTTGCGAGAATCTCACGGATGTCCTGATTGACGATGGTGTCGAAGATGATCGGACGGAAGCCGTCGGTTTCGGCGGCTTTGTTGATTTGTTGTACCATGGCCCGCGCTTTGTCCGCGTTGTCGATATACGGCCGCGTGAGCTTGGTGAAGGTAATGTTTTCGAACTGCGCCAGAAGGCTTTGACCCAGGGTTTCGGCGGTAATGCCGGTGCCATCGGAGATAAAGAAAGCAGATCGTTTCATTTGCACCTTGGGCCTTAAGCTAAAGAGTATTTCTGGATATGATAGGCGCGATTTGCCGGCCGCCATTGGCCCGCATTCTCACTTATTTTCCAGGTCCAGGCCATACAGCCGGCCAACGCTCCCCCGAGCCGCCGGTTTCTGAGCTTTTCCAACACAGTTAGTGGAGAGATCACCTTGGTAGAGTACGTAGTTTCCCTCGATAAGCTCGGCAAACACGATGTTGAGCATGTGGGGGGCAAGAACGCATCCCTGGGCGAGATGATCAGCAACCTGGCGGGTGCCGGTGTGTCGGTCCCCGGCGGCTTTGCCACCACCGCGCAGGCCTATCGCGACTTTCTCGAACTGAGCGGCCTCAACGATCAGATCCACAAGGCTCTCGACGCCCTGGACGTCGATGACGTCAATGCACTGGCCAAGACCGGTGCGCAGATCCGTCAATGGATCATGGACGCCGAATTCCCTGAAAAACTCAATACCGAGATCCGCACCGCGTTCGCCGCGCTGTCGGCCGGCAACCCTGACGTGGCTGTGGCCGTGCGTTCTTCCGCCACCGCCGAAGACTTGCCGGATGCTTCGTTCGCCGGCCAGCAGGAAACCTTCCTGAACATCCGTGGCGTGGAAAACGTTATCCGCGCCGCCAAAGAGGTGTTCGCTTCGCTGTTCAACGACCGTGCGATTTCCTACCGCGTGCACCAGGGCTTCGACCACAAACTGGTCGCCCTGTCGGCTGGCGTGCAGCGTATGGTGCGTTCGGAAACCGGTACCGCCGGCGTGATGTTCACCCTCGATACCGAATCCGGTTTCCGTGACGTGGTGTTCATCACCGGCGCCTACGGTCTGGGCGAAACCGTTGTTCAAGGCGCGGTCAACCCCGACGAATTCTATGTGCACAAAGGCACCCTGGAAGCCGGTCGCCCGGCGATCCTGCGCCGCAACCTCGGCAGCAAAGCCATCAAGATGATCTACGGCGACGAGGCCAAGGCCGGTCGTTCGGTGAAGACCGTCGATGTCGACAAGGCCGAACGCGCGCGTTTCTGCCTGACCGACGCCGAAGTCAGCGAGCTGGCCAAGCAGGCGATGATCATCGAGAAGCACTACGGCTGCCCGATGGACATCGAGTGGGCCAAAGACGGTGACGACGGCAAGCTGTACATCGTGCAGGCCCGTCCGGAAACCGTGAAAAGCCGCACCCAGGCCAACGTCATGGAACGTTACCTGTTGAAAGAAACCGGCACCGTGCTGGTGGAAGGTCGTGCCATTGGCCAGCGCATCGGCGCCGGCAAAGTGCGGATCATCAAGGACGTCTCGGAAATGGACAAAGTCCAGGCCGGCGACGTGCTGGTCTCCGACATGACCGACCCGGACTGGGAACCGGTGATGAAACGCGCCAGCGCCATCGTCACCAACCGTGGCGGCCGTACCTGCCACGCGGCGATCATCGCCCGTGAACTGGGGATTCCAGCGGTCGTGGGCTGCGGCAACGCCACCCAACTGTTGAAAGATGGTCAGGGTGTGACCGTGTCCTGCGCCGAAGGCGACACCGGTTACATCTTCGAAGGCGAGCTGGGCTTCGACGTCAAGAAGAACTCCGTCGACGCCATGCCGGAGCTGCCGTTCAAGATCATGATGAACGTCGGCAACCCGGACCGCGCCTTCGACTTCGCGCAGCTGCCGAACGCCGGTGTCGGCCTGGCCCGTCTGGAATTCATCATCAACCGCATGATCGGCGTACACCCGAAAGCGCTGTTGAACTACGACGGCCTGCCGCAGGAAATCAAGGACAGCGTCGACAAGCGCATCGCCGGTTACAACGATCCGGTCGGCTTCTACGTCGAAAAACTGGTGGAGGGCATCAGCACCCTCGCTGCTGCGTTCTGGCCGAAGAAGGTCATCGTGCGTCTGTCGGACTTCAAGTCCAACGAATACGCGAACCTGATCGGCGGCAAGTTGTACGAGCCGGAAGAAGAAAACCCGATGCTGGGCTTCCGTGGCGCTTCGCGTTACATCAGCGAATCGTTCCGTGACTGCTTCGAACTCGAATGCCGCGCGTTGAAACGCGTGCGCAACGAGATGGGCCTGACCAACGTCGAAATCATGGTGCCGTTCGTCCGTACCCTCGGCGAAGCCAGTCAAGTGGTCGATCTGCTCGCCGAAAACGGCCTGGCCCGTGGCGACAACGGCCTGCGCGTGATCATGATGTGCGAACTGCCATCCAACGCGATTCTCGCTGAAGAATTCCTCGAATTCTTTGACGGTTTCTCCATCGGTTCCAACGACCTGACCCAGCTGACCCTGGGCCTGGACCGTGACTCCGGGATCATCGCGCACCTGTTCGACGAGCGTAATCCGGCGGTGAAGAAGCTGCTGGCGAACGCGATTGCTGCGTGCAACAAGGCCGGCAAGTACATCGGCATCTGCGGTCAGGGCCCTTCGGACCACCCGGATCTGGCCAAGTGGCTGATGGAGCAGGGCATCGAAAGCGTGTCGCTGAACCCGGACTCCGTGCTGGAAACCTGGTTCTTCCTCGCCGAAGGTCAGGCCCAGGCTTGATCCATATGTGAACGGCCATCCTCCCCTGTGGGAGCGGGCTTGCTCGCGAAGACGGAATAAGATCCGCCACAAATGTTGGCTGATATACCGCTTTCGCGAGCAAGCCCGCTCCCACAAAGGTCGGGGGCTTTGAGATTGAAGTAGGGCGGGCTCCTGTAGATGCCGCCCTTTTTTGTGCAAGAGCATTATGCAAAGCAGCAGCAACCTGTTTCCTGTCGCCCTGATCAGCGCCGAACGACGCGGTGATCTGAGCGAAGACGTGTATCGACTCAAACCCGGCAACAGTCCCGACTGGTCCGTGGAAATCGCCGTTACCCGTTTGGGCATGGCCGACGATACGACACCACGCGGCGTGCCGGTGATTTTGCTGCACGGCAGCTTTTCCAACCGGCGCTTTTGGTTTTCCCCCAAGGGCCTGGGGCTGGGCGCGTACCTGACCCGTCTGGGCTTCGACGTGTGGATCCCGGAGATGCGCGGTCACGGCCTGTCGCAGCGCAACGAGGACTACCGGCGCAACCGCGTGGCCGACTACGCTCGTTACGATCTGCCGGCGATTGCCGCGTTCGTCCGCGAGCAGAGCGGGCAGGTGCCGCACTGGATCGGCCATTCGCTGGGCGGCATCACGCTGGCGGCGGCGCTGGGTGGCGAATACCTCGGCGAGCCGGCCGTGGCCTCGGCGGCGTTTTTCGGCACGCAGGTCAGCCGCACGTACTGGCCGCTGAAAATTCCACCGGTGGAGTGGAGCGGGCGCTTCATTCTCAAGCGTTTCGCGCAATTGTCCGGCTCACGCCTCAAGCGCGGCCCGGAAGACGAGCCGATCGGGCTGGCGCTGGAAAGCATGCGCTGGTACGGCTTGTTCGGGCGTTTTGGCGACAAGGACAAGGACTGGTGGGCCGGCCTGGCCGAGGTTCAGGTGCCGGTGCTGGCAGTGACCGCGGCGGGCGATCATCAGGATCCGGCATGGGCCTGTCGCAAACTGTTCGAGCAGATCGGCTCCGAGCACAAACAGTTCGTCAATCTGGGGCGCGAGCAGGGTTTCAGCGACAACTTCGGGCATGTCGAGATGTTGGTGAGCAAGGCGGCGCAGGCCGAGGTCTGGCCGCTAGTGGCGCGCTGGCTGAATGATCAGCAGACGCCGTTGCTCGGCGACAAGCCGGATCTTGCCGCTGCGGTCTGAGTCCGAGGCTCTGAAAAGGGCATTTCGTTCAGGTCGGCTTGCGGCTAAGATATGACGCATTGTGCGGTTCTGGTCATATTTGGTGGGTGTTTAGCTATTACGTTTCAGCGTTTGTTCAGGTTCGTTCAGCGACCATTGCATGAACTAAGGTAAACAGCGACCGCCGGGACTCGTTTCAAAAGAGTGCGACATCCTAGATCGTCTTCCTTTTTACAGGAGTTTTTCGATGAACCATTACCTCACGCCTGACCTGTGCGACGCCTATCCGGAGCTGGTGCAGGTGCTGGAACCGATGTTCAGCAATTTCGGCGGCCGTGATTCCTTCGGCGGCGAAATCGTGACCATCAAATGTTTCGAAGACAACTCGCTGGTCAAAGAGCAAGCCGAACTCAAGGGTAACGGCAAGGTGCTGGTGGTCGATGGCGGCGGTTCGCTGCGGCGCGCGCTGCTGGGCGACATGATCGCCGAGAAAGCCGCAAAAAACGGCTGGGAAGGGATGGTCATCTACGGTTGTATCCGTGACGTCGACGTTATTGCCCAGACCGATCTCGGCGTTCAGGCGTTGGCCAGCCATCCGATGAAAACCGAAAAGCGCGGTATCGGCGATCTCAACGTACCGGTGACTTTCGCCGGCGTGACGTTCCACCCGGGCCACTACATCTATGCGGACAACAACGGCGTGATCGTTTCGCCAAGTCCGCTGCAGATGCCTGAATAAGTTTTTCGACAAAGGGATGCGGATGTTCGAGGAAGAAAACGCGCAGTGGGGGCTGGTGCATGCCCTGGTGCTGGACGGTAAAGGCGGTGCGCGTTCGATTGCCCGGACTGAGCTCGACGATCTGCAACTGCAGGCCCATGAGAGCCTGTGGTTGCACTGGGATCGCAGCCATCCGCAAACCCAGACCTGGCTGCGCAAATCCAGCGGCCTGAATGAATTTGCCTGCGACCTGCTGCTGGAAGAAAACACTCGGCCGCGCCTGTTGCCGTTGCCGGATGCCGAACTGTTGCTGTTTCTGCGCGGGGTCAACCTCAACCCCGGCGCCGAGCCGGAAGACATGGTCTCGGTGCGGATTTTCGCGTCGGCGCAACGGGTCATCTCGCTGCGTTTGCGTCCGCTGCGTGCCACCGATGAGCTGCTGGCGCTGCTAAGCGAAGGCAAAGGCCCGAAAACCTCATCTGAACTGATCCTGTATCTGGCGCAATTCCTCACCAACAAGGTGCAGGATCTGGTCACCTGCCTGTCGGAACTGGTCGATGAAGAGGAAGAAAAACTGGATGCCGACGAACGGTATACCCCCGAGCATGGCTCGATTTTGCACATCCGCCGCCGGGCGGCCGGACTGAAGCGTTTTCTGGCACCGCAGCGGGATATTTTCGGACAACTGACCCGGATAAAACTGCCGTGGTTTGTCGACGATGACGCTGACTACTGGAACGAATTGAACAACAGCCTGACGCGCTATCTCGAAGAGCTGGAATTGACCCGAGAGCGCATGGGGCTTGTGCTGGAGGCCGAAGACCGGCGTTTGAACGTGCGCATGAATCGCACGATGTACCGCTTCGGCATCATCACCTGCATCTTTTTGCCGATGAGTTTTCTCACCGGCCTGCTGGGCATCAATGTGGGCGGCATTCCGTTCTCGAGCAGCCCTTATGGTTTCCTGATTGCCTGTCTGACGGTGCTGGCGATGGCCTTCGGTCAATGGTGGTTATTCCGCCGTTTGCGCTGGGTGTGAAGATGCAACATGTGACCCGACCAAATTTGCCCGCGTCTTTCACAGACATCACGAGAGGTGCGTATGCACGATCCGTTTGAACAGTCTTTGCGCGACATGCTCAACGCCTCGCCGTCCAGCCGTGACGACGATGCATGCCTGGGTCGCGTACTCAAAACCGCCAACCGCCAGGTGGGCGCCGGTGATCTGTTCAGCCTGCTGGGCCGCTGGCTGCCCGCGCTGATGATCGCCCTGAATAACGGATCGGCCCACGTCTCGCCGGTTTCCCGTCTTCGTAAAACTACTGCACGCACTGCTGATAAGGCTGATTGAATATGGAACTTGATCTCTGGACTCAGAGCCTCGTCACTGCAATGACTGCGTTGTGGACCAAAGTCGCCAACTTCATCCCGAACCTGTTCGGCGCACTGGTGGTGCTGCTGTTGGGTTTCGTGGTGGCCAAGCTGCTCGATACCTTGCTGTCCAAATTGCTCGCCAAACTGGGCCTTGATCGCCTGATGGGCGGCACCGGTCTGACCAAGTTGATGTCGCGGGCCGGCCTGCAAGTGCCGATCTCAACCTTGATCGGGAAGATTGTTTACTGGTTCGTTCTGCTGATTTTCCTGGTTTCTGCAGCAGAGTCCCTTGGACTTGAGCGAGTTTCAGCTACGCTGGACATGCTGGCGTTGTATTTGCCGAAAGTTTTCGGCGCCGCGCTGGTGTTGCTGGTCGGTGTTTTGCTCGCGCAATTGGCCAACGGCCTGGTGCGCGGAGCGGCAGAAGGCGTAGGGCTGGACTACGCTTCGGGTTTGGGCCGAATCGCCCAGGGGTTGGTGATCATCATCAGTATCTCGGTCGCGATCAGCCAGCTCGAGGTCAAGACTGACCTGCTGAACCATGTGATTGTCATCGTATTGATTACCGTTGGTCTGGCTGTTGCGCTGGCCATGGGTTTGGGAAGCCGGGAAATTGCCGGTCAGATTCTTGCGGGAATCTATGTGCGTGAGTTGTATCAGGTTGGGCAACAAGTGCGTGTTGGCGAGGTCGAAGGCCAGATCGAAGAGATCGGCACGGTTAAAACCACATTGCTGACCGATGAGGGTGAGCTAGTCTCACTCTCCAATCGGATCCTGCTGGAACAGCATGTGAGTAGCCGCTAACCCGGCAAACCCTGCTAATGTATGCCGCCGCAAAATGCCCTGAGAGGGGTGCGGCGGACATTGACCTGACTGTCGGCACGACTTGTTTTGAATAAAGCCCAAACGCTATCCACGCGCTATGACCCCCGTGAGCTCTCTGATGAGGAGTTGGTCGCGCGCTCGCATACCGAGCTGTTTCACGTGACGCGCGCCTATGAAGAGCTGATGCGGCGTTACCAGCGAACATTATTTAACGTTTGTGCGAGATATCTTGGGAACGATCGCGACGCAGACGATGTCTGTCAGGAAGTGATGCTTAAGGTGCTGTACGGCCTGAAGAACTTCGAGGGGAAATCGAAGTTCAAAACCTGGCTCTACAGCATCACGTATAACGAATGCATCACGCAGTATCGGAAGGAACGGCGAAAGCGTCGCTTGATGGACGCCTTGAGTCTGGACCCGCTGGAAGAAGCGTCGGAAGAAAAGGCGCCGAAACCCGAGGAGAAGGGCGGACTCGATCGCTGGCTGGTGTATGTGAACCCGATTGACCGTGAAATTCTGGTGCTACGATTTGTCGCAGAGCTGGAGTTTCAGGAGATCGCAGACATCATGCACATGGGTTTGAGTGCGACAAAAATGCGGTACAAACGTGCTCTAGACAAATTGCGTGAGAAATTTGCAGGCATTGCTGAAACTTAGTTCAGCGCAAATATCTCTTACGTGTAGGCAAGTTCTGATAGACTTGCCGCCGAGTTGTCCCCCGGTTTGCGGGACTGCTTCACAATCACCAGATGGGGATTTAACGGATGAAACTGAAAAACACCTTGGGCTTGGCCATTGGTTCTCTTATTGCCGCTACTTCGTTCGGCGCACTGGCACAAGGCCAAGGCGCAGTTGAAGGCGAGATCAACTACAAGAAGCAGTACAACGACAGCATTGATCATGTCGAAGACGGCTTCAACCCAGGCGCCAAAATCGGTTACTTCCTGACCGACGACGTCTCGATCAACTTCGGCTGGGATCGTAACAACCACACCCGTTCGAACGACGGTACCGGTAGCCAGAAACTGCGCGGTGACAACTTCGGTCTGACCGCTCAGTACCACTTCAACAACGCTGGCGACGCTCTGCGTCCTTACGTTGAAGGTGGTGTTAAGCACGGCAACCTGACCAACGTAGCTGCTGACGGCCACACCGGTCGCGACCAGTCGACTTTCCTGACTGCTGGCGCTGGCGTTAAGTACTACTTCGCTGAAAACTTCTTCGCCCGTGCTGGCGTAGAAGCTGACTACAAACTGGACAACGGCCGTTGGGACTACGCTCCATCGGTTGGTCTGGGTGTGAACTTCGGTGGCGGCGGCAAGCCAGCTGCTGCTCCAGTTCCAGCTCCGGCTGAAGTCTGCTCCGACAGCGACAACGATGGCGTTTGCGACAACGTTGACAAGTGCCCGGACACCCCAGCCAACGTAACTGTTGACGCTGATGGCTGCCCAGCAGTTGCTGAAGTTGTTCGTGTAGAGCTGGACGTGAAGTTCGACTTCGACAAGTCGGTCGTCAAGCCAAACAGCTACGCTGACATCAAGAACCTGGCTGACTTCATGAAGCAGTACCCAGCCACTCACACCACTGTTGAAGGTCACACTGACTCCGTCGGTCCTGACGCTTACAACCAGAAACTGTCCGAGCGTCGTGCAAACGCCGTTAAGCAGGTTCTGACCCAGCAGTACGGTGTTGAGTCGTCCCGCGTTCAGTCGATCGGCTACGGCGAATCCCGCCCAGTTGCTGACAACAAAACTGAAGCTGGTCGCGCTGTTAACCGTCGCGTAGAAGCGCAGGTTGAAGCTCAAGCTAAGTAATTAGCTGCCGCTACGAGAAAAGCCCGGCTCAGGCCGGGCTTTTCTTTGCCTGCGATTTGGCTTTGAAGCTCTAAAGATCGCAGCCTGCGGCAGCTCCTACACGCGGTCTGCTCCTGTAGGAGTTGCCGAAGGCTGCGATCTTTAGATTTTCTGCGACAGCCGCAACAACCCCAACCACCAGAATCGCCGGACTCTTCAAGCCAAACCCCACTGCATCCTCTTCCATGGCCATCAGATCACTACGGCACTCACGCTGTTCTGGCAGAGAGGCATTCTCGATCATCGCCACCGGCGTATCTGCCGCCATCCCGCCGGCCAATAGCTGATCGCGAATCTCGCCAAGCTTGGCCACCCCCATATAAATCACCAGTGTTGTCCCACCTCGCGCCAACGCCTGCCAGTTCAATTGACTGTCGTCCTGAGTGTGCGCGGTCACCAGCGTCACCCCGCGCGCCACCCCGCGCAACGTCAGCGGAATATCGCATTGCGTCGCGCCGGCGAGTCCGGCGGTAATACCGTTGACCAACTCGACCTCAATCCCACGTTCGCGTAACCACTGCGCCTCTTCGCCGCCACGACCGAAAATGCACGGGTCACCGCCCTTGAGCCGCACCACGCAGTTGCCTTGGCGCGCATAACGCAACATCAGCCGATGGATGAACGCCTGCGGTGTCGAGCGACAGCCGCCGCGTTTGCCCACGGCAATGATTCGCGCGGTGGGGCAATGCTCCAGCACCGCGGCATTGACCAGATCGTCAATCAACACCACCTGCGCTTCACGCAATGCGCGCACCGCTTTGAGCGTCAGCAGTTCGGGATCACCGGGACCTGCCCCCGCCAGCCAGACTTTTGCATTCATGGTGTTTTCCTTATCAGCTGGATACCGGCTGCAGATCGGCCGCCAGCAATCGTTTGATTTCCGGGACGCACGAACCGCATTGCGTGCCGCATCCCAGTTGTTGTTTGAGGCCTTGCAGATCGAGACCCTGGCGAATCCCGGCACATACCGCGCTGTGGCTGACGTTTTGGCAGTTGCATAGGGTTTTTCCCGGATTGGCCTGCAAACTGGCACTGCCCGGCGGCGCACTCATCGGCGCCAGCAGCCAGCGTCGCAGTTGTTCATCGGCGCGGCCCTCCAGCCATAGCCCCTGCAGCCAATGCCGGGCCAGGGTTTCGCCGGCCAAGCGGATCGCGGTGATGCGGCCGTTTTCGATGCGTACCCGTTTGCCGATGGCGCGACGCGCGTCGTCGTAGGCCAGTACCGGCCCGTCGAGCAGCGCCAGACACTGATCGATATCGCGCAGCAGTTGCGGCTCCGGCGCCGTGGCGCTGGCAGCGCGTATCAGCAGCGCGGGCCGTTCACGTCCGGCAAGGCTGAGGCTGACGTAGGAAAACGCCTCACACAGGGGTCGTAGTGTCTCGAAATGCCGTTGAACATCGCCCTCGATGAGTGCAAACAAGTGCCATGGCAGATTCACCGGTTCCAGACGCACGCCGCTGTGCTTGAGTTCGGGCTGCTTTGACAAAGGATCGAAAGCCGGCAAGGTCAGCCTGTTAACCCCGCCCTTGAGAAAACGCTCGCCCCAGTGCATCGGCAAAAAAGCCTGACCCGGACGCACGCCGTCGTCGCTGCCGACAGCCACAATCACCGCACCGCGTCGACTCTTCAGATTGACCAGATCTCCCGGCTGCAAACGATGACGGCGCATTTCGTCCGGATGCAGGCTCAACAGCGCTTCGCTGACATGCCCGAACAATTGCGCTGCGGTGCCGGTGCGGCTCATGCCGTGCCATTGATCGCGCAGACGGCCGGTGATCAGGGTCAGCGGAAACCGTGCATCGCGTTGTTCTTTGGCCGCGCGATAAGGATCGGCAACGAATTGCGCACGACCGTTGGCCGTGGGAAAAATCCCGTCGCCATACAAACGCGCGGTGCCTTGTCGGGCGCCGGTGGGGAAGGGCCACTGCTGCGGTCCCAGTTCATCGATCAATTGATGGCTGATGCCCGACAGGTCCAGATCGCGTCCACGGGTCAGTTGTTTGTATTCGTCGAACAACTGCGCCGGATGCTCGAAAGCAAACAGGCTTGGTTGTTGCGGACGCAGACGTTGCTCCAGCCGTTGTGCGAAATCCACGGTGATCGCCCAGTCCGGCCGCGCTTCACCGGGTGGGAGAATGGCCTGGCGCACGTGGGAAATGCGCCTTTCGGAGTTGGTCACCGAGCCTTCCTTTTCGCCCCAGCTGGCAGCGGGTAACAACAGGTCGGCGAAGGCGGCGGTTTCGGTGGTGCGGAAGGCTTCTTGCAACACCACGAACGGGCAGGCCTGCAGCGCCTCGCGAACCGCGTTTTGATCGGGCATGGACTGTGCGGGGTTGGTGCAGGCAATCCACAGCGCCTTGATCTGGCCGCTGCGCATCCGCTCGAACAGCTCGATGGCGCTCAGTCCAATGTTTTCAGGCAGTTGATCGACGCCCCAATAGGCTGCCACTTCGGCGCGGTGTTCGGGGTTGGCTGCCTCCCGGTGACCGGGCAGCAAATTGGACAGGCTGCCGGTTTCCCGCCCGCCCATGGCATTTGGCTGACCGGTCAGCGAGAAAGGTCCTGCGCCTGGCCGGCCGATCTGCCCGGTGGCCAGGTGCAGATTGATCAGCGCGCTGTTTTTCGCGCTGCCAGCGGTGGACTGATTCAGGCCCATGCACCAAAGCGACAGGAAACTTGGCGCCGTGCCCACCCATTCCGCGCACTGCTGCAATTGCTCGACACTGATCCCGCACAGTTGCGCGACCATTTGCGGGGTGTAATCGCGCACCCGATTTTTCAGTTCAGGCAAACCGTCGGTGTGCGCCTTGATGAAGTCGCGGTCGATCCAGTCTTCCCACAGCAGCAGATGCAAAATCCCATGGAACAGAGCGACATCGGTGCCGGGCAAAATCGCCAGATGCAGGTCCGCCAACTCACAGGTGTCGGTGCGTCGGGGATCGATGACGATGACCTTCATCTGCGGTCGGCGCGATTTTGCCTCTTCAAGGCGTCGGAAAAGAACCGGGTGGGCGTAGGCCATGTTACTGCCGGCGATCATCACGCAATCGCTGAGCTCCAGATCTTCATAGCTGCACGGCGGCGCATCGGCGCCGAGGCTGCGCTTGTAACCGACCACCGCTGACGACATGCACAGTCGGGAATTGCTGTCGATGTTGTTGGTCCCGACCAGCGCTCGCGCCAATTTGTTGAAGGCGTAATAGTCCTCGGTCAGCAACTGCCCGGAAATGTAAAACGCCACGCTGTCCGGGCCGTGTTCGGCGATGGTCTCGGCAAAAACCTGGGTCGCGTGATCCAGCGCCGTATCCCAGTCGCAACGGCTGCGGGCCAGGCTTTTGCCCAGACGCAGCTCCGGGTACAGCGCCCGGGCGGCCAGGTCGCCGGTCAGGTGCAGGGTCGAGCCTTTGCTGCACAATTTGCCGAAGTTGGCCGGGTGCGCCGGATCGCCGCTGACGCCGAGAATGCGCTCGCCGTCATGCTCGATCAGCACGCCGCAGCCGACCCCGCAATAACAGCAGGTCGAGGCGGTCGTCTGGCGGTTCATCAGACCGCATCCCGCAGTGCCAGCTGCACGCGGCCGTTTTCGACCCGCGCCGGATGATGGTGCGCGCAGCCGATGTCCGGCGCCTGGGCTTCACCGGTTTGCAGGTCGATCTGCCAGTTGTGCAGCGGGCAGGCCACACGTTTGCCGTAGATCAAACCCTGTGACAACGGCCCGCCCTTGTGCGGGCAGCGATCGTCGAGGGCGAAAACTTCGTCGTCGCTTGTACGAAAAATCGCGATGTCGCCTTTCGGCCCTGCAATGATCCGCGAACCGAGGGCATTGATCTCTTCCAGGGCACAGATATCGAGCCAATTCATGCCGGCACCTCCAGGTTTTTCACGGGGATCACCTCGAATTCTTTCTTCAGTTGCGGCTGCGCCAGACGCTCTTTCCACGGGTCCTGTTCGAACGACAGGGAGAACTGCAGACGCTCGTTCAGGGCCTTGCGCCGCTCCGGATCTTCAAGCACGGCTTGCTTGATGTGCTCCATGCCGACCCGTTGCAGGTAGTGCACGGTGCGTTCGAGGTAAAAGGCTTCTTCGCGATACAGCTGCAGGAACGCGCCGTTGTATTCACGAACTTCCTCGGCGGTTTTCAGCTTGACGAAGAACTCGGCGACTTCGGTCTTGATCCCGCCGTTGCCGCCGATGTACATCTCCCAGCCGGAGTCGACACCGATGATTCCTACGTCCTTGATCCCCGCTTCCGAGCAGTTGCGTGGGCATCCGGAGACAGCGAGTTTCACTTTGTGCGGCGACCACATGTTGAACAGGTCGTGCTCAAGCTCAATGCCCAACTGCGTCGAGTTCTGCGTGCCGAAGCGGCAGAACTCGCTGCCGACGCAGGTTTTCACGGTGCGGATGGATTTGCCGTAGGCGTGGCCGGACGGCATGTCGAGGTCTTTCCAGACGCCCGGCAAGTCCTGCTTCTTGATCCCCAGCAGGTCGATGCGCTGACCGCCGGTGACCTTGACCATCGGTACGTTGTACTTGTCAGCCACGTCGGCAATCCGGCGCAATTCCGAGGGATTGGTCACGCCGCCCCACATCCGTGGCACCACCGAATAGGTGCCGTCCTTCTGAATGTTGGCGTGGGCGCGTTCGTTGATCAGGCGCGATTGCGGATCGTCCCTGGCTTCGCCGGGCCAGGTGGAAATCAGGTAGTAGTTCAGCGCCGGCCGGCAGGTGGCACAGCCGTTCGGGGTGCGCCAGTTGAGGTAGCTCATGGTGTCGGCGATGGTCAGCAGATGCTGTTCGCGGATCGCCTGGCGGATCTGCCCGTGGTTGAGGTCGCTGCAACCGCAGATGGCTTTTTCGCTTTTCGGTTTGACGTCCGCCGCGCCGCCGACGGTGTTGATCAGGATCTGCTCGACCAGCCCGGCGCAGGAGCCGCAGGAACTGGCAGCCTTGGTGTGCTTTTTCACGTCATCGACGCTGAACAGGCCGTGTTCCTGAATCGCCTTGACGATGGTGCCTTTGCACACGCCGTTGCAGCCGCAGACTTCGGCGTTGTCGGCCATGCTCATGGCTTTGTCCTGGCCCTGATGTCCTACGTCGCCGATAGAATTTTCACCAAACATCAGGTGATCGCGGATCTCGCCAATGGCGTGATTCTCACGAATCTGTCGGAAATACCAACCGCCATCTGCCGTATCTCCGTACAGACAGGCGCCGACCAGCACGTCATCCTTGATCACCAGTTTTTTATACACGCCGCCGATCGGATCGGAGAGGGTGATGGTTTCGGTGCCTTCGCCGCCCATGAAATCACCGGCGGAAAACAGGTCGATGCCGGTGACTTTCAATTTGGTCGAGGTCACCGAGCCCTGATAGCGGGCGAAACCCAGTTGTGCGAGGTGATTGGCGCAGACCTTGGCCTGTTCGAACAGCGGCGCCACCAGGCCATAGGCGATGCCGCGATGGCTGGCGCACTCGCCGATGGCATAGATGCGCGGATCGTAGGTTTGCAGGGTGTCGTTGACCAGAATCCCGCGATTGCAGGGGATGCCGGCGCGTTCCGCCAGTTCGGTATTGGGGCGGATGCCGGCGGCCATCACCACCAGATCGGCGGGGATGATCTCGCCGTTCTTGAACTGTACCGAGCCGACCCGGCCGTTGCCTGCGTCGTGCAGGGCCTGGGTCTGTTCGCACAGGCGAAAATGCAGGCCACGGGCTTCGAGCGCCGTTTGCAGCAGTTGGCCGCTGGTCTTGTCCAGTTGTCGCTCCAGCAGCCATTCGCCGATGTGCACCACGGTGACGTGCATGCCGCGCAGCATCAGGCCGTTGGCGGCTTCGAGGCCGAGCAGGCCGCCGCCGATGACCACCGCGTGCTTGTGGGTTTTGGCGGTGTCGATCATCGCCTGGGTGTCGGCGATGTCGCGGTAACCGATCACACCCTGCAAGGTGTTGCCGGGGATCGGCAGGATGAACGGCGTCGAACCGGTGGCGATCAGCAGGCGATCATACTCAGCCTCGGTGCCGTCCTCGGCGATCACCCGGCGTTTGACCCGGTCGATCTGCACCACCTTGCGGTTGAGCAGCAACTTGATGTGGTTTTCCAGGTACCAGTCGAGGTCGTTGAGCACGATCTCTTCGAAGGTCTGCTCACCGGCCAGCACCGGCGACAGCAGGATGCGGTTGTAGTTGGTGTGCGGTTCGGCGCCGAAGACCGTGATGTCGTACAGCTCGTTGCTCAGCTTGAGCAGTTCTTCCAGGGTGCGAACCCCAGCCATGCCATTGCCGATCATCACCAGTTTGAGTTTTTTCATCAGGTTCTCCGGGGAGCGGTGGCTGGCCTCTTGTGGGCAGTCAGGCCGTGCTCGACAAATGTTGCGCAAACAAAAAAAGGCGTCCCGCTAGTTGCCTAGCGAGGACGCCTTTGTCCTGGTCCCGTTCTCTCGGGAAGCGCAGCCTTCGTCGTTGAAGGTTGGGCTTTATGTATGGTGAAACGGGTAATGCAGTGGTTGTGCCAAGTGTGGGGGTGGCGGGTTTATTGCGTTTTGTCGGCGTTCATCATGGTTTTTTGCACCTTATCGAAGCGGGCTGCCCATTCGTGGAGCGTTCAAACAGAAGGATTTGTAGTGATTGGACGGACGCCTTCGCGAGCAAGCCCGCTCCCACAGTGGAACCGAGTCGTTCACAAATCCCCTGTGGGAGCGGGCTTGCTCGCGAAGGGCGCGACGCGGTATCAACGATGAAACAACACCACCAGCAGCACCAGATTCCCCAGCAAAGCCAGCAATGCTACCGTCCGCCAGACCGTCAACGGCTCACGCTCCAGCAAAGGCCTGGGTCGCACACTCAAACTGCGCCGCTCACCTTGTTCCAGCACCAGCAACCATTCCTCAGCCGTTTCAAAGCGCTGTTGCGGATCCGCCGCCACGCCACGCTCCAGACTCTGCGCAATCCATTCCGGCACGTCCGGGCGGTAGCGGCCAGCACTCCCCGGCACGCTGAATCGTGGCCGTTGAAAGGCTTCGATCTCGCCATAGGGAAAGTGCCCGGTCAGCAGGAAAAACAGGGTCACGCCCACCGCGTACAGATCCTGTTGCGCACTCGGTGGCTCGCCGCGAAAGGCTTCCGGGGCGATATAGCTGGGCGTTCCCGGCAGCGTTGACGGTGCGTCTTCGGACAGACCGGAGCAGTACGCCAGACCGAAATCCAGCAGGCGCAACTCGCCATCGTCGCCCAGATGCAGGTTTTCCGGCTTGATGTCGCGATGCAGAATCTGCCGCCGATGCAGCAGGCCTACCGCCCGCAGCAAACGCTCGGCAATGTCCTGCCACTGCGCCAACGGCAACGGGTTGCTGTGTTGAAACAGCTGCGCCAGAGTCATCCCGGAATATTCGCGCATCACGTAGTACAAATGCTGACGCTGGGTACCGCTGTGGACCTCAGGAAAATGCCGCCCGGCGACACGCCTGAGGAACCATTCTTCCGACAACAAGGCTTGCGCGGCCTGGTGATCATCGGCCAGCCGCGCCGGCAGGGTTTTCAACAACCAGCCCCGACCTTGGCCATCCAGCACTCGATACAGCAGCGATTGCTGGCTCTGAGCGACAACGCCCTGCACCTGCCAGCCTTCGAACATCTGCCCGGTTTTCAGCGCTGGCGGCAGCGGCCACTGCTGTAAGTGAATCAGCGCATCGCCGATGTTCGCTTCGCCGAGCGCATCGACCCGCACCAGCAGCGCACTGGCATTATCCTGACTGCCGGCCAGATGCGCAGCGTTGACCAACGTGTGTGCGGCGCTTTCGAGATCCGGTTGATCGCGCAGAATCGCTGCGATTGTGGTATCGCCCAAGGTCGACCACACGCCATCGCTGAGCAGCACGAAACATTCGCCCTCGCGTAATTCACCGTCGAGAAAATCCAGTACCAGATGCTGATCCAGCCCCAGCGCGCGTTTGAGCACGTGCTGCATGCCCGGCTGCTCCCAGACATGGTCCTGCGAAATCCGCTGCAAAGCGTCAGCCTGCCAGCGATAGACCCGGCAATCGCCGACGTGGGCCAGGGTGAAACGCCGACCGCGCAGGACCAGCGCGCTGACCGTGGTCAGCAACGGTTGCCCGCCGCCATTGGCCTGTAACCAGCGATTTTGTGCGAGCAGCAGGCGATCAAGCGCCTGGGCCACGCTCCAGGTTTGCGGCGTGGCGTAGTAGTCCAGCGCCAGTGCCTGCAGGGTCGAGCGTGCGGCCAGGCCGCCGTCGGCGCATTGGCTTACGCCGTCGGCAATGGCGACCAGATAGCCTTTGCTGGCGGCCAGCGCCGGGGCGGGCGTCACCAGGCGCAGGGCGTCCTGATTTTCCGCGCGCGGGCCGGTGGCGCTGGCCTGGGCAAAGCTCAGTTGCAGGGGCATCGACGCCTCAGACTCGCGCAGCGGTGACCGCCGCCGAACCCCAGGTGGTTCTCCAGCGACGTTTGACCCCGTGCAGACCGAACCACGCCAGCACGCCGAGGCTGGCGAACAACCACAGCGCCAGTTGATAGCTGCCGGTGCTTTGCTTGATCGCGCCCATGCCGGCCGCCAGGGCAAAGCCGCCGATGCCGCCGGCCATGCCGATCAGCCCGGTCATCACGCCGATCTCCAGGCGAAAACGTTGCGGCACCAACTGGAACACCGCGCCGTTGCCGGCACCGAGACCGAGCATGGTGCAGACGAACAGCGCCAGTGCGGCGTAGGAGCTGGGCAGGTTGAAACCGACGGCGGCGATGCAGATTGCCGCTACGGTGTACATCGCCAACAAGGTGCGGATGCCACCGAAGCGATCTGCCAACGCGCCACCCAGCGGACGCATCAGGCTGCCACCGAACACGCAGGCAGCGGTGTAGTAACCCGCCGTGACAGGACTCAGGCCGTATTGGTCGTTGAAGTAGCCGGGCAGGGCGCTGGCCAGGCCGATGAAGCCGCCGAAGGTCACGCTGTAGAAAAACATGAACCACCAACTGTCGCGGTCGCCAAGGGCCTTGAAGTAGTCGGCCATGGCTTTGGCCTTGGGCCGCTGCGGGGCGTTTTTTGCCAGCCAGGCGAACAGCACCAGCGTCAGGATCAATGGAATCAGGGCGAAACCGAAGACGTTGCTCCAGCCGAACGCCGCAGCCAGCACCGGGGCAATCAGTGCGGCAAACACGGTGCCGGAGTTACCGGCGCCGGCGATGCCCATGGCCTTGCCCTGATGCTGCGGCGGATACCATTGCGAGGCCAGCGGCAGGGCCACAGCAAACGAAGCACCGGCCATGCCGAGGAACAGTCCCAGAATCAGCGCCTGTTCATAACTGTGGATGCCGAGTTTCCACGCGCCGAACAACGCGCAGATCACGATCACCTGACCGATCAGGCCAGCGGTTTTCGGCGACAGACGATCGGCCAGCATGCCCATCACAAAGCGCAGCACCGCACCCGCCAGAATCGGCGTCGCCACCACCAGACCACGTTGTTGCGTGGTCAGGTGCAGGTCGGCGGCGATCTGCACCGCTAACGGGCCGAGCAGGTACCAGACCATGAAGCTCAGGTCGAAATACAGGAACGCTGCGAACAGGGTCGGGGTGTGGCCGGATTTCCAGAAGCTTGAATTCATCGCGCACCTCAGCTGAAAAGAGTCTCGAAAGGAGTCACAGCAGGTGGAGCGCCGCCACGGCCGCACCACCGGCCCCGAGCTGTGGGGCCAAAACGCAAAAACGCCGCCACCTGATACGCCGGTTGGGCGAACGGGTGAGCGACGTCTTTGTCGTGGGTGGGGCAACCGCCGTTGGTTACCTGTGCTGAATGCTTAGCCAGATTTGTGCCAATAAGTGAAACCGCGTCGCGGCCTTCGCGAGCAAGCCCGCTCCCACAGGGAATGCCTTTCAAAGTGGAATCCCGACCTGCTTCACAGGGGAATGCGTTCCAAATGTGGGAGCGGGCTTGCTCGCGAAGGGGCCGGGAAAGCCAGCGCAGGCCTTCAGCCCAGCAACTCACTCATGGCAATGATCTGCTCCGCCACCTGAATCAGCTTCTGCTGGCGACTCATGGCCTGTCGGCGCATCAGGGTGTAGGCCTCTTCTTCATTGCAGTCCTTCATCTTCATCAGCAGCCCTTTGGCCAGTTCGATGCGTTTGCGCTCCGCCAGTTGCTGATCGCGGGCCAGCAGTTGCGCGCGCAAGGCCTGATCGCTTTCGAAGCGCGCCATGGCCACATCGAGAATCGGCTGCAGGCGCTGGGCGTGAATGCCCTCGACGATGTAGGCACTGACCCCGGACTTGATCGCCTGACGCATCACCCCCGGGTCATGTTCGTCGGTGAACATCACGATCGGCCGGGGCTGGTCGCGGCTGACCAGCACGACTTGCTCCATGACATCGCGGCTCGGTGACTCGGTATCGATCAGAATCACGTCCGGGCGCACTGTTTCGACGCGTGCCGGCAGGTCGATGGTCAGGCCGGACTCATCGATGACCTCGAAACCGGCCTCGGTCAGCGCGGCCTTCAGGCGCCCGACTTTTTTCGCGGTGTCGTTGATCAGCAGAATGCGCAGCATGTTGGCGGTCTCCTGTCAGCGGCGGGCGAGAAGGGCAGTGCTGTCGCTCAGGGCGTGCAGCTTGAAACTGCGGGCGTAACCAGCCGGATCGCTGCCGTCCCAGACTTTGCCATCAAGCAACTGGCTGCTGCGCATCTCCTTGCCCCACGCGGCGACCCCGACGGCGGTGGCTGCTTCGCGGTAAATGTCCAGTTGCTGAACCTGGCGGGCCACCGCGAGGTAGTCGGGATCCTCGCGTAACAGGCCCCAACGGCGGAATTGGGTCATGAACCACATGCCGTCGGACAGGTACGGCAGATTCACCTCGCCGTTGCCGTGAAAGCGCAAGGCGTGCGGGTCCTGCCAGCGATTGCCGAGGCCATCGGCGTAATCACCGAGAAAACGCGGTTCGATGCAGGACAGCGGGGCGTCGAGGTATTCCGGGGCGCTCAGCAGCTGCGCGGTGCTGCGGCGGTTTTCCGGGTTTTGCTCGATGAAGCGGCTGGCCTCGAGGATCGCCATCACCAGCGCCCGTGCGGTGTTAGGGTATTGCTCGACGAATGCGCGGGTGCAGCCAAGGACTTTTTCCGGGTGGTCAGGCCAGATGCTCTGGCTGGTAGCGAGGGTGAACCCCAGATCCTGTTGCACGGCGCTGGCCGCCCACGGTTCACCGACGCAGAAGCCATCGATGCGCCCGGCTTGCAGGTGAGCGACCATTTGCGGCGGCGGTACCACTACGCTGTCGACGTCCTGCAACGGATGAATGCCCTGACTCGCCAGCCAGTAATACAGCCACATCGCATGGGTGCCGGTGGGAAAGGTCTGGGCGAAGGTCAGTTTTGCGCGGGTTTGGTGCGCCTGCCGATCGAGTGCTTCAGGACTGGTCACGCCCAGTTGCTGCAAACCGTGGGACAGGTTGAGGCTCTGGCCGTTCTGGTTCAGCCCCATCAGCACCGCCATGTCGCTCGGCGCCACGCCACCGATACCCAGATGCACCGCGTAAATCAGCCCATACAGGCTGTGGGCCATATCCAGTTCGCCGCTGACCAGTTTGTCGCGCAAGGTCGCCCAGGACGCCTGGCGCTTGAGGTTGATCGTCAGGCCGTAGGGCTGGGCGAAGCCCTGTGTCGCGGCCACGACCACCGAAGCGCAATCGCTCAGGGCCATGAAGCCGAGGTTGATCACGCTTTTTTCCGGAGCATCACTGCCGTTGACCCAGGCCAGCGGCCCGACGGATGAATCACTCATATAAAGCCACCCTCAAAAAAAACGCCGTCCCAGGCTTTGCTAAGGCAAAACCTCCGAACGACGCCATTGTCCGTACCCGCACGCCGCCATTGGCCTGTGGGCTGATACCCCTGAAAGTGCAAGGCATATGCCAGTCAGGCTGATTTACCTGTGTGCCTCGCGCCGGGGGACGTTGCCCGGCTATAATCGCCGCCTCTTTTCGCCGCCCGAGTCATCGCCGCCCATGTACACCCTGGCCCGTCAGCTGTTGTTCAAACTTTCCCCGGAAACCTCCCACGATCTGTCGCTGGATCTGATCGGCGCGGGTGGGCGTTTGGGCCTCAACGGCATGCTGTGCAAGAAGCCGGCGAATGTGCCGGTGACGGTCATGGGCCTGGACTTCCCGAACCCGGTGGGTCTGGCGGCCGGTCTGGACAAGAATGGCGCGGCCATCGACGGTTTCTCGCAACTGGGTTTCGGTTTCGTCGAAATCGGCACCGTGACCCCGCGTCCGCAGCCGGGCAACCCGAAACCACGGATCTTCCGTCTGCCGGAAGCCGAGGCGATCATCAATCGCATGGGCTTCAACAACCTCGGTGTGGATAACCTGCTGGCGCGGGTCGCGGCGGCCAAATACAAGGGCGTGCTGGGGATCAACATCGGCAAGAACTTCGACACTCCGGTCGAGCGCGCGGTGGACGACTATCTGATTTGCCTGGACAAGGTGTATGCCCACGCCAGCTATGTCACGGTCAACGTCAGCTCGCCGAACACCCCGGGCCTGCGCAGTCTGCAGTTCGGTGATTCGCTCAAGCAGTTGCTGGCGGATCTGGCCACGCGCCGCGCCGAACTGGCCCTGCGCCACGGCAAACATGTGCCGCTGGCGATCAAGATCGCCCCGGACATGACTGACGAAGAGACCGCGCAGGTCGCGCAGGCATTGATCGAAACCGGGATGGACGCGGTGATCGCCACCAACACCACCCTGAGTCGCGTTGGCGTCGAAGGCATGGAGCACGGTGACGAGGCCGGTGGTCTGTCCGGCGCCCCGGTGCGTGACAAGAGCACGCATACCGTGAAGGTGTTGGCGGCGGAGCTGGGTGGTCGGTTGCCGATCATCGCGGCCGGTGGCATCACCGAAGGCAAGCATGCGGCCGAGAAGATCACGGCGGGTGCGAGCCTGGTGCAGATTTACTCGGGCTTCATCTATAAGGGCCCGGCGCTGATTCGTGAATCGGTAGACGCGATCGCCGCCTTGCGCTGATCCCATTGTGGGAGCGGGCTTGCTCGCGAAAGCGCTATTTCAGTCAACATTTGCGGTGGCTGACACGACGCTTTCGCGAGCAAGCCCGCTCCCACAGGTTATGTGTGCAGTTCAAATGATTTGCGGGCATAAAAAAGGGCTCCTCGAAGGAGCCCCTGGGCCGTAGCCCGCCGTCCGGGAAGGACGTGCATGGTAAGTCGCTAGAAATTCAGATTGTCGTGTTGCAATAAGTGCCCTGTGTCAGCCGACGGCGTGAAGTTCGTTGAGTCTGTGGATTCCCGCAGTGCCGGTCATACCGTCCCAGTTGTCGCCGCGTCCTTCTCGCCAGCCGTTGATCCAGGCTTGGCGTACCGACGGTAGAGTAAATGGGCAAAGCTCGCGGGATTTGCCACCAACGCCATATTGATATCCGCGCAAAAATGCTCTTTCCAACGGATCACGCTTAAGTCTTCTCATAGGGTGTTTCCCTCACTTGTTGACTGTTTTCGTCGCGTTGACCTCAACCGAGGTCTGGCAGAAAAAACTCTGCCGTTGGGCGGCTCGCTGCCGGCGTGGCGAGCCAAGGTGTTGACGCCGTTGCGACGTCAACCTGTGGTCAGTTCTAACCAATGAGTCACACCGAGGGAATGATCGTTTTGTCATAAGGACGTAACGAAAATAGTGCTACAGCCATAAGTAACGACGGGTTTCATGAACGTTTTTTCAGCAAACCCCGGTATGATCGGCCCCGCACTGGATGATGGGGTTAATCCTTTAGTGAGAATGACCAACGTTTACGCTGGGGTAATATTCGACGAAGGGTTGCTTTGAGTCATTTTGTTTCATCAACTTTAATACCTGTCCTTGCATCTAAGCTCTTTTAACCCGAGCAGCGGGGATGGAACGGCACACCTTCGTGCCACGCGGGCGCTCTTTTAGAAAAGCGCCTGATTGAAAACCGGATCGGCAATGCGTTGCCGGTTCACTAGCCAAAGGCTCTGGAAATACCATGTCCGACCGTTTCGAACTCTTCCTCACTTGCCCCAAAGGCCTTGAAGGCCTGCTCATCGAGGAAGCCGTCGGGCTTGGCCTTGAAGACGCCCGCGAGCACACCTCCGCCGTGCGTGGCATGGCGACCATGGAAACCGCTTATCGCCTGTGCCTGTGGTCGCGTCTGGCCAACCGGGTGTTGCTGGTGCTCAAGCGCTTCCCGATGAAAGACGCTGAAGACCTGTACCACGGCGTGCTTGACGTCGAGTGGCAGGATCACATGCTCGCCGACGGCACTCTGGCCGTCGAATTCAGCGGCCACGGCTCGGGCATCGACAACACCCACTTCGGTGCGCTGAAAGTCAAAGACGCCATCGTCGACAAACTGCGTACCCCGCAAGGAGACCGTCCGTCGATCGACAAGCTCAACCCGGATCTGCGCATTCACCTGCGCCTGGATCGCGGCGAAGCGATCCTGTCCCTCGACCTTTCCGGCCACAGCCTGCATCAGCGCGGTTACCGCCTGCAGCAGGGCGCGGCGCCGCTGAAGGAAAACCTCGCGGCAGCGATCCTGATCCGTTCCGGCTGGCCGCGCATTGCGGCCGAAGGCGGCGCGCTGGCTGACCCGATGTGCGGTGTCGGTACGTTCCTCGTCGAAGCCGGGATGATCGCCGCCGACATGGCGCCGAACCTGCGCCGCGAGCAGTGGGGCTTTACCGCCTGGCTCGGCCACGTTCCGGCGCTGTGGAAAAAACTCCATGAAGAAGCGGTCGAACGCGCCGCTGCCGGTCTGGCCAAGCCGCCGCTGTGGATTCGCGGTTACGAAGCCGACCCGCGCCTGATTCAGCCGGGCCGCAATAACGTCGAACGCGCTGGTCTGAGCGAGTGGATCAAGATCTATCAGGGCGAAGTCGCGACCTTCGAGCCGCGTCCGGACCAGAACCAGAAAGGTCTGGTGATCTGCAACCCGCCGTACGGCGAGCGTCTGGGTGACGAAGCCAGCCTGCTCTATCTCTACCAGAACCTCGGCGAGCGCCTGCGGCAGGCCTGCCTGAACTGGGAAGCGGCGGTATTCACCGGCGCCCCGGATCTGGGCAAGCGCATGGGCATTCGCAGCCACAAACAGTATTCGTTCTGGAACGGCGCGCTGCCGTGCAAACTGCTGCTGATCAAGATGCTGCCGGACCAGTTCGTCACCGGCGAGCGGCGGACTCCGGAACAGCGTCAGGCCGAGCGCGAGCAAGCAGCCTACGATCAGACCCCGAACGAGCCGCAAGAGCGCAAGTTCAACAAGAACGGCAACCCGATCAAACCGACGCCAGCCCCGGCGCCAGTGGTCGAGCAGCCGCGCCTGAGCGAAGGCGGGCAGATGTTTGCCAACCGCCTGCAGAAAAACCTCAAGGCGATGAGCAAGTGGGTCAAGCGCGAAGGCATCGACTGCTACCGCGTCTACGATGCCGACATGCCGGAATACGCCATGGCCATCGACCTGTACCACGACTGGGTGCACGTGCAGGAATACGCCGCGCCGAAGTCGATCGATCCGGAAAAGGCCTCGGCGCGCATGTTCGATGCCCTGGCGGCGATCCCGCAGGCGCTGAACGTCGACAAGAGCCGCGTGGTGGTCAAACGCCGCGAGCGTCAGAGCGGCACCAAGCAATACGAGCGTCAGGCGGCGCAAGGCAAGTTCAATGAGGTCAGCGAAGGTGGCGTCAAGCTGCTGGTGAACCTCACCGACTACCTCGACACCGGGCTGTTCCTCGATCACCGGCCAATGCGCATGCGCATTCAGAAAGAGGCGGCCGGCAAGCGCTTCCTCAATCTGTTCTGCTACACCGCGACCGCCAGTGTGCACGCGGCCAAGGGCGGCGCGCGCAGCACCACCAGCGTCGACCTGTCGAAGACTTACCTCGACTGGGCGCGGCGCAACCTGTCGCTGAACGGCTTCTCCGACAAGAACCGTCTGGAGCAGGGCGACGTGATGGCCTGGCTGGAAAGCAGCCGCGACGAGTACGACCTGATCTTCATCGACCCGCCGACCTTCTCCAACTCCAAGCGCATGGAAGGTATCTTCGACGTGCAGCGTGATCAGGTGCAGTTGATCGACCTGGCCATGGCACGTCTGGCCCCGGGGGGCGTGCTGTATTTCTCCAACAACTTCCGCAAGTTCCAGTTGGAGGAGAACCTGGCCGAGCGTTACGCGGTCGAGGAAATCAGCGCGCAGACCATCGATCCGGATTTTGCGCGTAACACCAAGATCCACCGCGCCTGGAAAATCACGGCTCGTTGACGCTTGGGCGGGTTGGATCCACAGAGCCTTGATTTTTAAAGGCTCTTGGATCCGATCAGCGCTAGCCAAATTAATGGCTAATAGCTATAACTCAACTCATGGCCAATGGGGTTTTCCCCCCGAAACAATGGCGTCGTGAGTTGCCCCTATGTCGTTGCACCCCGTGCGCCCAAAGATTCTGGGTTTTATCAGCGAAGACGTCTCGGCCTGGCTGGTCGCGCTGCTGGTATTGCTCGCCGGCGGGATTCTCACGGGGCTGCTCGCCTGGGCCACCCTCAATCAGTTTCACCATCAACTGCGCCAACGCTTCCAACTGCTGGCCAATGAGCGTTACAGCCGCATCGAAGAACGTTTCCAGGATCAGGAACAGCGTCTCGACGGCCTGCGCCGTTTCTTCGCCAACTCCGATTCGGTCTCACGCAGCGAATTCGACGGCTATGCCAAACCGCTTCTATTACGCACCCAGGCCTATTCCTATGCGCCGCGGGTCAGCCGTGCCGAACGCCCGGCGGTCGAACAGGCCGTGCGTAACGAAGGCTTCAGCACTTTTACCTTTCGTGAACTGAACGCTGACGATCAGTTGCAGACCGCCGCTGATCGCCCCGAATACGTACCGGTGATCTACACCCAGAGCCTCAGCCGCTTGCCCACACCGCTGGGTTACGACTTGCTGGCGCAGCCGCTGCGCCGGGCGACGCTGGAACGCGCCGACCGCACCGGGCACATGGTGGTGTCGCAGCCATTGCATCTGGTGGGGATTGATCCGGCGTATGCCCGGGGCGTCTTGCTGCTGGCGCCGGTCACCCGTGAAGGGGCGCCGAAAGGGCCGCCGCAAGGCTATGTGATGGCGGTGATCAGCATGCAGCAGTTGCTGGCCGACGGACTGCCGGAGGAGCACCAGGATTTCCTCAATGTACGCATTCTCGACCTGTCCACCGATGAACAGCATGAAGTGCTCTACGAGTCCGCCAACCAGGCCGGGGCCAGTGATCTGTCCGCCACACGTCTGTTGCGCATGGCCGACCATGACTATCAAGTGGACATGCAGCCCAGCGAAGCCTTTCTGCAGGCCAACCATTCGTCGATCAGCAGCCTGGTGGTGCTGGGGGCGCTGCTGAGTCTGTTGCTCAGCGCACTGCTTTACGTGCTGGTCAGTCAACGCCAGCGCGCCTTGCGCATGGTCGAGCTGCGCACGCAGGAACTGCACGCCCGCGAGCAGGAATTGCGCGGCACCCACGGTCAGTTGCGCGGGGTACTGAATGCCGCGACCCAGGTGGCAATCATCGCCACCGACCTGCGCGGGGTGATCAATACCTTCAACCCTGGTGCGGAACAGATGCTTGGTTACAGCAGCGCCGATGTGGTCGGGCACATGACCCTGGAAAACCTGCATCTGCCGCGAGAACTGGCCGCGCGTTCGGCGGAGTTGAGTGCGCGTTACGGCAAGAGCATTCCGACCTGCCACGCGATGTTGGTCGAGGGTGGCGAGGTCGGCGGTCATGAGGCGCGCGAATGGACGCTGGTGCGCAGCGACGGCAGTCATCTGCCGGTGAACATGCTCGCCACCCCGGTGCTCGATGAGCAGGGTTTGTGGGTCGGGCATCTGGCGATCTGCATCGACATCACCGAGCGCAAGCGCGTGCACGAAGCGCTGGCGGCGCGGGATGTATTGCTGAAAAAACTCAGCGCCCATGTGCCCGGCGGCATCTACCAATTCAAGATGGAGTTCGACGGGCGCTTCAGCGTGATCTACGCCAGCGACGGCATCCGCGAGATCTACGAGCTGGAGCCGGACGTGCTGCTGCTCAATGCCGAGGCGATTTTCACCCGCATCCATCCACAAGACGTCTCGCGAGTGCGCAGCTCGATCCGTGCTTCGGCAGACAGCCTCAGCCCATGGCGCGAGGAGTACCGTGTGCAGTTGCCCGAGCGTGGCCTGCGCTGGGTGCGCGGCGAGGCGACGCCGGAAGAGCTGCCGGGCGGCGGCGTGCTGTGGCACGGCTACATCTCGGACATTTCCGACTTGAAACGGGTGGAGGAGGAACTGCGGGCGCTGTCGGTCACCGACTCGCTGACCGGCATCCATAACCGCCGCTACTTCCAGGAACGCCTGACCACCGAAATGGCCCGGGTCGAGCGCGGCGGCGGTGAGCTGTCGGTGATCATGCTCGACATCGACCACTTCAAACGCATCAACGACCAGTACGGCCATGCCGTGGGCGACCGGGTGCTGCAGGCGGTGTGCGAGCGCATCGGCCATCGTTTACGGCGGACTGATGTGTTCTGTCGTCTCGGTGGTGAAGAGTTCATGGTGCTGTGCCCGGACATCGACGGCGAGCATGCGTACATGCTGGCGGTGGAGTTGTGGCAAGGCCTGCGCAGTGCGCCGGTGGATGTGGTCGGGGTGGTGACGGCCAGTTTCGGCATCGCCAGCTGGCGCCCGGGGGAGGGCGCGGATGCGCTGCTGCTGCGGGCGGATTCGGGGGTGTATGCGGCGAAGCAGGGCGGGCGCGATCGGGTCGAGCAGATGAGCTGAGCCTTGGCACGATCTACCTGTGGGAGCGGGCTTGCTCGCGAAAGCGGTGTGTCATCCAGCAAAAATACTGACTGATCTGACGCCTTCGCGAGCAAGCCCGCTCCCACATGAGAGCGGCTGTGTTTTTACAGGGCTGAAGCCGTCTGCGGCAGGCGCGGCTGCTTGTACAGGTCCAGCAGCACCTGATCCAGCACCGACGACGCGCCGAACGGCGCCTTGTCGTTGAGGATCGCCACCACCGCCCAGGTATTGCCGTTGACGTCGCGGCTGAAGCCGGCGATGGCGCGCACGGTGTTCAGGGTGCCGGTCTTGACGTGGGCCTCGCCGCGCATCGCGGTGGTCTTCAGGCGTTTGCGCATGGTGCCGTCGGTGCCGGCAATCGGCAGCGAGCTGATGTACTCGGCAGCGTATGGGCTGTGCCAGGCGGCTTGCAGCATGTTGGCCATCTCGCGGGCGCTGACGCGTTCGGCGCGCGACAGCCCGGAGCCGTTCTCCATCACCAGGTGCGGCGCGGTGATGCCTTTCTTCGCCAGCCACTGGCGGACTACGCGTTGTGCGGCCTTGGCGTCGTCACCGTCGGCTTCGTTGCGGTACTTCTGCCCGAGGCTCAGGAACAGCTGCTGAGCCATGGTGTTGTTACTGTATTTGTTGATGTCGCGGATGATTTCCGCCAGATCCGGCGAGTAGGCGCGAGCCAGCAGTTTGGCGCTGCTCGGGGTCGCGGCGAGGCGATCCTTGCCCTGGATGCTGCCGCCCAGTTCTTTCCAGATCGCGCGCACGGCACCGGCGGTGTAGGTCGCATGGTCGAGCAGCGACAGGTAAGTCTGCGAGCTGCAGCCTTCGCCCAGCTGACCGGCGACAGTCACGGTCACACTGCCATCAGGCTGGGTTACCGGGTTGTAGCGCACGCCACCGGTGCACTGCTTGGAGTTGAGCGCCTTGACCGTGTTTTCGATGCGCACGCTGGCAATCGGCGGCTCCACCGAGATCAGCACCCGGCCCCCGTCGTTACGCGCGACGAAGCGCAGGGCCTTGAGGTTGACCAGCAGCGAGTCCGGTTTGACCAGGAACGGCTTGTTCTCGTCGTTGCCGTCGTCGTTGAATTCCGGCAGTTGCGGCTGGATGAAGAAGCCGCGGTCGAGGATCAGATCGCCGGTGACCTGGGTCACGCCATTGGCGCGCAGGTCGCGCATCAGCAGCCAGAGTTTTTCCATGTTCAGCTTCGGATCGCCGCCACCCTTGAGGTACAGGTTGCCGTTGAGAATGCCGCCACTGAGGTCGCCGTCGGTGTAGAACTCGGTTTTCCACTGATGGTTGGGGCCGAGCATTTCCAGCGAGGCGTAGGTGGTGACCAGTTTCATGGTCGAAGCCGGGTTGACCGAGACGTCGGCGTTATACACGGTCGGATTGCCCGGGCCGTCGAGCGGAATCATCACCAGCGACAGCGCAGTCGGCTGCAGCTTGCTGGCCTTGAGGGCTTTTTCGACGTTAGGGGTGAGGGCGGTGTTGATGGTGGCAGCGGCAACCGGCAGGGCCAGGGGCAGAAGAAGGCCGGCAAGAAACAGAGGACGCAACGATTTGATCATATGAAATAAAACCCTGCAGAAGAGGGGAAAAATAACGAGGGCATGGATGAAAAAGCCCTCAGTGGTCATGAAAGTGTCGGCATTATGCCCCAAGGTGTAACAGCTTGTGCCTTGCCCGGGGCGGCCATTTCGTTATTTTTTTTACAGGCGGTCGGCCACCGTACCCAGAGAGTCGGGCAATTGACCGCTTAAACTGGTAAAGTGCCGGCCGTTATTACTTAAGAGGATTGTTCCAATGGCGACTAACCGTTCCCAGCGTCTGCGCAAAAAACTGTGCGTTGATGAATTCCAAGAGCTGGGTTTCGAACTGAACCTGGACTTCAAAGAAGACTTGTCCGAAGAAGCCATTGACGCTTTCCTCGAAGCATTCATCAAAGAAGCCATGGAAGCCAACGGTCTGGGTTATGTTGGCGGCGATGACTTCGGTCTGGTTTGCCTGCAGAAGCGTGGCTCGGTCAACGAAGAGCAGCGCGCTGCCGTTGAAGCCTGGCTGAAAAACCGTAGCGAACTGACCGGCATGACTGTCAGCCCGCTGCTGGACGTCTGGTATCCGGAAAAGCCGATCAACGCGGCCAAGTGATACTGAAAAAAACGGCGACCTGAGGGTCGCCGTTTTTTTATGCCTGGGCTTTACGCCAATTCAAAATCAGTAACGTCAAAACCCCCGCGACAATCCCCCAGAACGCCGACCCAATGGAAAACAGCGTCAGCCCCGACGCCGTGACCATAAAGGTAATCAACGCCGCCTCACGCTCTTTCACCTCGGTCATTGCAATGCTCAGGCCATTGATGATCGAACCGAACAGCGCCAGCGCGGCAATCGACAGCACCAGTTCTTTTGGCAACGCGGCAAACAGCGCCGCCAACGTAGCGCCGAATACGCCGGCAATCCCGTAAAAAATCCCGCACCAGACGGCGGCGGTGTAGCGTTTGTTGCGATCTTCATGGGCGTGCGGCCCGGTACAGATCGCCGCGCTGATCGCCGCGAGGTTGATGCCGTGGGAGCCGAATGGCGCCAGCAACAGCGAGGCGATGCCGGTGCTGGTGATCAGTGGCGAGGCGGGCACGTTGTAGCCGTCGGCGCGCAGTACGGCGATGCCGGGCATGTTCTGCGAAGTCATCGCCACCACGAACAACGGAATGCCGATGCTGATGGTTGCGGCCAGCGAGAAGTGCGGCGTGGTCCAGACTGGCGTCGCCAGTTCCAGATGGAAACCGCTGAAATCCAGCAGCCCCATGAAACCTGACAGCGCAGTGCCGATCAGTAGCGCAGCCAGTACCGCGTAACGCGGTGACAGGCGTTTGACCAGCAGATAAGTGAAGAACATCCCCAGCACCAGCCCCGTGCGATGTTGCGCGGCGACGAAGATTTCGCTGCCGATCTTGAACAGAATCCCCGCCAGCAACGCTGCCGCCAGCGACGCCGGGATCTTCTTCACCAAGCGTTCGAAGCTGCCGGTCAGCCCGCAAATCGTCACCAGCACCGCGCAGGTGATGTAGGCGCCAATGGCCTCGCCGTAGCTGACGCCACCGAGGCTGGTGATCAACAACGCCGCGCCGGGCGTCGACCAGGCGATGGTGATTGGCGTGCGATAGCGCAGCGACAGGCCGATCGAGCACACCGCCATGCCAATCGAGATCGCCCAGATCCACGAGGAAATCTGCCCGCTGCTCAAACCCGCCGCTTGCCCGGCCTGGAACATCAACACCAGCGAACTGGTGTAGCCGGTCATCATCGCGATAAAACCGGCGACGATCGCCGAAGGCGAAGTATCGGCGAGGGGGCGTAGGCGGGTGTAGGTGGCGTCGTTCATGACGGCGGTGTTCCTTATACAGATGAAGATGTCCGCAGTTACCTTAACCCCTGTGGGAGCGGGCTTGCTCGCGAAAGCGCTGGGCCAGTAAAAGCAGATGTGGTCTGACACACCGCTTTCGCGAGCAAGCCCGCTCCCACAGGAGAGTTGTGTTCTGGCTGCGGATTCTGCGATCAAGCCTAAACTCAATCGTAACGGATCGTTGCAATACAGCCGTGGTCACAAACAGCCGTACAGTCGTGTTGCCACCATTCATTGTGTACAATCGCGTTGTTTTTTACGCGATACTTGCCAGCGACCTACTGTGCCGTATTACAGTCACGGTCTATTCGCCGCAGTTCTCCCGACTCGAGTGCCCATGAACGAACAGTTGCAACCCCTCAAGAAACAACCGCGAGCAGGCAAAGCCGGCCGCAGCGGAACCCAGGACGATATTGTCTACGCGCATATCTTCGAGGCCATCCTCGAACAGCGTCTGGCGCCCGGTACAAAATTGAGCGAAGAAGCGCTGGGGGAAATCTTCGGGGTCAGCCGCACCATCATTCGCCGCGCGCTGTCGCGTCTGGCCCATGAAGGCGTGGTGCTGTTGCGGCCGAATCGTGGCGCCGTTGTCGCCAGCCCGAGCGTTGAAGAAGCGCGTCAGGTGTTCATGGCCCGCCGTCTGGTGGAGCGCGCGATCACCGAACTGGCCGTGCAGCACGCCACCGCCGAGCAGATCGCCGAACTGCGTCAGATGGTCAACGACGAGCGCGACAGTTTCTCCCGTGGCGATCGCGGCGCCGGTATCCGTCTGTCGGGCGAATTCCATCTGAAACTGGCCGAAGCGGCGAAGAACGCGCCACTGATCAGCTTCCAGCGCAGTCTGGTCTCGCAGACCTCGCTGATCATCGCCCAGTACGAAAGCGGCAACCGCTCGCATTGCTCCTACGACGAGCACACCCAATTGATCGACGCCATCGAAGCACGCAACGGTGAGCTGGCGGTGGACCTGATGATGCATCACATGGATCACATCGACAGCAAGCTCAACCTCGATGAGGAAAGTGCGTCGGATGATCTGCATGCGGTGTTCTCGCATTTGCTGCAGACCAAGAAGCCTGGGCGTCCAAGCGCCAAGCTCTGAGCTGACACCGAGTCGACCCCATCGCGAGCAGGCTCACTCCTGCATTTGAAATGCGTTCACTTGTAGGAGTGAGCCTGCTCGCGATAGCTTTTTGACAGGCAACAAAAAATCCCCCGGGGCTAACACCACCGGGGGATTTTTTATGCCTCGGAAAAACTCAGCGCTGATGCACCAGCGCACCCGCCGCATACGTCTGCTGCACCGTGCGGTCATCCCCGAGCGTCATCAGCACAAACAACGTTTCGGCAATGTTGTTAGCCTGTTTCAGGCGATAGCTGAGCAGCGGCGTGGCGTTGTAATCCAGCACTAGGAAGTCGGCGTCTGAACCCGGCTGCAGGTTGCCGATCTTGTCTTCCAGGCGCAGTGCCCGCGCACCGCCCAGCGTCGCCAGGTACAGCGACTTGAACGGACTCAGCCGCGCACCCTGCAGTTGCATGACTTTGTAGGCTTCGTTCAGCGTTTGCAGCAGCGAGAAACTGGTGCCGCCGCCGACGTCAGTGCCGAGACCGACGTTGAGCTTGTGCTTCTCGGCCATCGGCAGATTGAACAAACCACTGCCGAGGAAGAAGTTCGAGGTCGGGCAGAACGAGATCGCCGAGCCGGTTTCCGCCAGTCGCGCACATTCGTCGTCGCACAGGTGCACGCCGTGGGCGAACACCGAGCGTTCGCCGAGCAGCTTGTAGTGATCGTAAACGTCGAGGTAACCCTTGCGCTCCGGGAACAGTTCCTTGACCCACTCGATTTCCTTGAGGTTTTCGCTGATGTGGGTCTGCATGTACAGATCCGGGTATTCGGTCAACAGTTGGCCGGCGAGGGTCAGTTGCTCCGGGGTGCTGGTAGGAGCGAAACGCGGGGTGACCGCGTAGTGCAGGCGGCCCTTGCCATGCCAGCGTTCGATCAGCGCCTTGCTCTCGACGTAGCTGGATTCGGCGGTGTCGGTCAGATAGTCCGGCGCGTTGCGGTCCATCATCACCTTGCCGGCGATCATCCGCAGGTCGAGCTTCTCGGCGGCTTCGAAGAACGAATTCACCGATTGCGGGTGCACACTGCCGAACACCAGCGCGGTGGTGGTGCCGTTGCGCAGCAGCTCCTTGATAAAGATATCGGCCACGTCGTCGGCGTGGGCCTTGTCACCGAACTGGCTTTCGCACGGGAAGGTGTAGGTGTTGAGCCAGTCCAGCAGTTGCTCGCCGTAGGCCCCGACCATGCCGGTTTGCGGCAGGTGGATGTGGGTGTCGATGAAGCCCGGGGTGATCAGCGCGTTCTGATAGTGGGTGATCTCGATGTCCGCCGGCAGGGTCGGCAGCAATTCACTGGCGTGGCCGAGGGCGCTGATCTTGCCGCCATCGACCACCAGCAGGCCGTCCTCGAAATATTCGTAGGAGGCTTCGATCCCGACTTCGGCGGGGTCGGCGATGCTGTGCAGGATGGCGGCGCGGTAGGCTTTGCGAGTCAGAGGCATGAGGGTTCTCTAATCAGTTTGAGGCTTTGAGTTTGGCGGCCTGACTGCGCCGCGAAACCGGCAGCAGTCTGGCAATCGGTTCGGCGCTGGCGCTGTGCTGGCCGAAATTGGCGTTATAGGTGGCGATGATTTCGCCGGCGATGGAGATGGCGATTTCCACAGGCAGTTTGCCTTTGACGTCGCCAATGCCCATCGGGCAGCGCATGCGTTGCACGACGCCGCTGTCGAAGCCGCGATCACGCAGGCGATGTTCGAACTTGGCCCGTTTGGTCTTGGAGCCGATCAGGCCGAAGTAGGCAAAGTCGTTGCGCTTGAGGATCGCGGCAGTGAGTTCCAGGTCGAGTTGATGGTTGTGGGTCATGACGATGCAGTAGCTGCCGGCGGGCAGGTCGTCAATTTCATCCACAGGCTCTTCGGCGACGATTTTACGCACGCCATGGGGGATCTGTTCGGGGAATTCCTCTTCCCGCGAATCGATCCAGCGCACCCGGCACGGCAGGCTGGCGAGCAACGGCACCAACGCGCGGCCGACATGCCCGGCGCCGAACACCGCGATCTGCGCCTGCACCTGGCCCATCGGTTCGAACAGCAGCACGGTGGCGCCGCCGCAGCACTGGCCGAGGCTGGCACCCAGGCTGAAGCGCTCCAGATGGGTGTCCTGCTTGCCGCTGGCGAGCATCTCGCGGGCGATCTGCATGGCTTTGTATTCCAGATGCCCGCCACCGATGGTGTCGAAGGTCTGTCTTGCGCTGACGACCATTTTCGAGCCGGCATTGCGCGGGGTCGAGCCGAGTTCTTCAATGATCGTCACCAGAACACAGGGTTCGCCCTGGTTCTGCAGGTCGGCGAGGGCGTCGATCCAGTTGTACATAGTTCACCCCTACAACATCGTTGTCTGTTCGGGCCTCATCGCGAGCAGGCTCACTCCTACATTTGGAATGCGTTCCCCTGTAGGAGTGAGCCCTGCTCGCGATAGCCGCGCCTCGGTCTTTAGAGCGGAGCCAGCTCGGTTTCAGCTTCGACCGCTTTTACAGTCTTGAGCTGGCGCATCTGCTCACAGCCCCACAACACCCGCTCCGGGGTCGCCGGCGCATCGATCTGCGGCTGATGCTTATAGTCACCGAGGCTCGCCACCGCGTCCTTGATCGCGCACCACGCGGCAATCCCGAGCATGAACGGCGGCTCACCCACAGCCTTGGAATGGAACACCGTGTCTTCCGGGTTCTTGCGGTTCTCCACCAGCTTCACCCGCAGGTCCAGCGGGATGTCCGCCACGGCCGGGATCTTGTAGCTGGCCGGGCCGTTGGTCATCAGCTTGCCCTTGTTGTTCCAGACCAGCTCCTCCATGGTCAGCCAGCCCATGCCTTGGACGAAACCGCCCTCGACCTGACCGATGTCGATCGCCGGGTTCAGCGAGGCGCCGACGTCGTGGAGGATGTCGGTACGGAGCATCTTGTACTCGCCGGTCAGGGTGTCGACGATCACTTCGCAGCACGCCGCGCCGAAGGCGAAGTAGTAGAACGGCCGACCCCGGGCCTGGCTGCGGTCGTAGTAGATTTTCGGGGTCTTGTAGAACCCGGTGCTCGACAGCGAGACCTGATTGAAATACGCCAGTTGAATCAGCGCCTCGAAGGTCATGATGTGGTCACGCACGCGCACATGGCCGTTGTGGAATTCCACGTCTTCTTCGCTGACCTTGTAGTGCCGCGCGGCGAATTCCACCAGACGCTGCTTGATGATCTCGGCGGCGTTCTGCGCAGCCTTGCCGTTGAGGTCAGCGCCGCTGGAGGCCGCAGTCGGCGAGGTGTTCGGCACTTTGTCGGTGTTGGTCGCGGTGATCTGCACCCGATCCATTTCCACCTGGAACACTTCGGCCACCACCTGCGCGACTTTGGTGTTGAGGCCCTGGCCCATTTCCGTGCCGCCGTGGTTCAGGTGGATGCTGCCGTCGGTGTAGACGTGGATCAGCGCGCCGGCCTGATTGAGGAAACTGGCGGTGAAGGAAATGCCGAACTTCACCGGGGTCAGCGCCAGGCCTTTTTTCAGGATCGGGCTGTTGGCGTTGTAGCGGCGGATCGCTTCGCGGCGCTCGGCGTACTGGCTGCTTTCTTCCAGTTCGGCAGTCATCTCTTCGAGCATGTTGTGCTCGACGGTCTGGTAGTAGTGAGTGACGTTGCGCTCGGTCTTGCCATAGTAGTTGGCCTTGCGCACGGCCAATGGATCGAGGTTGAGGTGGCGGGCAATCGCGTCCATCACTTCTTCGATGGCGACCATCCCTTGCGGGCCGCCGAAACCCCGGTAGGCGGTGTTCGACGCGGTGTTGGTCTTGCAGCGGTGACCATTGATGGTCGCGTCCCCAAGGTAGTACGAGTTGTCCGAGTGAAACATCGCCCGGTCAACGATCGACGCCGACAGGTCCGGTGAGCAGCCGCAGTTGCCGGCCAGGTCCATGTTGATCCCGTGCAGACGTCCGCTGCTGTCGAAGCCGACGTCGTACTCGACATAGAACGGGTGGCGCTTGCCGGTCATCAGCATGTCTTCGACCCGTGGCAGGCGCATCTTGGTCGGCTGACCGGTGAGGTGCGCGATCACCGCGCACAGGCACGCCGGACTGGCAGCCTGGGTTTCCTTGCCGCCGAAACCACCGCCCATGCGGCGCATGTCGACGACGATCTTGTTCATCGACACGTCGAGCACTTCGGCCACCAGCTTCTGCACTTCGGTGGGGTTCTGCGTCGAGCAGTAGACGATCATGCCGCCGTCTTCGGTGGGCATTACCGAGGAGATCTGGGTTTCCAGATAAAAGTGTTCCTGGCCGCCGATGTGCAGCGTGCCTTGAATGCGGTGTTCAGCCGTCGCCAGCGCCGAGGCCGAATCGCCACGCTGGTGGGTGTGGCTGTCGAGCACGAAGTGGCGTTTGCGCAAGGCTTCGACCACGTCCAGCACCGGCTCGAGATCTTCGTATTCGATGATCGCCGCCATCGCCGCTTTGCGTGCGGTTTCCAGGTCTTTCGCCGCCACGGCCAGTACCGGTTGCCCGACGAACTGCACGTCATCAATCGCCAGCAGCGGATCGCCCGGCAGCAACGGGCCGATGTCTTTCAGGCCCGGCACGTCTTCGTGGGTGATCGCAATGCGCACGCCTTCGAAGGCGTAGCAGGGCTTGGTGTCGATGCTGATGATTTTCGCGTGGGCGCGGTCCGACAGCCGTGCGTAAACGTGCAGTTGATTGGGAAATTCCAGACGATCATCGATGTACTGCGCTTCACCGGACACATGCTTGGCGGCGCTGTCGTGCTTGACGCTGCGGCCGACGCCGGTGGTCAGGTCCTTGGCGAACAGTTCCGCCAGTTCGGCTTGAGTCTTCTCTACGGCGTGATGGTTAGACATAAGCGGTCACCCGAGTCTCGATGTGCGGTGTTTGCAGTTCGATGAAGTATTTGCGCAGCAGGTTCTGTGCGCTGAGCAGGCGATATTCCTTGCTGGCGCGGAAGTCCGAGAGCGGCGTGAAGTCTTCGGCCAGCGCAGCGCAGGCGCGTTCGATCACGGCGTTGTTGAACGGCTGGCCGAGCAGCACGGCTTCGCAGTGGGCGGCGCGTTTCGGAATCGCGGCCATGCCGCCGAACGCCATGCGCGCATCGCTGATCACGCCGTTTTCCACGCGCAGATTGAATGCGGCGCAGACGGCGGAGATGTCATCGTCCAGACGCTTGGAAACCTTGTAGGCGCGGAAACGCTGTTCGGCGGTGGCGCGCGGGACGACGATTTTTTCGATGAATTCGCTTTCCTGACGGGCGGTGACCTTGTAGTCGATGAAGTAATCTTCCAGGTTCAGCGTGCGCCGGGTTTCGCCTTTGCACAGCACCACCTGCGCGCCGAGGGCGATCAGCAGCGGTGGCGAGTCACCGATCGGCGAGGCGTTGCCGATGTTGCCGCCGAGGGTGCCCTGGTTGCGGATCTGCAGCGAGGCGAAGCGGTGCAGCAGTTCGCCGAAGTCCGGGTATTCGGCGGTCAGCGCTTCGTAGCAGTCGGAGAGGGCGGTGGCGGCGCCGATTTCGATGCGGTCGTCGAAGGTTTCGATGCGCTTCATTTCGGCGACGTTGCCGACGTAGATCATCACCGGCAGGGTGCGATGGAACTGGGTGACTTCCAGCGCCAGATCGGTGCCGCCGGCCAGCAGCCGCGCTTGTGGGTAAGCGTCATACAGATCGGCCAGATCGGCGACGGTCAGCGGCACCAGGCAGCGCTTGTCGCCGCTGTTGAGTTCGCCGATATCGGTCGGGGCAATGGCTTTGAGGCGGGCGATGGTCTCCGCTTCGCGGGCATCAAACTGATCCGGTTGCTTGCCACAGCAGGTTTGTTCGGCGGCGGCGAGGATCGGCCGGTAGCCGGTGCAGCGGCAGAGGTTGCCGGCCAGCGCTTCGTGCGCCTTGGCCTGATCCGGTGCATCGCTGTTCTTCTGCAGGGCGAACAGCGACATGACGAAGCCGGGGGTGCAGAAGCCGCACTGCGAGCCGTGGCACTCGACCATGGCTTGCTGCACGCTGTGCAGTTCGCCCTGGTGCTTGAGGTCTTCGACGCTGATCAGTTGTTTGCCGTGCAGCGACGACACAAAGGTCAGGCATGAGTTGAGGCTGCGATAGCGAATGTGTTCGCGGCCGGCGTCATCCGTTTGCAACTCGCCGACCACCACGGTGCAGGCGCCACAGTCGCCGCTGGCGCAGCCTTCTTTGGTGCCGGATTTGCCCACGTGTTCGCGCAGGTAATTGAGCACGGTCAGATTCGGGTCCAGGGCGTGCTCGCTACGGAGTTCCTGGTTAAGTAAAAACTGGATCACGGAAGGCCTCGCAGACTCATTATTGTTGTTAACCGACTTGAGCCGAATTTAGCAGGTCTGACTTTTCGGTCAATGGTTTTCTGACTTAAAGGTCAGGAAAAGCGGTTTTGTCGATTAACGCGTGCTCTATTGAGTATTGACCCTGAGCGGATTCACTGCCTTTTTGCTTGAATCGTGCCAAAAAGCGCCGTGCGGGCACTCCGCCATGCACCTGCATTTGCGCTACACTGCGCCGCTTGTGCAGATCGAAGAGTTTGAAGGACAACCATGACGTTCAAGGCGCCGGACAGCCTCGCCGAGCAAATCGCTCACCACCTCGCCGAACGCATCATTCGCGGCGAAATGAAGCCGGGAGAGCGCATTCAGGAACAGAAGGTCACGCTGGCCCTCAATGTCAGCCGCGGATCGGTCCGCGAAGCCCTGCTGATCCTCGAACGCCGTCACCTGATCGCGATCCTGCCGCGACGTGGCGCCCATGTCACCGAACTCACCGCGCACAAGGTGCAGAGCCTGTGCACGCTGATGAGCGAGCTGTACATCCTGCTCGGCAATGCAGTCGCCAATGGCTGGCAGACTCAGGCCGACATGGCGCCGTTCGTGCAAATTCAGCAGCGTCTGACCGCCAGCTACGAGCGTCAGGACATCCGCACCTTCGTCGACGACAGCTTCGCCGTGATGCGCGCCGCGTACCCGTTCGCCAACAATCCGTACCTGCAAGAGACCGTCGAGAACCTGCAGCCGGCCATGAGCCGCGCCTACTTCCTCGCCCTCGAACAGCGCAAGGCCGAAATGAGCGAGTTCCTCGAACTGTTCGAGCGCCTGCTGGCCGCTGTGCTCGCCCGTGATTTGCCGCAGATCCGCATCGTGCTGACGGCTTACGCCCAGCGCAGCTGCGATCTGGTGGTCTCCGCCCTGACGGTTGCCTGAGCGTGCGGCTGAAGTGCATCAAACTGGCGGGGTTCAAGTCCTTCGTCGACCCGACCACGGTGAACTTCCCCAGTAACATGGCGGCGGTCGTCGGGCCGAACGGTTGCGGCAAGTCGAACATCATCGACGCCGTACGCTGGGTGATGGGCGAGAGTTCGGCGAAGAACCTGCGTGGCGAGTCGATGACCGACGTCATCTTCAACGGCTCGACCAGCCGTAAACCGGTGAGCCAGGCGAGCATTGAACTGGTGTTCGACAACTCCGACGGCACGCTGGTCGGCGAGTATGCGGCTTATGCCGAGATCTCCATTCGCCGCAAAGTCACCCGCGACAGCCAGAACAGCTATTTCCTCAACGGCGCCAAATGCCGCCGTCGCGACATCACCGACATCTTCCTCGGCACCGGCCTCGGCCCGCGCAGCTACTCGATCATCGAGCAGGGGATGATCTCCAAGCTGATCGAAGCCAAACCGGAAGACCTGCGCAACTTCATCGAAGAAGCGGCGGGGATCTCCAAGTACAAGGAGCGCCGGCGCGAGACCGAAAACCGCATCCGCCGCACCCACGAAAACCTTGCGCGTCTGACCGACCTGCGTGAAGAGCTTGAGCGTCAGCTCGAGCGCTTGCACCGTCAGGCCGAGTCCGCGAAGAAGTATCAGGAATACAAATCCGAAGAGCGCCAGCTCAAGGCGCAACTGTCGGCCCTGCGCTGGCAGGATCTGAACGATCAGGTCGGCCAGCGCGAGTCGATCATCGGCACCCAGGAAGTCAGTTTCGAAGCGCTGGTCGCCGAGCAGCGCAATGCCGATGCGGCTATCGAGCGGCTGCGCGACGGGCACCACGAACTGTCCGAGCGCTTCAATCTGGTGCAGGGACGCTTCTATTCGGTCGGCGGCGACATTGCCCGGGTCGAGCAGAGCATCCAGCACGGCCAGCAGCGCTTGCGCCAGTTGCAGGACGATCTGAAAGAAGCCGAGCGCGCGCGTCTGGAAACCGAATCGCACCTGGGCCACGACCGCACGCTGCTGCTGACCCTCGGCGAAGAGCTGGACATGCTCATTCCCGAGCAGGAAGTCACCAGCGCCGCCGCCGAAGAAGCCGCCGCTGCGCTGGAAGATTCCGAAAGCGTCATGCACGGCTGGCAGGAGCAGTGGGACACTTTCAACCTGACCGCTGCCGAACCCCGGCGCCAGGCCGAAGTGCAGCAGTCGCGGATCCAGCAGCTGGAAACCAGCATGGAGCGTCTGGCTGATCGGCAGAAGCGTCTGGCCGAGGAGCGCGATCTGCTTTCCGCCGACCCGGAAGACGCGGCGATCATGGCGCTCAACGAGCAACTCGCCGAATCCGAAGCGACCCTCGAAGATTTGCAGACCAGCGAAGAAGCGCAGGTCGAAAAACTGGAACAACTGCGTCAGGAATTGCAGCAGGCACTGACCGCGCAGCAGCAGGCGCAGGGCGATTTGCAGCGCCTCAACGGGCGACTGGCGTCGCTGGAAGCCTTGCAGCAAGCCGCGCTCGACCCGGGCACCGGCACTGCCGAATGGCTGCGCGAACAGAATCTCGCCGAGCGCCCGCGTCTGGCCGAAGGGCTGAAGGTCGAGGCTGGTTGGGAGCTGGCGGTGGAAACCGTGCTCGGCGCCGACCTGCAAGCGGTACTGGTGGATGACTTCAGCGGCTTCGATCTGTCCGGGTTCACCCAAGGTGATCTGCGCCTGCTCAGCCCCGCCAGCGATGGTGTGCGGGTAGCGGGCAGCCTGCTGGATAAAGTCGAGGCGCAGATCGATCTGTCGCCGTGGCTCGGCCAGGTCAAACCGGTCGACAGCCTTGAGCAGGCCTTGGCCTTGCGCAGCCAGTTGAGTGCCGGGCAGAGCCTGATCAGTCGCGACGGTTACTGGGTCGGTCGGCACTTCCTGCGGGTGCGTCGCGCCAGTGAAGCGGAGAGCGGCATGCTCGCCCGTGGCCAGGAAATCGAGACGCTGCAGGTCGAACGCGAAGAGCGCGAAGCCACGGTCGAAGCCATGGAAACCCGTCTGCAAACCCTGCGGGCGCAACAGCGGCAGCAGGAAAACGGTCGTGAGCATTTGCGCCGTTTGCTGCAGGACGAAGCCCGCTCCCAAGGTGAATTGAAAGCCCAGTTGTCCGCCGGTAAAGCCAAGGCTGAACAGCTGACGCTGCGCCGCACCCGACTCGATGAGGAGCTGATCGAACTCGGCGAGCAACGCGAACTGGAACACGAACAGATCGGCGAAGCGCGCATGCAATTGCAGGAAGCGCTCGATGCCATGGCGCTGGACACCGAGCAGCGCGAGTTGCTGCTGGCTCAGCGTGACAGCCTGCGCGAACGCCTTGATCGCGTGCGCCAGGAAGCCCGTCAGCACAAGGATCACGCCCATCAACTGGCGGTGCGTCTCGGCTCGTTGCGCGCGCAGCACGATTCCACGCGCCAGGCGTTGGAACGTCTGGAGATGCAGGCCGAGCGCCTGACCGAAAAACGCGAACAGTTGAGTCTGAATCTGGAGGAGGGCGAGGCACCGCTGGAAGAGCTGCGCCTGAAACTCGAAGAGCTGCTCGACAAACGCATGACCGTCGACGAAGAACTGAAGACTGCGCAGATTGCGCTGGAAGACGCCGACCGCGAACTGCGCGAGGCGGAAAAGCGCCGGACCCAGGCCGAGCAGCAATCGCAACTGATCCGTGGCCAGCTCGAACAGCAGCGCATGGAATGGCAAGCGCTGACCGTGCGGCGTAAGGCGTTGCAGGATCAATTGCTCGAAGACGGCTACGATCTCAATGGCGTGCTCGCGACGTTGACCCCCGAGGCCAGTGAACGCGCCGCCGAAGAAGAACTCGAACGGATCAATGCGCGGATTCAGCGCCTGGGTGCGATCAACCTCGCGGCCATCGACGAATACACGCAACAATCCGAGCGTAAACGTTATCTGGATGCGCAGGACGCCGATCTGGTCGAAGCATTGGAGACCCTGGAAAACGTCATTCGCAAGATCGACAAGGAAACCCGTAACCGCTTCAAAGATACCTTTGATCAGATCAATGGCGGATTACAGGCGCTTTTCCCGAAAGTTTTCGGTGGTGGCAGCGCGTATTTGGAACTGACGGGCGAAGATCTACTCGATACAGGGGTGACGATCATGGCGCGGCCGCCAGGAAAGAAGAACAGCACCATCCATTTGCTCTCTGGCGGGGAAAAAGCCCTGACCGCACTGGCACTGGTTTTTGCGATCTTCAAATTGAATCCGGCGCCGTTCTGCATGCTCGATGAAGTTGACGCGCCACTGGATGACGCTAACGTTGGACGCTACGCACGATTGGTTAAAGAGATGTCGCAGACCGTGCAGTTCATCTATATCACCCACAACAAGATCGCCATGGAAATGGCTGATCAACTGATGGGCGTGACGATGCACGAGCCGGGTTGTTCGCGATTGGTTGCAGTGGATGTCGAGGAGGCGATGGCGATGGTGGACGCCTGAGTCAGCGTGGTGTCGGAAGGGTATGAGTAGTCTGTAGGACTTTTTTACCGACTTCGACTTGCTGGCCAATCGACATATTCGCGCAAGCCAATGTGACAGACGGTGTAAAGTTGTCTTTGGTCGTGCTAGTTTAATGTCAATTTTTCGTATACGTGGGCAAAACGCCTGTCAGAACATAGAGTTGGCGCCACGTTTTAAAGCGGTTTGCACAATGTAAACCCCTTATTTTTCAGCATTTTTTATAGAGGCACGGGATTACATGGAAATCGGTCTGCGCGAGTGGCTGATCGTCATCGGCATCATTGTGATAGCCGGTATTCTTTTCGATGGCTGGCGCCGTATGCGCGGCGGCAAGGGAAAACTGAAATTCCGTCTTGACCGAAGTCTGTCCAACCTGCCGGACGAGGACACCAGTGCTGAGCTGTTGGGCCCGGCCCGCGTGCTGGATACGCATAAAGAGCCGCAACTGGACGAACACGATCTGCCGTCGGTGAGCATGCCGGCCCGCGAAGCACGCGAGCCTCGCGAATCCGGTTCGAAACGTGGCAAGCGCGGCAGCAACGGTCCGGCCCAGGGCGACCTGAACCTCGACCTGGACCTGGACGGCGGCCCGAGCTTCAGCAGCCGTGATGATGACTTCGTCGACGACAGCAAGCCTGCGCCAGCGGTGGCCGACAAGGATCAGCCGCAAGCCGAAGAAGTCCTGGTGATCAGCGTGATCTGCCGCGACGCCGCCGGCTTCAAAGGCCCGGCCCTGCTGCAGAACATTCTGGAAAGCGGTCTGCGTTTCGGCGAGATGGATATTTTCCACCGCCACGAAAGCATGGCCGGCAACGGTGAAGTGCTGTTCTCCATGGCCAATGCGGTCAAGCCGGGTATCTTCGATCTGGACGACATCGACCATTTCAGCACCCCGGCGGTGAGCTTCTTCCTCGGCCTGCCAGGCCCGCGTCATCCGAAGCAGGCCTTCGACGTGATGGTGGCGGCAGCGCGCAAGCTGTCCCAAGAGCTGAACGGCGAGCTGAAAGACGACCAGCGCAGCGTGCTGACCGCGCAAACCATCGAGCATTACCGTCAGCGCATCGTCGAATTCGAACGCCGCGCCCTGACCCAGAAGCGCTAAGGCCAGAGCGCAGTTGTGGCGAGGGAGCTTGCTCCCGCTCGGTGGCGAAGCCGCCGTGATTTTGGGGCTGCTGCGCAGCCCAGCGGGAGCGAGCTCCCTCGCCACAATGTCCATAGCCTTGAGCTATTGTGATTTAGAAGATTGAGCAGCCTCGGCTGCTCTTTTGCTTTATGAGAGAACACCCATGACCGCCGCCAAAAACCGCATTCTAGAGCTGCGCGCTGAACTCGATCAGCACAACTACCGTTACCACGTCCTCGACGAGCCGAGCATTCCGGACGCCGAGTACGACCGGTTGTTCCACGAGCTCAAGGCGCTGGAAGCGGCCAATCCGGAATTGATCACCAGTGACTCGCCTACCCAGCGTGTCGGCAGTGTGGCGCTGACCGCGTTCACCCAGGTGCGTCACGAAGTACCGATGCTCAGCCTCGGCAACGCCTTCGAAGAAACCGACATGCGCGAATTCGACCGCCGGGTGACCGAAGGTCTGGATCTGCCGGCCGGTGATCTGTTCGGTGGCGGCGCGGCGGTGGAATACAGCTGCGAGCCGAAACTCGATGGCCTGGCGGTCAGCCTGCTGTATCAGGACGGCGTGCTGGTGCGCGGCGCCACCCGTGGCGACGGCACCACCGGTGAAGACATCAGCGTCAACGTGCGCACCGTGCGCAACATCCCGTTGAAGCTGCACGGCACAGGCTGGCCGGCGACCCTCGAAGTGCGCGGGGAAGTGTTCATGTCCAAGGCCGGTTTCGAGCGCCTCAACGGCTCGCAACTGGAAGTCGGCGGCAAGACCTTCGCCAACCCGCGCAACGCCGCTGCCGGCAGCCTGCGTCAGCTGGATTCGAAGATCACCGCCAACCGCCCGCTGGAATTCTGCTGCTACGGCATCGGTCAGGTCTCCCACGATATATCCGACACTCACATCGGCAACCTCAAGCAATTGCAGAAGTGGGGCATGCCGATCAGCCACGAGCTGAAACTGGCCAAAGGCATCGGCGAGTGCCTGGATTACTACCGCGACATCGGTGAGCGGCGTAACGCGCTGGCCTACGAAATCGACGGCGTGGTGTTCAAGGTCAACAGCATCGCCGATCAGCGCGAGCTGGGCTTCCGTGCCCGCGAACCGCGCTGGGCGATCGCGCACAAATTCCCCGCCATGGAAGAACTCACCGAACTGCTCGACGTGGAATTCCAGGTTGGCCGTACCGGCGCCGTCACTCCGGTGGCACGACTGAAACCGGTCAAGGTCGCCGGCGTCACCGTCGCCAACGCGACCCTGCACAACATGGATGAAGTGGCGCGCCTGGGCCTTATGATTGGTGACACCGTGATCATCCGCCGTGCCGGTGATGTGATCCCGCAGGTGGTGCAAGTGGTCACCGAACGTCGCCCGGAGAATGCTCGTCCTGTAGCGATTCCAGAGAATTGTCCGGTCTGCGGCTCCCATGTCGAGCGCACGCAACTGGTCAAGCGCAGCAAGGGCAAGGAGACCATCAGCGAAGGCGCGGTGTACCGCTGCGTTGGCCGTCTGGCCTGCGGTGCGCAACTGAAGCAGGCGATCATTCATTTCGTCTCGCGCCGGGCGATGGATATCGAAGGCCTTGGTGACAAAAGCGTCGAGCAACTGGTCGATGAAGGTCTGGTCAGCTCGCCGGCCGATCTGTACGCGCTGAAGTTCGATGACATTGTCGATCTGGAAGGCTTTGCCGAGGTCTCCAGCAACAAGCTGCTGGCGGCGATTGAAGACAGCAAGCAACCGGGACTGGCGCGGTTCATTTATGCGCTGGGCATTCCCGATGTCGGTGAGGAAACGGCCAAGGTGTTGGCGCGCTCGCTGGGTTCGCTGGAGCGCGTGCAGCAGGCGTTGCCGCAAGTGCTGACCTACCTGCCGGACATCGGCCTGGAAGTGGCTCACGAGATTCACAGCTTCTTTGAAGATGCACACAACCAGCAGGTGATCACCGAGTTGTTGGGGCATGGCCTGCAGATTCAGGATCAGGGTGAACTCGGCGCCGAGTTCGCCGCCAGCACCACGCTCGGCGGTCTGCTCGACAAGCTGCACATTCCCTTTGTCGGCCCGGGCGGCGCGCAGAAACTGGCGGACAGGTTCGGTTCGCTGGAGGCGGTGATGAATGCCGACTGGCTGGACATGCGTCAGGCGCTGCCGGAGAAGCAGGCCAATTCGGTGCGCGAGTTTTTTGCTGTGCCCGAGCATCGGCAGATCGCCGAGGCCGCCGAGAAACAGCTGCGGGATTTCGGCATGCACTGGCTGAGCGAGAAGAAAGTCGTTGAGGGCCTGCCGCTGTCCGGCGAAACCTGGGTGCTTACCGGCAAGGTCGAGTTGATGAGCCGCGATGTGGCCAAAGAACACCTGGAAAGCCTCGGCGCCAAGGTTGCTGGCTCGGTCTCGGCGAAAACGCATTGTGTGGTCGCAGGGCCCGGTGCCGGCTCGAAACTGACCAAGGCCAATGAGCTGGGGGTGAAGGTGATGGACGAAGAGGCGTTTATCGCGTTCCTCAAAACCCATGGCATTTCTGCCTGATACAGTTTTGTTCGGCAGTCTGCTTTTGTGGCGAGGGAGCTTGCTCCCGCTCGGCGACGAAGTCGTCGCAAAACCACCATCCTCGGTATTTCAGGGTAAATGAGGTCGCATGGTTTTGGGGGCTGCTTCGCAACCCAGCGGGAGCAAGCTCCCTCGCCACATCGGCAGTGTCACTCAGTAGCTGCGTTGTATTCGGGAACATTGTTGACTTCAGGATGATCTAGTCTTGGCAAGCCCCAGGGAGAGATCGCCATGTACCGCTTTTTCGAGCAGCTCAGTTCTCGCATCGTCGCGCCGTTCATGGGCGAATCTTCACGCAACAGCAAAATCTGGCCGTGCCGCTGCGGCCAGTCGCTGTTCTTTCGCAACAGTCAGTGTCTGGCTTGCAACGCCATGTTGGGCTATCAGCCTGAAGAAAGTCGCCTGACCTCGTTGCAGCCCGGGCCACAGGACGGCAGTTGGACACTCGATGCCGATCCCGGCGCCGGATTGTTTCGTCGCTGTGCCAACCTCGATACTCCCGCCGCGTGCAACTGGCTGCTGCCGGATAACGGCCACGACAGCCTGTGCATCGCCTGCAGCCTCAACCGCACCATCCCCGACCTCTCAGTGCCGGAAAACCCCGAACGCTGGCGCAAAGTCGAAATCGCCAAGCGCCGGCTGGTGGCGCAACTGATCACCCTCGGCCTGCCGGTCATCCCGAAAACCGTGGATGAGGCCACCGGTCTGGCCTTCGACTTCATCGGCGTCGACCTCGAAGGCAACGCGCCAATGACCGGCCACGCCAACGGTCTGATCACCCTCGATATCAAAGAAGCCGACGACGCCCATCGCGAGCAGGTGCGGGCGGCAATGCATGAACCCTATCGCACGCTGCTCGGGCATTTCCGGCATGAGGTCGGGCATTATTATTGGGATCGTCTGATCGCCAATGGGCCGTGGCTTGAACCTTTCCGCAACCTGTTCGGCGACGAGCGCGCCAGTTACGCCGAAGCGCTCGACCGTCATTATCAACAGGGCGCACCGCTGGACTGGCCGCAACACTACGTCAGCGCCTACGCGACCATGCACCCATGGGAAGACTGGGCGGAAACCTGGGCGCATTACCTGCACATGATGGACGCGGTGGATACCGCGCTGGGTTTCGGCATGAGCGCGCGGGAAATGGACTTCGACTACCAGCCGTTCCCGTCCAGCACGCTGTACGACCCGGAGCACCCCGGCGGCGCGGCGTTCCTATCGTTCGTCAATGCGTGGATCGAACTGGCGGGCATGCTCAACGAGCTGTCACGCAGTATGGGCCAGCCGGATTTCTACCCGTTCGTGCTGCCGGCGGCGGCGATTGCCAAGTTGCACTTCATCCATCTAGTGATCCAGCAGGCGGGCGGCAAGGCGGACGAGGTGTTGCAGGCGCAATAGCAAGTGCTTGAAGCCCTTCATATTTTTAATCTGAAACCAACGGTTGTAACTTCGCTTCAGATAGGTACAATGGCGCGGCTCGCCGACAGGTGAGTGTCGTTATGGTGACCCCATCGGTCCCCCCGCAACGATTACCCGTGAACCTGGTCAGAGCCGGAAGGCAGCAGCCACAGCGGGAACATTGTGTGCCGGGGTGTGGCTGGTGGGGTTACCACCTTAACGAACGAAGAACGCTTCAACAGAACTGCATGGGTTTCGCCCACTGCGGTTTTTTTATGCCCGCGATTTGGGCTTTCACGCCAGCCCCTGTGGGAGCGAGCCTGCTCGCGAAGGCTGCCCCCCGATGCCTGTTCAGTCACCAAGGTTGAACAGTGGCATACTCCACCGTCTTGCTGCGCGCGTCGTTGACAAGTTCGCGCCCTGGCTACGAGGTTGTATGCACCCGGAACATCACGATTTATCCACCGCCGTGTACTTGCCCGTGACGGATGAGACCTGCGCCAGCCTGTTGCAGCCCGATGGCGCAAAAAACCTCGGCGAGTTGACGGATGCGCAGCTGGCCGCCGTGCTGGTCATCCAGAATCTGGCTCAGGCCACCGAAAAGGATCTCACCGCCGCAGCGGCGGAGAAGGTGCTGGCGCGCCTGATCGCCTGGGCGGTCGATGGCGGGGCAGGGCTGCTGTCCGAGGCGCAACGGCTGTTCGACCCGCGCCAGTTGTACTTCGGCCTGAACGCCATCAGGGGATTGAACCTGCGATTGCTGTTGGCCGAAGAGGTGTCGGCGCAGGATTACCTGCTGCCCGATGGCAAGTGGGATGACGAGTTCAAGGCGCGCCACCACGCGATCAACAATCCGTTCAGCCAGCAGATGATCAGCCCCGCGCACCGCGAGCGCTGGCTCAGCGCCGCGCAGGACAAACTGGTCAGAACCTTCCGCGCCAACCTCGATGAAGACCTGCATGTGCAAGGCTATGCCGGGATCGGCAAGAGCCACCTGGTCGGTGCCTTGACCGAGTGCCTGGACCCCGGGAAAACCCTGTTGCTGGCACGCACCCCGGAAAAACTCGCGACCCTGTGCCAGCGCATGGGTGTTGCCAGTGAACGCAAGCCCGGCATCACCTTTGAGGCGTTCGCGCGCGGGCTGATTTATGGGCGCAAGCCACAGCCGGCAAGCGCCGCCGGCCGAGTCGCGAGCAAACAGAGTCTGGCGCAGGAGCTGAACATCCTCGGCTTTCGCGAGCATGACGCGCAACGCACCCTGAACGTCTGCCTGGAAACCCTCGAGCGCTATTGCCACTCCCGGGACTACAGCCTGTCGGCGCATCATTTGCCGTATTTCAAACTGTCCTTGTCCGGTCTTGAGTCCAAAGTGCTGCTGGAATATTCGAGCCGCGTCTGGACTTACCTTGAGGCCAATCCGGCGTGGGGCCGGCAGAGCGGCTTTGAAGCCTTGTTGCTGATCAAGCGGGCAAGCCTTGCGGGCTGCGTGGTGCCGCCGCGTTATACACACGTGCTGATTGACGAGAGTCAGGACATTCCCGCTTCGCTGCTGCAGATAATCGAGCGTGGCCGACAGGTGCTGATCACGCTGGGCGATGAGTACCAGCACGCCGAGCGCGATCTGGTGAAAAGAAAGCGTGAAGTGCGTCAGAGCGATATCACCTACTCGGTGCGTTCGGGACGAAACGTCGAGCGTCTGGTCAATCCGCTGATTTCCCGGCACTCGGAAAAGAGCAAGGTGCCGTTCGAAGGTGCGCGTGAGGCGGACGTCGGCATCGAGTTTTATCCGCAGGGCTTTGTCCCGCCGGAAGGTTGCGTGGTGCTGACGGCGTCCCCTTGGGACACCATGAAGTGGGCCATGCAACTGCACGATGCCAATTGCCTGTTCAGCTTTGCCGACATGACAGCGCAGCGCGACCTCGAGCACTTCATGACCAGCGCCATCGAGTTGTTCAAGGTCGATTATTACAGTTCCACGCACAGCGAGAAGGGCCCGCATCGCTATTTCAGCGATCTGCCCAAGTGGCAGCAGGTGCGCGATGCCAACCAGTTCGACGAAGCGTTTTTGTGGGTCGAGGCCGAGCTGGAGAAAGGCTTCAAGGTCGCTGATCTGACCCGGCTCAACCGGATGATCGGCGGCCCCGGCAAAAGCTGCCTGCTGATGCAGGCGCACGAGGCGGGCGGCATGGAGTTCGACCGCGTTCTGCTGACGCCCGAGCTGCTGACCAACGTGCAGTTCAAGGACGCCTACGCGTTCGATCAGCGGATCTGCGCCGTGTACATCGCCATCTCCCGCGCCCGGCAGCAGCTTTACCTGCCGTACGATGTGGTCGAATGGATCGAATTTCACGACTACCAGAAATTCCGTGAGTCGCACGGCTACTGAATAATTCTCTGTCGGAAATGTCCCCCTGAGGGAGCGGGCTTGCTCGCGAAGGCGGTGTGCCAGTTAACGAATCAGGTGACTGACACACCGTCTTTACGAGCAAGCCCGTTCCCACAATGGGTTATGGGGTGGCTTCAGCGGACCCGGTATACAACCGGATGATGTCATCAATCTCCCCCGACATTTTCATCCGCAACAACGTGCGCAAGATTCGCTGCACCGGCACCTGAGGGTCATTCCTCACGTAGCAGCCCACATGCTGCTCCTGCAGCACCGCGACGCCGTGCAGTTGCTGCCCGGGCAGCAGACGCTGATTGAACCAGTCGAGTGTCCATTGATTGCTCACCGCATAGCGGTAGCGGCCGGCCAGGAGTTTTTCCAGCACTTGTTCCTGATTACGCGCGTCCTCGCGTTGCAGGCGATCGGCGTCGAACAGCGGTTGCAGGGTCGGATAGGTATAGCCGAGCACGGTGCCGATCGATTGGCGGGGCAGATCGGCAGGGTCGACGCGGGGCGGCTGAGCGTCGCGGCTGATCAGCAAATCGCGCTGGAACAGCAGCGGAAGGCTCCAGATATAGTCCCCGGACTGATTCGGCAGCCACGATTGTGCGGCATAGCAGCGCACGTCGACTTCGCCGTGCTCCATGGCGTTCTGCACCCGGGCGCGCGGCAGGACGTGGAATTCGGCCGGCACGCCGACCTGCGTCGCAAGGCTGAGCATGATGTCGTGGAGGATGCCCTGGGTCGGGCGGCCGTGGTCGATCTGCACCATCGGCATCGCCCAGCTGTCGGCCACGACGAAGCGCAGCGGCGGTTCGGCCGCGCTCACGCTCAGACTGATCCCCAACAAAGCTCCCAAGGCCCAACGCATAAATGCTCCGATGAGTCCCGATCACGAGCGAAATTTCCCCGCCAACAGCAGCTTAGCCAGATTAGACGAGCACACCGGATGCAATTTTGCCCTTGCTCCGCTAGCATTAGCCGCTTCAGCTTCCTTCGTTGCGACGGTTTTCGATGAGTTATCAGGTTCTTGCACGTAAATGGCGTCCGCGCTCGTTCCGCGAAATGGTCGGCCAGACCCATGTGCTCAAGGCTCTGATCAATGCCTTGGACAGCCAGCGGCTGCACCACGCGTACCTGTTCACCGGTACCCGCGGGGTCGGTAAGACCACCATTGCGCGGATCATTGCCAAATGCCTGAACTGTGAGACAGGTATCACTTCCAGCCCTTGCGGCGAGTGTTCGGTGTGCCGCGAGATCGATGAAGGGCGCTTCGTCGACCTGATCGAGATCGACGCCGCGAGCCGGACCAAGGTCGAGGACACTCGCGAGCTGCTGGACAACGTGCAGTACGCGCCAAGCCGTGGGCGCTTCAAGGTCTACCTGATCGACGAAGTGCACATGCTCTCCAGCCATTCCTTCAATGCGCTGCTGAAAACCCTCGAAGAGCCGCCGCCATACGTCAAGTTCATCCTGGCGACCACCGACCCGCAGAAACTTCCGGCAACGATTTTGTCGCGTTGCCTGCAGTTCTCGCTGAAGAACATGACGCCCGAGCGTGTGGTCGAGCATCTGACCCACGTGCTCGGCGCCGAAAACGTGCCGTTCGAAGACGACGCGCTGTGGTTGCTGGGCCGCGCCGCTGACGGCTCGATGCGTGACGCCATGAGCCTGACCGACCAGGCCATCGCCTTCGGTGAAGGCAAGGTATTGGCCGCCGATGTGCGAGCGATGCTCGGCACGCTGGATCACGGCCAGGTCTTCGACGTGCTGCACGCGCTGATCGAGGGTGACGCCAAGGCGTTGCTCGAAGCCGTGCGCCACCTGGCCGAGCAAGGCCCGGACTGGAACGGCGTGCTCTCGGAAATTCTCAACGTGCTGCACCGCGTCGCCATCGCCCAGGCCTTGCCTGAAGGTGTCGACAACGGTCATGGCGACCGTGACCGCGTATTGGCATTGGCTCAGGCGCTGCCGGCCGAAGACGTGCAGTTCTATTACCAGATGGGCCTGATCGGTCGCCGCGACTTGCCGCTGGCGCCGGATCCCCGTGGTGGCTTTGAAATGGTCCTGCTGCGGATGCTGGCCTTCCGGCCGGCGGATACGGCGGACGCCCCGAGGCAACCGCTAAAGCCAGTGGGGATCAGCCAGGCCACAGTTGATTCCGCAAACTCAGTGGCTGCCGCGCCCAAGCCTGCGCCGGTAGTCGCTGCGGCTGTTGCGCCTGCACCGGTTGTTGTTCCAGCACCAACGCCGGCTCCAGAGCCTGTGGTGGTGGCTGCGCCGGCACCCGCGCCAGAAGCAGAACCTGAACCGGTCGTCGCCGAAGCGCTGGTCGACCTGCCGTGGAACGACCCGGTCGAACCCGAGCCAGAACCTGAGCCGGTGCAGCAACCAGCCGTCGAGCCGGTGCTGGAAACCGCCAGCGAGCAGCCCGAGTTGCCGCCGATGCCGCTGCCGACCCCGGACAGCGTGGTGCCGGATGCGCCGGAGTGGGCCGCTGCGCCGATTCCCGAGCCGTCGGTCGCCGACGTCGATGCCGCCACTCCAGGCATGGACCTCGACGACGAGCCGCCGTTGGACGAAGACTACATCGAGCCGGACATGGATTCGGCCTACAGCTACCTCGACGATCTGGCCAGCGAACACACCGCCGAGCCGGCCCCGGAACCCGAGCCGGAGCCTGCCGCCGCGCCGGCCACCGGTCTGGCGTTGCAATGGCTGGAGCTGTTCCCGCAACTGCCGATCTCCGGCATGACCGGCAGCATCGCCGCCAACTGCACGCTGATCGCAATCGATGGCGACCACTGGTTGATGCACCTGGACCCGGCGCACAGCGCGCTGTTCAACGCCACACAACAGCGGCGCCTGAACGATGCGTTGAACCAGTTCCACGGTCGCACGCTGACCCTGACCATCGAACTGATCAAGTCCGAGCAGGAAACCCCGGCGCAGGCCGCGTCCCGTCGCCGGGCCAACCGTCAGCGCGAGGCGGAGGAATCGATCCACGGGGATCCGTTCATCCAGCAGATGGTCCAGCAGTTCGGTGCAGTGGTGCGACACGATACTATTGAACCTGTCGACGCCTTGGTCGCCCAAGGCTAATTACTGAGGGCGTTCGGCGTTAAGTGCCGGGCGCTGTTTTGATCCAAGTACTTTTGAGGTGATTCCCATGATGAAAGGTGGCATGGCCGGCCTGATGAAGCAGGCACAGCAGATGCAGGAAAAAATGGCCAAGATGCAGGAAGAACTGGCCAACGCCGAAGTCACCGGCAAGGCTGGTGGCGATATGGTCACCGTGGTAATGACCGGTCGTCACGACGTGAAAAGCGTCAGCATCGACCCAAGCCTGGTTGAAGGCCTGAGCGAAGACGATAAGGAAATGCTCGAAGCCGTGGTCGCCGCCGCCGTCAACGATGCCGTGCGCAAGATCGAAGCCAACAGCCAGGAAAAAATGGGCAGCATGACCGCCGGCATGAACCTGCCAGCAGGTATGAAACTGCCATTCTGATTCGCCATCGCGAGTTGGATGAGCTACACAAAATGCCAGGCATCGCGCCTGGCATTTTTGTTTTTGCCTGAGTGTCATGTGTTGGCAGAGCTGACGCTTTCGCGAGCAAGCCCGCTCCCACATTTGGAATGCGTTCTTCCTGTGGGAGCGGGCTTGCTCGCGAAGGCGTCGGCTCGGACCAACTGAAGAAACATCGAACCCACCACCGCCGCCAAAGGTCTGCTCCCTATACCGCCGAATTCATCATTCACAGGAGACGCTGACATGTCCGACCCTCTGACCCTCAACCAACGCTTCGTCCTCGCCTCGCGCCCTGTCGGTGCGCCGACTCCGGAAAACTTCCGTCTGGAGCGCGAAGCGTTGCCGGATCTCGAAGACGGCCAGGTGCTGCTGAAAACCCTGTACCTGTCGCTGGACCCGTACATGCGCGGACGCATGAGTGACGCGCCGTCCTACGCCGCGCCGGTACAAATCGGCGAAGTGATGACCGGTGGCGCTGTCAGCCGTGTCGAGAATTCCCGTCATCCGAAATTCCACCAGGGCGATCTGGTGGTCGGCCTCACTGGCTGGCAGAGCCACAGCATCAGTGACGGTCGTAACATCATGCCGATTCCGTCCGGCCTGCCGAGCCCGTCGATGGCGCTCGGCGTGTTGGGCATGCCGGGGATGACCGCGTACATGGGGCTGATCGACATCGGTCAGCCGAAAGAAGGCGAAACCCTGGTGGTGGCTGCAGCGTCCGGTGCGGTCGGTTCAGTGGTCGGTCAGGTGGCGAAGATCAAGGGCCTGCGCGCCGTGGGTGTGGCCGGTGGAGCCGACAAATGCAAATACGTGGTCGAGGAACTGGGGTTTGATGCCTGCATCGATCACAAGGCGCCGGACTTTGCCGAACAACTGGCCAAGGCTTGCCCGAAAGGCATCGACATCTATTACGAGAACGTCGGCGGGCATGTGTTCGATGCCGTGGTGCCGTTGCTCAACCCCAAGGCGCGGATCCCGCTGTGCGGGCTGATCGCCGGTTACAACGCCACTGAAGCGCCGCAAGGCCCGGATCGTCTGCCGATGCTGCAGCGTACGTTGCTGACCAAGCGCGTGCGGATTCAGGGCTTTATCGTGTTTGATGACTACGGCGACCGTCAGCCGGAATTCATCAGCCACATGGTGCCGTGGGTGCGCGACGGCAAGGTCAAATTCCGCGAAGACGTGGTGGAAGGTCTGGAGCAGGCACCCGAGGCGTTCATCGGTCTGCTGGAGGGGCGCAACTTCGGCAAACTGGTGGTGAAGGTTACCCAGGACTGAGCATTTGACGCTGGCCAGAGGCGCGGGTATAAACCGCGTCTCGTTGTTTTGTCGGACTTTTTACCCATGAGCTTCAGCCCTTTGATTCGCCAACTGATCGACGCCCTGCGCACTTTGCCGGGCGTGGGCCAGAAAACCGCCCAGCGCATGGCGTTGCAGTTGCTCGAGCGTGATCGCAGCGGCGGCACGCGCCTGGCCCAGGCCTTGAGCCAGGCCATGGAAGGGGTGGGTCACTGCCGTCAGTGCCGCACGCTGACCGAAGACGATCTGTGCCCGCAATGCGCCGACACGCGCCGCGACGACACGCTGCTGTGCGTGGTGGAAGGGCCGATGGACGTGTATGCGGTGGAGCAAACGGGTTTCCGTGGGCGCTACTTCGTGCTCAAGGGCCACCTGTCGCCGCTCGACGGTCTCGGGCCGGAAGCCATCGGTATTCCGCAGTTGATGGCGCGTATTGAAGAGGCGGGCACGTTTACTGAAGTCATCCTCGCCACCAACCCGACGGTGGAAGGTGAGGCGACCGCGCATTACATCGCCCAACTGCTCAGCAACAAAGGCCTGATCGCCTCGCGGATTGCCCACGGTGTGCCGCTGGGTGGTGAGCTGGAGTTGGTGGATGGCGGGACGCTGGCGCATTCGTTTGCCGGGCGTAAACCCATCTCTCTTTAAGTGATGCAGTGTCTGATTTGACGCCTTCGCGAGCAGGCTCGCTCCCACATTGGCTTTGGGCCATTCACAAATCCCCTGTGGGAGCGAGCCTGCTCGCGAATGGCGCACCTCGGTCTGACTGATTCACACAAACTTATTGAAAACCAAGCAAGCGCTCGGTTAACGTCGGCCAACCCTTCGATGGAGTTCGCCGATGCCTGCCTTCCAGGAATACTTCGACCCCAGCCACCAAATGGTCCGCGACAGCGTCAGACGTTTCGTCGAGCGCGAGATCCTGCCGGACATCGATGCGTGGGAAGAAGCCGAAAGCTTTCCCCGAGAGCTGTATCTGAAGGCCGGGGCGGCAGGGATTCTCGGCATCGGTTATCCCGAAGTGCTGGGCGGCAGCCACGAAGGTGATGTGTTCGCCAAGGTCGCCGCCAGCGAAGAGCTGATGCGCTGCGGCTCCGGTGGTCTGGTCGCGGGCCTCGGTTCGCTGGATATCGGCCTGCCACCGATCGTCAAATGGGCCCGGCCCGAGGTGCGCGAGCGCGTCGTGCCGCAGGTGCTCAGCGGCGAGAAGATCTGCGCGTTGGCGATTACCGAACCCGGCGGCGGTTCCGACGTCGCCAACCTTCAGACCCGCGCCGTGCGTGACGGCGAATTCTACCGGGTCAGCGGCAGCAAAACCTTTATCACCAGCGGCGTGCGTGCCGATTTCTACACCGTCGCGGTGCGCACCGGAGCGCCGGGTTTCGGCGGCATCAGTCTGTTGCTGATCGAGAAGGGCACCCCAGGCTTCACCGTAGGCCGCCAGCTGAAGAAAATGGGCTGGTGGGCCTCGGACACCGCTGAGCTGTTCTTCGACGATTGCAGGGTGCCCGTGGGCAATCTGATCGGCGCCGAGAACATGGGCTTCGCCTGCATCATGGGCAATTTCCAGAGTGAACGGCTGGCGCTGGCACTGATGGCCAACATGACCTCGCAGCTCGCGCTCGAAGAGGCGCTGAAGTGGGCGCGCGAGCGTGAGGCGTTTGGTAAACCGATCGGCAAGTTCCAGGTGATCAAGCATCGGCTGGCCGAAATGGCCACCGCACTGGAAGTATCGCGCGAGTTCACCTACCGCCAGGCGGCGAAGATGGCGGCGGGGCAGAGCGTGATCAAGGAGATTTCCATGGCCAAGAACGTTGCCACGGACACCTCGGATCGAATCACCAGCGAAGCGGTGCAGATTCTTGGCGGCCTGGGTTACATGCGCGAGAGTCTGGTGGAGCGGCTGTATCGGGATAACCGCATTCTGTCGATTGGCGGCGGGACGCGGGAGGTGATGAACGAAATCATCAGCAAGCAGATGGGGCTTTAGGTTCTGCGTTGAGGCGGCCGACGCCTTCGCGAGCAGGCTCGCCCCCACAGGAGAATGCATTCCAAATGTGGGAGCGAGCCTGCTCGCGAAAGCGGTCTGACAGGCGCTACTTACTTATCAGTCAGGGCAAACTGCGTCAGGCAGAAGGTAGGGATGCCCATATCTTCCAGACGCTGCGAACCCCCCAGCTCCGGCAGATCGATAATCGCCGCCGCTTCATGCACCCGCGCGCCCATGCGGCGGATCAGGTTGGCCGCGGCGATCAGCGTGCCACCGGTGGCAATCAGGTCATCGAACATCACCACCGAATCGCCTTCGCACAGGCTGTCGGCGTGGACTTCGAGGAACGCTTCGCCGTACTCGGTTGCGTAACCTTCGGCCAGCACGTCCGCGGGCAGTTTGCCTTGCTTGCGGAACAGCACCAGCGGCTTGTTCAGTTGGTAGGCCAGCACCGAACCGATCAGGAAACCGCGCGCATCCATCGCGCCGATGTGGGTGAAATCGGCTTCCACATAACGGTGGGCGAAGCTGTCCATCACCAGGCGCAGGGCCTTGGGCGACTGGAACAGCGGGGTGATGTCGCGAAAGATCACGCCCGGTTTCGGGAAGTCGATCACGGGGCGGATCAGGGATTTGATGTCGAAGGAGTCGAAGACCATCGTCGAGGTGTCCTGGCAGGGCTGCAAACGGCGCAGTATACCCGCGGCTGAAACGCTTCGCTCAACCGCGGATCGAGATCAGCCTTCGAGCGAGCCGCCGGCCAGGGCGCAGAGCTGGATCGGGTCGAGGATGTGGATCTCTTTGCCCTCGGCGGCGATCAGTTCGTTCTGCTGGAAGCGGGTGAACACCCGTGACACGGTTTCCACCGCCAGGCCCAGGTAATTGCCGATCTCATTGCGCGACATGCTCAGGCGGAACTGGTTGGCCGAGAACCCGCGAGCACGGAAGCGGGCCGACAGATTGACCAGGAACGTGGCGATGCGCTCGTCGGCGGTTTTTTTCGACAACAGCAGCATCATCTGCTGGTCGTCACGGATCTCGCGGCTCATCACCCGCATCAACTGACGGCGCAGCTGCGGCAGTTGCAGGGCCAGTTCATCAAGGCGTTCGAAAGGAATTTCACAGACCGAGGTGGTCTCCAGGGCCTGGGCCGACACCGGGTGTTTCTCGGTGTCCATGCCGGACAGACCAACCAGTTCGCTCGGCAAGTGGAAACCGGTCAGTTGTTCTTCGCCGCTGTCGCTCAGGCTGAAGGTCTTCAGGGCGCCGGAGCGTACTGCATAGACAGAATCGAAGGTGTCGCCCTGACGGAACAGGAACTCACCCTTTTTCAACGGGCGGCCACGTTTAACGATTTCGTCCAGCGCATCCATGTCTTCCAGATTCAGAGAAAGTGGCAGGCAGAGAGGAGCCAGGCTGCAATCCTTGCAATGGGCCTGGTTGTGAGCGCGCAGTTTGACTGGCTCGGACATTTCTTAAATCCTTGTGGGAAAACACACATAAGCCGTAAGGGTAACCCACGGGAGGACATTCAGGCCAGTCTGCGGCGAGTTTGTCCCACGGGCATAAGGCCGCAGGGCAAACAAAAACACGGGGCGTTCGAGATACATCGGTTTCATAAGCAGGGCGTTTCAGATCACCCGCGAGAAGCGCTGGCGGTTCTGCTGTTCCAGATACGCGTCGAACACCATGCACACCGAACGCACCAGCAGGCGCCCGGCCGGCAACACTTCGATCCGCTCGCGTTCCAGATTGATCAGCCCATCGTTGGCCATGCCTTGCAGTTGCGGCCACAGCGCGCCGAAGTAACCCTGAAAATCGATGTTGAACGCCTGCTCGATTTCGGCGAAATCCAGGCTGAAATTGCAGATCAGTTGCTGGATCACCGCGCGGCGCAGGCGGTCGTCGGCATTGCACACCAGGCCACGGCTGGTCGCCAGTTGCGCAGCGGCGAGGGTGTTCTGGTACTGGTTCAGATCGCTGTTGTTCTGGCAGTAGAGGTCGCCGATCTGGCTGATCGCCGACACCCCAAGACCAATCAGGTCGCAATGACCGTGGGTGGTGTAGCCCTGAAAGTTGCGCTGCAGGGTCTGCTCTTCCTGGGCAATCGCCAGCTCGTCGTCGGGCAGGGCGAAGTGATCCATGCCGATGTAACGGTAGCCGGCGGCAGTCAGTTGTTCGATGGTGCGCTGAAGCATTTCCAGTTTTTGCGCAGGGCTCGGCAGCTCGTGGCTGTTGATCCGCCGCTGCGGCATGAAGCGCTCCGGCAAGTGCGCATAATTGAACACCGAGAGCCGGTCCGGTTGCAGGCTGATGACTTCCTCGACGGTGCGCGCAAAGTTCTCCGGGGTCTGCTTCGGCAGGCCGTAGATCAGGTCGATGTTGATCGAGCGAAATTGCAGGGTGCGCGCGGCGTCGATCACCGCGCGGGTTTCTTCCAGGCTTTGCAGGCGATTGACCGCCCGTTGCACCGCCGGGTCGAGGTCTTGCAGGCCGATGCTGACCCGGTTGAAGCCGAGTTCGCGCAACAGACCCATGGTCGACCAGTCGGCCTCGCGTGGGTCGATCTCGATGCCGTAATCGCCGGAATCGTCATCCAGCAGATTGAAGTGTTTGCGCAGGTGCGCCATCAACTGGCGCAGTTCGTCATGGCTGAGAAAAGTCGGGGTGCCGCCGCCGAAGTGCAGTTGCTCGACTTTCTGCGCCGGTTCCAGGTGGCAGGCGATCAACTGGATTTCCTGCTCCAGCCGTTGCAGATACGGCTGCGCTCGCCCGCGATCCTTGGTGATGACCTTGTTGCAGGCGCAGTAGTAGCAAATGTTCGCGCAGAACGGCACGTGCACGTACAGCGACAATGGGCGCAACGCCTTGCGGCTGTCGCGCAGGGCATGGAACAGGTCGAAGGTGCCGACCTGGCTGTTGAATTGCACGGCCGTCGGGTACGAGGTGTAGCGCGGCCCCGCCAGGTCGTAGCGGCGGATCAGATCAGTGTCCCAACGAATGGCGTCGAGCATGCGGGCATTCCCCCGGATAGGCTGGCAGTGTGGCGAGTCTAGGGGAGGGCGCGGCGGGGCATCTTGATTTGTATCAACGGGGAGGATTCGTATAAGTCACGCGGCCCCATCGCGAGCAGGCTCGCCCCCCCAGGGGATTTGGGGCGGACACAAAACCCGTGGGAGCGGGCCGGCTCGCGGAGGGCCCGCCGCCCGGCAGTGGCCCATCCGCCAGT